>CAZJZQ010000050.1:2647-16397 GCA_964550535.1 uncultured Rhizobium sp.
CTGGCCCCTGCTGCTGCGGCGCCTGCGGCCAACGACGCCGCGGACCAGCCCGTGCTGATCACCGACCCCACCGGAGAGCTGCGCACGCTGGAAGCCATCGAGCGCGACCTGATCCAGTTCGCCATCGATCACTATTCGGGGCACATGTCGGAAGTGGCGCGCCGCCTCGGCATCGGCCGCTCAACGCTCTACCGTAAGGTCCGCGAGTACGACCTGAAGGTCCGCGAGGACATGGAAGAGGCGAGCTGATCGCACCCCGGCTGAGCGAACAGAAACGCAGCGGCGCATCTCACGCCGTTGCGTTTTCTTTTTGGCCGAAGGGGACCGTGCGAGCGGAAGGGGTAGCGTAAACGGCTACGCCTTCTTCAGCACCGCTTCCAGAACCGCTTTCGCTTTGGCGCCGAGTTCCGGGTGGTTCAGGGCCATGGCGGCGAAGGCTTCGAGGTAGAGGAGTTTGTCGCCGCAGTCATAATCCTGTCCTGCATATTTGAAGGCGTGGAAGGACTGCGTGTTCATCAGGCGCAGCATGGCGTCGGTGAGCTGGATTTCGCCGCCGGCGCCGGGCGTCTGCGTTACCAGCAGATTGAAGATTTCCGGCTGGAGGATGTAGCGGCCGGTGATCTTGAGGCGCGAGGGGGCCTGTCCCACGGGCGGCTTTTCCACCATGCCCTTCATTTTAACGAGGGGGCCGGCGTCGCCAGCGGTGACCGGATCGATCACGCCATACTGGTTCACGCGGTTCTCTGGCACTTCGTCCACGGCGACGATATTGCCGCCAGTGTCGTTGTAGGCCGCAACCATCTGTTGCAGGCACGAACCGCCCTGGCCCCTCACGATCACGTCGGGCAGGAGGACGGCGAAGGGTTCATCGCCGATGATGTCTTTCGCGCACAGCACGGCGTGGCCAAGGCCGAGGGCCGCCTGCTGGCGGGTGAAGCTGGAGGCGCCGGCGGGAAGCTGGGCGGAGCGCACTTCGGCGAGGATGGCGTCCTTCTTCTTGGCTTCCAGCGTGGTTTCGAGCTCAAAGGCCTTGTCGAAATAATCCTCGATCACCGCCTTGTTGCGGCCGGTGACGAACACGAAGTGTTCGATGCCCGCCGCCTTGGCCTCGTCCACCACATACTGGATGGCCGGGCGGTCGAAGACGGTCAGCATTTCCTTGGGAACCGCCTTGGTCGCCGGCAGCACCCGCGTCCCGAATCCGGCCACGGGCAGAACGGCCTTGCGGACGGGTCTTTTGGCAGGTTGCATCAAAAAGGCTCCCAACGGGACAGTTAACTGTGTCTGCGCGAACTGCTGCAACTCGTCTGCCAGCCTTGGCGGGGCGGGCGGTCTATTCGACCGTCACCGATTTCGCGAGGTTGCGAGGCTGGTCGACATCGGTGCCTTTCTCGACGGCGACATGGTAGGCGAGAAGCTGTAGCGGGATGACAGCCACGATGGGCTGGATCACGCGCTCGCAGACGGGAATTTCCAGCTTCGCCCACGGCGCATCGCCCGCCGCCTTCAGGCCCACTGCATCCGACACCAGCAGCACGCGGCCCCGGCGGGCGGCGACTTCCTGCAAGTTGGAGAGCGACTTTTCAAACAGGTGGTCGTGCGGGGCGGCCATCACCACGGGCGTCGCCTCGTCGATCAGTGCGATGGGGCCGTGCTTCAACTCGCCGGCGGCATAGCCCTCAGCGTGGATATAGGAGATTTCCTTCAACTTTAGCGCGCCTTCAAGGGCGATCGGGTAAAGCTGGCCACGGCCGAGATAGAGCACATCGCGCGCCTTGGCGAACTCCACCGCGAAAGCCCGAACGCGATCCTCGTCCTTGAGGGTTTCCGAGATGAGGCGCGGCAGTTCCAGCATCGCCTTGATGTGGTGCTCCTCGTCCGCGCGCGAGAGTTTGCCCGTGGCGCGTCCCGCCGCGATGGCGGTGGCGAGCAGGGCGCAAAGCTGCGCTGTGAACGCCTTGGTGGAGGCGACCCCGATCTCCACGCCCGCCAGCGTCGGCAGCACCGCATCCGCCTCGCGAGCGATGGTGGAGGTCGGCACGTTGACGACGGCGGCGGTCATCACGCCTTGCGCCTTGCAGTATTCAAGCGCAGCCCGCGTATCGGCTGTCTCGCCGGATTGGGTTACCATGATCGCCAGCGTGTCCGGCGACAGGACCGGATCGCGATAGCGGAACTCCGACGCCACATCGACGTCAGTGACGATGCCGGCAAGCTGCTCGAACCAGTATTTGCCGACGAAGCCAGCGTAATAGGCCGTGCCGCAGGCGACGATCTGGATTCGCTTCACGCGCGCGAAGTCGATCTCCTTCTTGCCGGGGCGTGTGGGCAGGGACGCTTTCAACTCGAATGCGTTGACATAGGCGGCGACGGTGCGGCTGACGAAGTCGGGCTGCTCGTAGATCTCTTTCTGCATGTAGTGGCGGTAATTGCCCTTTTCCGCCGCTGCGCCTGCGTCCTGCACGATGGTTTCGCGCCGGTCGGCCTTCTCGCCTTTCGCGTCGAACACTTCGAACGATTTGCGGGTGAGGGCGCACCAGTCGCCTTCTTCGAGATAGATGACGCGCGAGGTGAAGGGCGCAACGGCGAGCGCGTCCGAGCCGAGATACATCTCGCCATCGCCCACGCCGATCACCAGCGGCGAACCTTTGCGGCCGCCGAGGATCAGATCCTCCTCGCCCTCGATGATCGCCGCGATGGCGAAGGCGCCGCGCAGCTGCGACAGGGCGCGGGCAAAGGCGGGTTTGGGGGCAAGGCCATCGGACAGGCCTTCGTCGATCAGGTGGGCGATGGTTTCGGAGTCTGTCTCGGTTTCGAATTTGCGGCCACGGCCTTCCATCTCTTCGCGCAGGTCGCGGAAGTTCTCGATGATGCCGTTATGGACGATGGCGACCCGGCCGGAGGCGTGCGGGTGGGCGTTCACCTCGTTGGGCTGGCCGTGCGTGGCCCAGCGGGTGTGGCCGATGCCGGCGAGCCCGCCCAGTTTCGCATCGCGCACCTTGTCGTCGAGATTGCGCAGTTTCCCGGGCGCGCGCAGGCGCCGCATCCGGCCGTCCAGCAACACGGCGACGCCGGCGGAATCATACCCCCGGTATTCCAGCCGCTTCAGGGCCTCCACCAGCCGCGTCGCGACGGGTTCATTGCCCAGGATGCCGATGATTCCACACATGAAACGTCATTCTCCGGGCCGTCCGGGCCCATAAGCACACTTCGAGCCCCGCAAGGCGTATCTATGGCGTGTCTGTTAGCCAGATATTGCACATTCTCGGCTAGGTCCGTCATGAATTTCACGAATCCGGGCCGGTGGCGGCGATTCGGCTTGCGCCGGCGCGTCCAACCGGCTTTCCGGCTTTGGAAAGAGCATCGCCCGGCGACGGGCGGAGAAACGGGCATCCATGACGGCGCGCAAGATTTTCGGAACGGACGGCATTCGTGGCACGGCCAACCAGGGCAGCGTCACGCCGGAAATGGCGATGCGCCTGGGCATGGCCGCCGCCACCTATTTCCGCCGCGCCCAGCCGCGCCGCCACCTGGTGGTGATCGGCAAGGACACGCGCCTGTCGGGCTATATGCTGGAGCCCGCGCTGACCGCCGGGTTCACCGCGATGGGCATGGACGTCGACCTGTTCGGCCCGCTGCCGACGCCGGGCGTCGCCATGCTGACCCGCAGCCTGCGCGCCGATCTGGGCGTGATGATCTCCGCCAGCCACAACCACTATGCCGACAACGGCATCAAGCTGTTCGGGCCTGACGGCTACAAGCTGTCCGACGAAGCCGAGCTGGCGATCGAGGAGTTGATGGCGCGGCCGCTGGACAGCGAGCTGGCGGCGTCCCCCGATCTGGGCCGCGCCAAACGGGTGGACGATTCGCAATCGCGCTATGTGGAGATCGTGAAGGCGACCTTCCCGCGTAAGCTGCGGCTCTCGGGTCTGCGCATCATGATCGATTGCGCCAACGGCGCCGCGTACAAGGTCGCCCCCAAGGCGCTTTATGAACTTGGCGCGGAAGTTTTCCCCATCGGCGTCGAGCCCAACGGTTTCAACATCAACCGCGAAGTCGGCTCCACCGACACGCGCGCCATGGTCGAAGCGGTGCACCGCTATCGCGCCGATATCGGCATCGCGCTGGACGGCGACGCGGACCGCGTGGCGCTGTGCGACGAGAACGGCAAGATCATCGACGGCGATCAGTTGCTGGGCATGATTGCGCAGAGCTGGAAGGCGCAGGGCAAGCTGACGAAGAACTCCGTCGTCGCCACCGTCATGTCCAACCTCGGGCTGGAGACCCACCTGAAGGGGCTGGGCGTGAAGCTGGAGCGCACGCAGGTGGGCGACCGTTATGTGGTGGCCCGTATGATGGAGAAGGGCGTGAATGTTGGCGGCGAACAGTCCGGCCACATCGTGCTGTCGGATTTCTCCACCACGGGCGACGGCTTGATCGCGGCGCTACAGGTTCTGGCGGTGATGGTGGAGACAGGGCGCAAGTTGTCCGAGATCGCGCATGTGTTCGACCCTGCGCCGCAGAGGCTGGTGAACCGCAAATACAAGGGTTCGGACCCGATGGGCCGCAAGGCCGTGCAGGATGCAATCGCGGCGGCCGAAAAGGCGCTGGGCTCGCGCGGCCGCCTCGTCGTCCGCAAATCAGGCACCGAACCCCTGATCCGCGTGATGGCGCAGGCGGAAACCGAAGACCTGGTCAACGAAGCCGTGGACGGTGTGCTGGCTGCGCTGGACAGGGAATAGGGGCGGTCGCGCGGCTCCGGCTTGTTGTCTCAATATCACGCAGACCCGGCGCAAACGCCGGCTGGTGCGATCATTTTCTTACTGAAATGTCACTCCCGGCGCTTCTGCAAAGGGCAGTTGCAGCGGTTGATCCACCTGATGCAACATTTCTAGTGGAGCCTTGAGGGGGGCCGGGATATAGCAGCCCCACGGGGACAGACGTGCCTGGACCTGCGGCCAGCGTCGTGATTCGGCGCGGAACCGCGGACGGGGCGCGTATAGTGTTGTGGAGTGAACGGGTTGATCGAAGCGCAGCGCCGAGAAGCACTTAGGGTTGTGGGATCCGAGCCAGAGGCGAGCGATGTCCCCGCGGTCCCGGGCAATGAGACGCTGGCGATCGATGTGAAGGGGGCCTCCCTTCATTATCCGTTCGGCTCGTTCAACCGCGCCAGTCTCAAAACGACCCTGTTGTCACTGTTCGGTCACAAGGATCGCGGTCCCAAGGCGACCTATGTGGACGCGGTGCGCAATATCGACCTGCAGATAAGGAACGGCGAGCGGGTCGCGCTGATCGGCCACAACGGTTCCGGAAAATCGACGCTGCTGCGCGCTCTGGCGGGCATCTATCCGCTGGCGTCCGGCGAAATCTCTGTGATGGGCCGCATTGAGACGCTGCTGGAACTGGGGCTCGGTTTCGAGCTTGAGGCCACCGGGCGCGAGAACATCTATTATCGCGGCATGACGATGGGTTATTCGCGCGCCCAGATCCGCAAGTTCGAGGCGGAAGTGGTGGAGTTCGCCGGTCTGGGCGATTTCATCGATCTGCCGATGCGCACCTACTCGGCTGGTATGTATGTCCGGCTCGGCTTCGCCATCTCGACGCAGATCCTGCCTGATATCCTGCTCGTCGATGAAGTGTTCGGCGCTGGCGACGCTTCGTTCTCCAAGCGCGCGCGGGAGCGTATGATGGGCATCGTCAAACATGCGGGCATCTTCGTGATAGCGACTCACGACGTGAATTTGATCAAGCAGATATGCAGCCGTGTCGTGTGGCTCGACCGCGGCGAGATCGCCCGCGATGGCGCCCCCGAACACGTGTTGCCGGACTACATGGCCTATATGGCCGGCTCGAACTGAGAGGGTGAGCCGACAATGAGCTATGTGAACATCCAGGGCCGGCGGCAGCCTTTCGTGATCCGCTATGTCGCGGACCTGCTGGCTTACCGGCACCTGTGCGCCAACCTTGTCGCGTCAGACTTGCGTACACGCTTCAGGCGCAGCGCTCTGGGGATATTCTGGGCGGCGGCGCAGCCTCTGGGCATGGCCCTGATTATTGCGGTGGTGTGGGCGTCGGTCTTCGGCGCGACGGATTATTGGGAGTTCGCGATCTATGTGTTCGCGGGCCTGATCGTCTGGGAGTATTTCACGACAAACGTGCTGGTCGGGCAGGAAGGGCTCATCAATTCCGGAGCCTATCTCAAGCAGACGCGGATTCCCTTCTTCATCTTCCAACTGCGCACGCCGCTGATAGGCATCGTCATCATGTTCTTCGGGACGATCGCGCTCTTCGGCCTGATCCTCGCGCTCCAGAGGCTGCCGGCGCCGGGACTTCATCTCCTGCTGGTTCCAGTCTTTTTCGGCATCTATCTGTTATTCGCGATCCCCGTGTCGATCATCATGTCGCTGATGGGCGCGTATTTCAGGGATCTGCGTTATATCTCGTCGCTCGCGGTGCAGGGCCTGTTCTTCCTGTCTCCGGTCTTCCTGCGGCGGGACGTGCTGGCGCAGGAGCATCTGGAATTCTTCAAGTACGTAAATCCGCTGGTGCCTCTGCTCGACATGTTCAGGGCGCCCATCGTGTACGGCCGGATGTGGGAACGCGCGGAGTTGCTGACGCTTGGCGTGTGGATCGCCGGTCTGTGGGTTGTCGCAGTGATCAGCGCGATGCGCGTCGGACGGCGTGTCATCTTCACGCTGTAGGGCGGCTATCGAATAGAAACCTCTTCAGATTTCAGGATTGCGCGGCTAAGACTTCTACATCGCCTGCGCTTGCGGGACTTTGTCGAGGTTGCGGATGTCTGTTTCTGGCGCGGGTAAGGTTGCACTTGTCACGGGCGTAACCGGGCAGGACGGCGCATATCTCGCCGAACTATTGCTGTCCAAGGGTTATGTCGTCCATGGCGTGAAGCGCCGTTCGTCGTCGTTCAACACTGGACGGATCGAACATCTCTATCAGGACCCGCACGTCGATGATCAGCGCTTCGTGCTGCACTATGGCGACCTGACCGACGCCACAAACCTCATCCGCATCATGCAGCAGGTGCAGCCGGACGAGGTCTATAACCTCGCCGCGCAATCGCATGTGCAGGTCTCTTTCGAGACGCCCGAATACACCGCCAACTCTGATGCTGTCGGTGCGCTCAGGTTGCTGGAAGCCATCCGGATTCTTGGCCTGACGGAGAAGACGCGCTTCTACCAGGCGTCCACCTCCGAGCTGTATGGCAAGGTACAGGAAGTGCCGCAGTCGGAAACGACGCCCTTCTATCCGCGCAGCCCCTACGCCGCCGCCAAGCTCTACGCCTACTGGATCGTCGTGAACTATCGGGAGGCGTACAAGATGCACGCTTCCAACGGCATCCTGTTCAACCATGAAAGTCCGCTGCGCGGAGAGACGTTCGTCACCCGCAAGATCACCCGCGCTGCGGCGGCGATCCGGCTCGGCTATCAGGACAAGCTCTATCTCGGCAATCTCGACGCCAAGCGTGACTGGGGCCACGCGCGCGAATATGTGCGCGGTATGTGGCTGATGCTTCAGCAGGACGAGCCCGACGATTACGTGCTCGCCACTGGCGAAACCACGACGGTGCGCGACTTCGTCACCAGGGCCTTTGCCGAGGTCGGCGCCACGCTGGAATGGTCGGGCGCGGGCGTGGAAGAAAAAGGCGTCGACGCTGCCACGGGCAAGGTGCTGGTCGAGGTCGATCCGCGCTATTTCCGCCCCACTGAAGTTGACCTCCTCATCGGCGATCCGCGCAAGGCGCACGCCAAGCTCGGCTGGAAGCACGAAACCAGCTGGGACCGCCTGTGCGCGGAAATGGTGGCCGAAGACCTGAAAACTGTCTCGAAAGAGCAGCGCAAGAATGCCGACTGATATCCTTTATCCTCTCGCGGGAAAGCGTGTCTTCGTCGCGGGACACCGGGGCATGGTCGGCGCCGCCATCGTGCGCCGCCTCGCCGGCGAGGGATGCGTCGTCATCACAGCAGACCGCGCAGCTCTCGATCTGAAAAACCAGGACCAGGTGGATGAATGGATGGCGCGCGAGAAGCCGGACGCCATCTTCATGGCGGCCGCAAAAGTCGGCGGTATCCTCGCCAATGACACGCGCCCGGCGGATTTTCTGTACGACAATCTGATGATCGCCGCGAACATCACTGAGGCGGCCTATCGCAACTCTGTCGGCAAGATGCTGTTCCTCGGGTCCAGCTGCATCTACCCGAAGCTCGCGCCGCAGCCCATTCCGGAAGACGCGCTCCTCACCGGCCCGCTGGAGCCGACCAATGAGTGGTACGCGATCGCCAAGATTGCGGGGATCAAGCTCGCGCAGGCCTATCGCAAACAGCATGGCTGCGACTTCATCTCGGCGATGCCGACGAACCTTTATGGGCCGGGCGACAATTACGATCTTCAATCCTCGCACGTTCTGCCGGCGCTGATCCGCAAGGCGCATGAGGCGCGCGAAGCCGGCGCCGGTCACATCACGATCTGGGGCGCCGGCTCGCCCCGGCGCGAGTTTCTGCACGCCGATGACTGCGCGGACGCGTGCGTATTCCTGATGAAGCACTATTCCGGCCACGACCATGTCAATGTCGGCTCGGGCGAAGATATCCCGATCATCGATCTGGCGCGGCTGGTCTGCGACGTGGTGGGCTTCAAGGGCGAGATCCAGACCGATCCCACAAAGCCCGACGGCACGCCCCGCAAGCTGATGAGCGGCGACCGCATCCGCGCCATGGGCTGGGCCCCCTCCATCAACCTCCGCGACGGCGTCACGGGCGCCTACGCCAGCTGGCTAAAGGAAGGTGGCGCCGACACCCGCCGCGCGGCGGGGTAGAGAGCTTACTACAGGTACTGCGCCGGGGGGGGGCGAGCAGGAGATAGTCACCTCTTGGTGTCGATCAGC
Source organism: uncultured Rhizobium sp. (assembly GCA_964550535.1). GTDB lineage: Bacteria > Pseudomonadota > Alphaproteobacteria > Caulobacterales > Hyphomonadaceae > UBA7672. The sequence goes on from CAZJZQ010000050.1 coordinate 11,550, forward strand.
TTGTATAGCAACGTCAGAAAATCTCGCATCACACGAGGGCTTTGACTTCAGTGTCTACTTGTCATTGACATTGCGTCAGGGAGTTTGTCACAGAGAATATCTCGCGCATCATTTCGGGGCGCGCATTGAAGGGGTGAACGCTTTGTCCGAAGTGCGCTTCAGCTGCACACCTTCGCTTGGCTGGGCCAAATTACTTGCGGGTTGCATCAAATCGTTGTGCCCAGAGGGGGGTGTTCTCTCAAGCGCCCTGTATGCGATCTTGGTCACGCCGCTTACTGTAACAACAGCGCTACCGATTTTTCTTTCAGCTTCATGACATCGGGCGGGCAACAAGTTGTCCCCATTGGGGGGGCTGGGTACCGAATCCGTTATCGCTTCGCTGGGGCGTATCGAACGGATGGAAAAAAGGTGACGGAATGAGGCTCGTTTTTTTTCCAGCATTTCAGGATAGTGCGGCCCTCACCGATCATTTTTATCGGCTGCATTGGTACCTTTATCCGTTTCGCGATGAGATCGAAGCCATTGTTTTGCCGGTTGCAAATCCGGATATAAAGGTCGGCGCTCCTGCCGATTTCCTCGACCAGACATTGCCCGATCTTGTCGGGAAAATCCACGTAGAGGTGCGGGTCGTAGCGGGCGAGGAAGACCTCGCTAACGAATTGAGGTCTGCTGACGCAGTGTTTTGCTGGGCAGTGGGCGAGGACGGTAAAGTTCCTTCACATAATGCTCTCTCGGGAAAGCGTGTGCTGCGCATCGACCACACTAAATTACAGCATGCGAGCTCTTTCTACCTCAAATTTCCGGAAACCTTCGAGCCGCTGCAGAAGAGCTACATCGATCGCTCTGTGAAGATTTTTGAGAAAATTCGTGAGCGATGCAAAAGCCGCATAGGGTATATATTCGGGACAGGACCCGGCCTCTCCTTGGCGAGTCAGCATGATTTTTCTGACGGTGTATCAATTGCGTGCAACAGCATGGTTCGCAATTATGAGTTGCTTGAGAGACTAAAGCCGCCGCTGATTGTTGTCGCTGATCCGATCTTTCATGCTGGTCCGTCCAGTTACGCCGCTGCTTTCAGGGCCGATCTGGTGCGGGCAATGGGGAAGTACGGGTCATATCTTTTTGTTCCACTTCGGGATTACCATATTTACATAAGCCACTTGCCTGAAAAATTTCGAGATAGAATAGCCGCTCTTCCGTTCAAATCTGGGGAGGTTCCCAATCTTGATATATCGGAATCTTATCATGTCACCTCGACGGGGAATATTCTGACGCTCTTTCTGCTGCCGCTCGGGGCGACCTTTTTCAAGGAAGTAAGAATATTTGGATGCGATGGTAGGCCGCTACACGAGAATAATTATTTTTGGGGCCACGATAAGGCGTCTCAATTCAACGATAAAATGGCGGACATCATCAAAGCCCATCCGGCTTTCTTCGCAATCGATTTTGATAATTATTACCTCACCCACTGCAACATCGTGGAGCGCTGGCTATGCGAAATGGAGCGTAGGGGCGTTACAGCGACAAACCACACACCGTCTTATATCCCTGCGCTGCGCGACCGAAGTGCCGGCCCTTTAGTCGCAGGCGCGGCGGCAATACCCGAGGTCATTAGCGCGCCGAAGCCCTTGTTCGTTTCCATCGATCCGGAAGTCGGCAAGAATTTTGGTCATTTCACGCCGCTGAATGACCGCGCGAGTGAGGCCGCCGCGATCGCGGGAATGGAGTTCGTCACTTTCGGGAACATCGATACGACTGCGCTGGACGCTTCGCGGGGGTATCTCAAGCCGCATTTTTCGGAGAATAGTTGGTCTTTTCGGGCGCGCGATCTTGGCGTGAATGGCGACTCGTATAGGAAGTTTCTAGCAGACCTCAAGCGTGCGCGGACTGAGCTGGTTGCATTGGGGCCGCGACCGCAGACCCACATCTTCATGTACTGCGGCAGTATGTCTGCGGCTGAAGCTCTGCTGGACGTTTTTGACGGCGACGAGAATGTATTGCTCGCCGTGAACCTCTTTTGGTGTTCCTTTTTTGACTATACGGAACCATGGTTCTCTGAGCGCTGGCGAGGACTTGCAGCACGATTCACCCGGTCGGGCCGACACCGCTTTTTTGGCACGACCGACAAACTTGCTGATGGTCTCTCACGTGTGCTCGGCTTGCCGGTACGCGCTCTTCCGCACGTAAGCCCTACATATTCCGATGCCGAAAGTTGGGACCTGCTGGAGCAGACTCCGCGTCGGCTGGCCGCCGCGTGCAGGCCCTCGATTTCTTTCCCCGCCGTTAGCAAAGCCGAGAAGGGGGCGGCGGAAAGGATTGAGATCATAAGGGCCATCAAGCAGGATCCAGAATTGTCAAGTTGTCGCGTCTTGGTTCGCGGTGACGTTCATGAATTCGCTGAGTTCGGGGACGATGTGACTGTCTATCCGAATCACCTTTCGGATGAGGCATATCGAAGAGTTGTCAGCGAAGGCGACATTGGAGTTCTCCTCTATAAGCAGGAGACCTTTTCAGATCGTCCGTCCGGACTCTTTTTGGATTTGTTGATGAATCATGTCCCAGTTGTCACCACCTCCGGCAGTTGGATCGGAGACTTCGTAGCGGGGTGCGGTGGTGGAGTCGTGATGCCATCTACTGACCCGTCGCTAATAATCACCGGCATCAAGAAGGTGATTGCTAACTATGACACATACACGGGCGCTGCTCGAGAGGCTGGCTTGCAATGGTACGCTAGCAACACTTGGCTTGAGTTTGTCAAAGAGATAGCTCTTCCCCCCAAGGCGCTATCTGAGCAAGGTGTTCAGAAGCCGGTTGCGACGTCGCAACCTCCGCATTCTGCGACGCCATCGCCGCCTATGCCTGTGATTTCGCCAGGTGCGTTAAACCGTCCTTCAGCGCCGCAGGTTGCCGCGTCCGCACTGGCTGTGGCGCCTAAAGCGGCTGGCGCGAGTATCGACGCTGCTCCGCTTGCACAGCGCGCCGCCGCGAATGGGGCGCATCCGCCACTGACGATTTTTCCGGTTCGTGCCGGCGGGAGCGCCGCTGCACCGGCGCCGGCATCGCCAAAGGCCGATAAACCTGCGCCGGCCGTCAATGCGCCGCCTCCCCCCGCGAAGCCTGCACCGCCGCAAACCGATCCGGCGTCCGCCGCCGCCGCTGCTCAGACCAGAGCCGCTTTGCGCGCGGCGGCGCGCGCCTCCAGCGCGCCGCCGCCGCTTGATCCGAAGCTGTCCGGCGGGTTTGTCCAGCGCGCCGTGGCGCACGTAAAGCGAAGCCGCGTTGCGCGTCTCGCCATCGCTCTGGGCGCTCTCACAATCGCGGCGGCTGTGGCGTTCCTTGCTTCACCCGTATTGCCGGAAGCCAAGGCGATCATCTTCGCGCTCGCCGGCATGCTCGTGCTGGCGCTGGGGCTTGCCTATCTCGGCTATCGTTCCTTCAACGCGGCGGCGCGATTGTTCGCGCAGACGCAGGCGTTGCAGATGCGCCTGAACGACACGAACCGCGAAGTGGGCGACCTCTGGTCCGAACTCGCCGATGGCGTCGGAATGGAAAGCCGCAATATCGGCGCCCGTCTGCCGGGCATCGATCAGCGCCTCGCCGCACTGCAACTGATTGTCGAAGACTTCATGGGCGCCGTGCGCGCGCGCGAGGCCGCGAAGACGCGTGATCTGGAGATGCGTCTCGACGAGATCGTGCGCCGTGTATCGCTCAGCACAACGCAATCGGAGAATGATCGCAAGGCCCACACCGGCATGGTCGAGGCGCTTCGCGGCGAACTTGCCTCGTCAAAAGAGGCCAGCAATCTCGCGCTCGCTCAAGCTGCGTCGGCGCTGGACCAGCGTGAGGCCAGTCTGAAGGCGGACCTCCTTCGCCACGTGTCAAATCTGTCCGGGGAGATCAGCGCCGCCTCCGGCGCCATGGGACAGTCGTTGCAACAATCGCGGTCAGAGCAGGGCGCTCTGGCTTCGCGGCTGCAGGATGTTACGGACCGCGTGACGGCTCTGGGCGCAAACCTTGATGCAATCGTCCCGCGCGTGGCCGGGTTTGAGCCGCGCATCGAGCGCCTCGGCCGCGACATGGCGCAAGCCGAAAATGACCGGACGGAAAACGCTCATCAGATCGCGGAGCTTTCCGCCGGATCGTCCCGGCGTTTCGAGGAACTGACCTCGCTTCTTGCCGGCGCGGATGGCGTCGCAAGACGGCTTGGCGATCGCATCGAGGCGGTTCGCGACGCGCTCGAACAGACGCAAGCGCAGGGCGAGGCGCAAGGCCGCCAACTGGCGCAGATCTCCGCGGATGTCTCCGGTCTGACCGGCCGGGCGTCGCACAACGAAACCGAGTTCGCCGCATCGCGGGATGCGCTACAGGCCCAGATCGACGAAGCACGTCAGGCGCTGGCGGACCTGCGCGGGGCGCAGGCCGGCGTGGAGGAAAGTATCGCCGCCCTCGAACTCTCCACCCGCAGCCGCGCGGATGCGCTGGTTCAACAGGATGAAGAACAAACGCGGAGCATCGTCAGTTTGGGCGAAGCGTTGCGCGCGGCCGAAGAGAAATCCGGAGCAAATCTCGCGGAACAGGGTTCCCGCATCGACGCACTCGCCACGGCGCAATCGTCGCTGGAAGCAAACGGCGAGGCCCTGAAGGCGGAGCAGATCCGGACAGAGCAGATCACCGTGCGCTTGCACGGATTGATCGAAGCCAACATGAAGAAACTGGAAGAGGTGCGAGCGCAAACCGAAGCGTTGCGCGCGGCCGAAGAGAAATCCGGGGCAAATCTCGCGGAACAGGGCTCTCGCATCGACGCACTCGCCACGGCGCAATCGTCGCTGGAAGCAAACGGCGAGGCCC
>CAZJZQ010000050.1:16497-22662 GCA_964550535.1 uncultured Rhizobium sp.
GATCCGGACAGAGCAGATCACCGTGCGCTTGCACGGATTGATCGAAGCCAACATGGAGAAGCTGGAAGAGGCGCGGGCGCAAACCGATGTGCTGATTGAAGGCCTTCAGACATCTGAAAACAACTTGGCGGCCACACGAGATGCGGTTGGCAAGCTGGCGGCCGACCTGCAAACAAAGGCGGGAGATATTTCGCAGCAACTTGCAAGCGTGTCCGGATTGGCGAGCGAGACGGCCATGCGTGCGGACGCCACAGAGAAAACTCTCGCGGTCCAGCAGAAGGCGATGACGGACATCGCCGGCATCGGCGCGAAGGTGCAGCGGTTCCAATATGAACTGTTGATGGCTGAAACCGCCAACGCCGCGAACACGGCTAATCTCTGGGGCGAAGTCGGAAAACTGGCCCGGACAACTGGCGTCGAGATTCAGCGCGAACACATCGGCGTCCAGCGATTCCCCGATGTCTTTCCGGATGTCGCCTCTGACGTGATGAAGCCGCTTTACACCATAAACGGACGTCTCTCTTTCGCGCCCGGCAGAGCCGAGCTTGGCGCCCGTGTGCTCGTGAATTCGGTTCCGAAATCCGGCACGTATCTGCACTCACGGCTGCTCCAGGAACTTGGCGTCGCGAATCTGAATGTTCATCTCTCGTCCAGCTTCGCTCAGGACTTCAGGGGGGACAGTCTTCAGGATGTCATCGAGAATTCGTCGCGCTTCTCGATGCCGCTTGGCTTCTCCCGAACCGCTAGCCTCGTCGCTGAGGGACAGTTTGCGGTGGCGCACATCGACTACTCAGTTGAAGCCGCCGCGATCCTAAAGGACTTCGTCCATCTGTTTGCTGTGCGCGACCTGCGCAATGTGCTCGTGTCCTTCATGCGGTTTTCGATTGATCCGCGGCGTCAGGACAGGCTCAAGGCTCCAATTTTCCAGGAACTGCAGGGACCTGAGCTGTTCCATAAATTCCTGGCTGGTCCGGGGCAGACCTATCTGAAGAAGCGGATCGTTCCCATCCTGGGATGGCTCGGGAAACCTGACGTCGTCATGGTCCGGTTCGAGGATATCACTGGTGAAGCGGGTGAGCAGGTTCAGGCCGAAACGCTCAAGGTCATCTGCGAAAAAATCGGCATCGAAGCTCCAGAGGATCCTGTCGCCTTTTTGCGCAACAATGTCCTCAACAAGGAGACCCGGACCTATAGCGGCCATCTGTCGAAGTTCGGCGAGTACTGGAGCGATGAGGTCGATGCGTTGTTTGACGAGATCGGCGGTCACGGATTGAACGCCATTCTTGGATATCCTCGCCCCGAACCGTCACAGGGGTAGGGCTGTAGGGCCGTGGAGCGCCCCGGTCCGGTCTGGTGAGCCGCAGCTGGTTGTGTCCGGCTTTATGATGGAGCCGGCTCCTCCCCAACTTCGTAACATCCACGCCCGCAAACGGGCCGGTGGAAGACGCGCGCCGGATACGGGGAGTGCGCCCTTCGCCGCTGGCGGCTGACGCCAGGGGGACCAGATCGCCATTGCCGGATAAGGCTGTTCGTGGCGTTCAACTCGCTCCAACCTGCGCGGGATGTATGGACGTGCGGTCCGTGAAGCGGTGCAAATGCTCGCGGCGCAAAAGAAAAGGGCGGCCCGATGGGGCCGCCCTTCCAGTTTGACGCTCAAAAACGTGACGCTCAGAACTTTTTCGTCACGCCAAGTTCGAACTGACGGCCACGCGGGTTGCCATAACCCGGGTAGTAGCCCGTGCGGCTGGCCGAAGCGAGGCCGCCCGCGTTCGTGTGCTGGGCCGCCATCGGGTCCTCGTCCGTCAAGTTGAGGACCGATGCGCGGAACTGCAGATCGTTCGACCACGGCGCGTCGTAGATATAGACGAGGTCGAAATCGAGATAGTCTTCCGGCGTCATGCCGTAGGTCGTGCGGATCGGCACGTTGGTCGGCACGCCGCCGATAACCTGCACTTCATAGTCGATCGCCGTCGGCAGCACTTCGTCCTGAACGCCCGAGATGTAGTTGGCGCGCAGCGTGATGCGGTGATCGTCGACGGCGTAACCCAGCGTCGCATTACCGCGCCACTTCGGCATGATGGTGCCGTTGCGCGACAGGTTGGCGTAGCCCAGACCGTCGAAGCTGCCGGCATACTGCAAAGGCGCGCCGCCAATGCCGATGCCGGGGATCGAGTAGCCTTTCACCTTATAGACCAGGTTCTGCGTCGCGGAGATCGCAGCGCGCAGCGTACCGGGGCCCACGTCGCGCGTGTAGTCGACGTTGTAATCCAGACCGTTGGTGATGAAGCCGCCGGTGTTCAGCGTGTACTGGTCCATGCTGACGATCGAACCAGCGTTGGACGTGCCCTGGACGCAGCTGCCTTCAACGAAGTCAACGAGCGGCACGAAGGCAGCCGAGCAGTTCGCCGCGGTCGTGGCGCCCGGCGAAGCCGTGCCGAACACGTTGCTCAGGATCTGCGACAGGCTGGTGTTGCCGACTTCGCCGTCGATGGTGATCTCGAAGAAGTCCAGGCTGGCGCGCAGCTGGCCTCCACCGACTTCCGGCGCGTAGATGACGCCGAGGTTCATCGCGGTATCGTCTTCAGGCGTGATGCCCGGCAGGGTCGTGACTCGCGTCGGGACAGCACGGAACAGGCTGGACACATAGACCGAGCCGTTCTGCGTTCCGAGCACGCCGATGTCTTCCGGCGGAGCCTGGAAGTTGGTCGAGTAGGACGCGCGGAAGGACAGTTCCGGCAGCACGTCATACTTGCCCGCGACTTTCCAGATTTCACCCGAGATCGGTCCGAACTCCTCGCGGCGAGCCGCGACCTGGACGTTCAGGTTGTCCAGGATCGGCAGCTGAAGTTCGCCGAAATAGGAGATCGTCTGGCGGTCGCTGAAGTAGGGGAACTGACGGCCGAGGCCCGAACCGAAATACGGACCGGATTGAGCCGCGCAAGCGCCTTGACCCGGCAGCGTCGGGGCCAGGCCCTGATCGCCCCACGGGCAGTCCAGACCGGCGATCTGGATGTCGTCTTCCGAGCCGATTGGCATGCCGCGCGATTCGACCTGACGCCACTGCGAACCGATCGCCCAGCCGATCTCGCCGCCGGGCAGTTCGAAGCCGGGGATGTAGCCGGTGTAGATGGCGTCGATCGTCAGCGCTTCGTTGGTGAGTTCGAAGCCGCGATCATGCGTCATCCAGTCGAGCAGGGCGAACGAGTTTTCAAAGGCCGCACCGCCATACATCGGGTTCGGAGCGCCGTTCACGAACGACGTTTCGAACGAAGAGGCGAAGGGGTTGAACCACTCGCAGCCCGCCGTGCCCGGCGCTGTGTCGGACTGGATGCCGACCGAGGCGTCGTAGGCGCTGGCGCTGGTATAGACGGTGGCGACGCGGTCAATCGCGGCGCAATCCGGACCGCCGTATCCGCGCAGGGCGTTCTGCAAGCGGGACACGATCCAGTCGGGACGCGAGGACTCGTTGATGTACTTCGAATAGGTCGCCGCGTACTCGAAGGTCGTGCCTTCTGGCAGGAACCGGCCGAACACGCCGTCTTCCACAAAGTCGCCCTTCAGCGACATCGAGCCGCCCCAGCGCTCGCGCTGCTGTTTTTCCTGGCGGTGGTTGTCGGGGTACAGCGGGTTGCCGCCGAACATCACCGGACGCCACTGGTTGGAGGTGTACAGCGTTCCTGGCGTGGCCGAAGGCGCGACGCGATCAAAGAACTCTTGCGCAAAAGGATTGACCACAGAACCGTTCACAACGCCAGCGGCGGTGTAAACCGGCTGCGCATACGGGATCTGATAGAGGCCGATCAGCGAGGTGCGCAGAGTGTCTGTTGCGCGGTTGCCGCCCGAGGGGATCGACGCGCCCGTCTTGATGTTGGGGTTGTCGGTCTTGGCGTAGGAGGCCTCGAAATGGAACTCCGTCGTGTCCGACAGGTCGGAGTTGTATTCGAAGTAGCCGCGCAGATATTCTTCCTCATCGACGAGGTTGAAGTATTGCGACAGCGGAACGGCGCAATCCAGCGCGTTGGAAGCGGCGGCGCCGCCCGTGCCCGACACGTTGAAGTACGGGTTCAGCACGTTCGAGATTTCACCGCCGATCGCGCGGCAATCGGCCTGCGTGTAATCGCGATGGTTCGCGACCGTCGCGCCGGTCAGCGTGTAGTAGTTGCTGGGGTTCGAGTTGAACACCGTCCAGCCCGCGGGCTGCTGGTCGTACGGCAGCGTGGAGAAGCTGCGCTTGGACATGCCAAGCTCGCCACGATGGCCCCACGAAGCGGCGAGCATCATGTTGGAGCTTTCGCCCACCACGCCCCACAGCGCTTCGATGTTCTCTTCGCCCGTCGAGCCGTCGAACATCTTCTTCTCGGCGGAGATTTCAAAGCCGTCGAAGTTCTTGCGCGTGACATAGTTGATCACGCCGCCCACGGCGCCCGCGCCGTAGGTCACCGACGCGCCGTCCTTCAGCACGTCGATGCGGCCGACCGCCATCATCGGCAGGGTGTTGATGTCAGCGCCCGCGCCGCCATCCGAAGATGCGAAGCGGCGGCCGTTGAGCAGGACCAGCGTACGGCTGGCGCCCAGACCGCGCAGGTTGACGTTGGCGAAGCCGGCGGCGGCGCCGGCGATCTGGCTGTCCGCCTCGCCCTGGGCTTCCGACGAGATCGTCAGCGAGCGCAGGAATTCGGCGGCGGTCGGCGCGCCTTGTTCCAGCATGTCGTCCAGCGTGAAGACCTCGACCGGCGAGGGGGCGTCTTCCGACGCGCCGGCGATCAGCTGGCCGGTCACGACCACGCGGTCGGTGGTGGCGGGAGCCGCGGCGGCAGGAGCGATTTGCTCGGCCGGGGCGGCCTGGTCGCTGGTCGCTTCCTGCGGACCCGAGGTGACGATGGTGTTGATGACTTCCTGGCCGAACGCGGGGCTGAAGCCGGCCATGCTGGCGGCAAAAGCGAGTCCGGACACGCCGCTAAGCGCGAATTTCATAGGTGTTCCTCCCTGGGGGTGTGGGCCCGTCTAGCCGTGGCTTGACCATGCGGAATATCGGAGTTCTTGATTACGTCAACGGAATCCGTCGCATCCGAATAGCTAAAAATCTCTTGCTGTCGCTGCGAAAACACGCGTCAAAATGACCTAACGTCACTTTTATTTGTTCCGTACCGGCAATCTGTTTACCGTCTAAATAGACGGCAAAATGCCCGCCGCTTGACCCGCTCCCCCCGCTGATTTAGGGAAACCGCTTCCCGCGCAGACCTTCACATCTGCGCCTTGACCGGGACGCTCTCCTCGAACTCCAGAGGAATGAGCCCGGCGAGGTCCCCCGCCCAGCGCGTTGCGCCCGGCGGGGTGTTTGGCGTTTGCGCGGCGGTCAGGCCAACTCGCGTCCGGCAGGACGCGGAAAGTTGTCCTGGAGGCCAGAAAGACTAGCCTTCCCATCTGGACATGGGGTCCGGGCCGGGAAGAGGAGCGATCATGTTCGACGCGCTGACTGACAAATTGCAGGGCGTCTTCGACAACCTCACCGGAAGGGGGGCGCTGTCGGAGAAGGACGTGTCTGACGCTCTGCGCGAAATCCGCGTGGCGCTGCTTGAGGCGGACGTGGCGCTGCCGGTCGTCAAGAAATTCATCGATGACGTGAAGCCCAAGGCCGTGGGCGAAAGCGTCATCCGCGCGATCAAGCCGGGTCAACTGGTCGTGAAGATCGTCCACGACGCGCTCGTGGACATGCTGGGCGGCGAAGAAGAACCGCCGCCGCTCAAGATCGACTCGCCCCCCGCCGTCATCATGATGGCCGGCCTGCAGGGCTCGGGTAAAACCACCACCACCGGCAAGCTGGCGCTGCGCCTGCGCGAGATCGAGCGCAAGAAGGTGCTTCTCGCCTCGCTCGACACCCGCCGCCCCGCCGCCATGGAGCAGCTGAAGGTTCTCGCCGGACAGGCTGGCGTCGATGCGCTGCCGATCGTCGCGGGACAATTGCCCGCCGACATCGCCCGCCGCGCCATGAACGCCGCGAAGCTGGGCGGCTATGACGTGCTGATGCTCGACACCGCCGGCCGCACCACGCTGGACGAGCAGATGATGAACGAGGCGGCCGAAATCGCCGCCATCGCCGGGCCCAATGAAACCCTGCTGTTTCGACCGCGTCCTGGCCGGTGAGCGCGTCGGCGACCAGCAGGG
>CAZJZQ010000051.1:0-22595 GCA_964550535.1 uncultured Rhizobium sp.
TCTTTGCCGGCCACCAGCATCAGGTCGGCCATCTCGTCGATCACCACCACGATATGCGGCATCGGCTCGGGCTTGATGTGCTCGTTCTCGAACACCGGCTCGCCGGTCGACTTGTTCCAGCCGGTCTGGATCTGGCGGGTGAGATGCTCGCCACGCGCGGCGGCTTCCTCGGCTTTCTGGTTGAAGCCGCCGATATTGCGCACGCCCATTTTGGACATGATCTCGTAGCGGCTTTCCATCTCGCGCACGACCCATTTCAGGGCCAGCACGGCCTTCTGCGGATCGGTCACGACAGGGGCGAGCAGGTGCGGGACGCCCTCATAGATCGACAGTTCCAGCATTTTGGGGTCGATCATGATGAAACGGCACTTCTCGGGCGGCAGCTTGAACATCAGCGACAGGATCATCGCGTTGATGCCGACCGATTTGCCCGAGCCCGTCGTACCCGCGATGAGCAGGTGAGGCATTTTCGCGAGGTCCGCGATCATCGGCTGGCCCTCAATGCTCTCGCCGAGAGCGAGGGGAAGGGCGTGGCGGGCGCGCTTGAACTCGTTGGCGGCCAGAAGGTCGCGCAGATAGACGGTCTCGCGCTGCGGGTTGGGCAGTTCGATGCCGATCGCGTTGCGGCCCGGGATGACGGCGACGCGCGCCGAGGTGGCGGACATCGAGCGCGCGATATCGTCAGCCAGCGAGATGACCTGCGAGGATTTCACGCCGGGCGCGGGCTCAAGCTCGAACAGCGTGACGACGGGGCCGGGGCGCACTTCGGTGATGCGGCCCTTGACCTTGAAGTCGTTGAACACGGCCTGTAGCCGGTCGGCCATTTCCAGCAGACGCGCTTCGTCCACGTCCGAGCGGCGCGGCGGAGGAACTTCGAGAAGCTCGATCGGCGGCACGACGCTGGATGCGGCGCTGACGATGCTGGCCTGCTGCTGGGTTGCGCGCGAAGAGGCCTGCGAAGCCTTCTGGCTTACCACCTGGCGCGGAGCGGGCTCGGCGCGCTCAGCCGCCGGCTCCGGCGCAGGGCGGCTCTCCAGCACGCGCGGAACGACCGGACGCGCGCGTGTCGCCGCTTCGGCGTTCTGCACCGAGTTGAAGAAGCCGCGATCGGCCTCGTCGAACTCTTCTTCTTCCGTGTAAACGATCGGCTCGATGACATCGGCCTTGCGGCGGAACATGCCGCTGACGCGATCCAGCAGGCCGGGTTGCGCCGGCACGGAACGGCTGGCCAGCACGGGAAGGCCCGGCGAAGCCGCCGCCGCAGCCTGTGCAGGACGGGGGCGTTGCATGGCGCGGAGCAGGGCGGCGCCGTCGGAAGACGACAGGCCCATCGCCATCGCGGCGAAGATCAGGGCGCAAACGCCGGCCAATGCAGCGGCCCAGATCTGGGGTTCCGGCGCCTGAAGCGCTGCAAAGGGCGTCGAGGCGATGGTGAGCAGCACGTCGCCGACAACACCGCCAAGACCGGCAGCCAGCGGCCAGCTCGCGGGGATCGGCCATTCGGCGAGGCAGCATGCGGACAGCACCAGAGCGGCGGACGCCCAGGTCCACACGCCAGGATCGCGTTCGCCAATGCCGAGCGTGCGGCGCAGGCCGCCAATCATCAGCGCGAAGCCCATCAGCCACGCCGTCCAGCCAAAACCCTGCATCATCAGGTCGGCGGCTACCGCGCCGGACGGACCGAACATGTTTTTGGGCTCGGCCGGGGCGCCATCCACCAAGATGACCGGCGCCGCCGAATTCAGGCTGAGATCGGTGGGCACATAGGAGCCGCAAGCGCCGCAGATGAAGACCCCCGCCGAAAAGGCGGCGAGGCCCGTGACGAACCGGGTGAGGGGGCCGGAACGGCGAACCCCTGCCTTGTCGTCCTGGGAGTGGGGCGCACGCGGATGCGACATGCCTTCCGTCCTCGTTGGCTGGAATTGAGAGAGCAGGGGCAAGTTGGCTCGAAGCGCATCAACGGGTGGTAAACGCGGCGGCTGAATCCCAGTATTCATCGGAGAATTTTGTCGGCGCGGGTAGTGAATCGGTAACGATCATCATCACCGGCGCACAAAAAAGGCCCCGGAGAACAGATGCTCTCCGGGGCTCCCCATGACCAGCCTTGCGGTTGACCGATAGCGACAGGGTTAGCGCGCGTCCGCCGTCTGTCGCGGCAGGAGCCCATGCGCGGCGCGCCGCCGCAGACGCCTTGCCTTGTTGCGATGCGGCTTGATCCGGCGGCGCCCAATTTTTGAGCAATCTTCCCGACTCCCAACCGGCCAAGACCGACCCCGGCTTGCCCCGCCGCGCTCCCGCCGCCCCTATCAACGTCGCATCGAGCGAGGGGCGGCTGTGTCCGCGGTTTGGGTGCGGAAGTCTTTATGCGCCACGTATGAGTCAACCTCAGGGGATAGAAATGACGAGTAAAAACAGGCGATTGAATCGTCCAGAACTTTGGGGCGGGTTGCGTGCAGGCGTCACCGCCGCTGTTGCAGCGCTTATGTTGGGCGCCGGCGGACTGGCGTTCGCCCAGGAGCCCCAGACGCCGCCCGTAACTGAGGCGCCGGTTGAATCCATCGAGGCCCCCGTTGACGCGCCGGCCGTGGAAGAGGCTGTCGTCGAGGAAGTGGTCATCGAAGAGGCGGCTGAGGAAGAAGCATCCACGATCGACTCCGGCGACACCGCCTGGATGCTTGTTTCCACTGTCCTCGTCCTGTTGATGATCCTGCCGGGCCTCGCGCTTTTCTATAGCGGCCTGGGCCGCAGCAAGAACGTGTTGTCCGTGGTCCTTCAGGTTTCAACGATCGCGGTGATCGGAATGGTGACCTGGGTTCTGTGGGGCTATTCACTCACCTTCACCGAAGGGCCGCTGAACGCCTTCGTGGGCGGGCTCGACCTTATGTTCCTGGCCGGCATCGGCGTGGACCAGCCGTCCTCGGTCCTGTCGAACATCCCGGAATACGTCTTCATCTCCTTCCAGGCGACGTTCGCCGCGATCACGGCGGCTCTTGCGGTTGGCGGTTTCGCCGAGCGCGTGAAGTTCTTCCCGATCGTGATCTTCGCGGTTCTGTGGCCGCTTCTGTCCTACTACCCGCTGGCGCACATGGTGTGGGGCGGCGGCATGCTGGCTGAAGACGGCGCGCTGGACTTCGCGGGCGGCACGGTGGTGCACATCAACGCCGGTATCGCCGGTCTGGTTGGCGCGCTCTTCGTCGGTCACCGTCTTGGCTACAAGTCTGAACCGCTTCCGCCGCACTCGCTGGTGCTGACCTATATCGGCGCGGCCCTTCTGTGGGTTGGCTGGTTCGGCTTCAACGCCGGTTCGGCTGGCGCGGCCAACGGCCTCGCGGGTCTGGCCACGATCAACACGATCCTGGCGACCGCTGCCGCAGCCTTCTCCTGGATGGTCGCCGAGTGGATCACGCGCCGCAAGCCGACCATGCTGGGCTTCGCCTCGGGCGTGATCGCGGGTCTTGTCGCCATCACTCCGGCCGCCGGTTTCGTCGGCCCGATGGGCGCCATTGTCCTTGGCCTGATCGCCTCGCCGGTCTGCGTGCTCTTCTGCGCGGGCATCAAGAAGGCGCTGAACTACGATGACTGCTACGACGTGTTCGGCATCCACGCCGTCGCGGGCATCATCGGCGCCATCGGCACGGGCGTCCTGACGGCTCCGTCGCTCGGCGGCACGGCCGGCTGGGGTCTGGAAGATGGCGCGACCTACGACATGGTTGGTCAAACGATCACCCAGGCCTATGCGGTTGGCGTCTCGATCGTCTGGGTCGCCGTCGCCAGCGCGGTCGTCTTCCTCATCATGAAACTGGTCGGACTGCGCGTCTCGCAGGACACCGAAGAGGAAGGTCTCGACATCAACGAGCATGGCGAGACCGCCTACCACTCCTGAGACTGAACGCGGCCCGGAGCGAATTTCAGCTCCGGGCCGCGCCTCGGACGGGAAGGGCCGATATCAACCTTTAGTTTCTACAGGCGCGGCCTTCACGGGCCGCGCCTTCGTCTTTTAGGGGCTCTCTTTTGAAACATGCGGGTCCGGTTGGAGGACGCCACGTCCCGGTCTAGACTTGCGGGCATGAGCCCGACGCCAGAAATCGCCCCAGAAACTGCCAAAGCAGCCGTCACAACCAGCACCGCGATCGCCGACGTGCTGATCGTGGGCGCGGGCCCCGCCGGTCTGACCCTGGCCCTTGCGCTGGCGCGGCGCGATTTCGCCTGCACGGTTGTCGACGCCCGCGCGCCGGGCGCGGACGCGGGGCCGGGCCGCTATTACTTCATCGCCCATGGCTGCTGGCGTATCTTCACGGCGCTGGGCCTCGGCGAAGCGCTGGAGGCTGCGGCCGAGCCCGTCCTCAAGGTCGAGGCGAAAGGCGGGGGCGGGGGGATATCCTTCCTGGCGGGCGAAGCGCGCGAGGATGGGCCGCTCGGCTACATGATTTCGGGGGCTGACCTGTCGGCGGTGCTGGCGCAGGCGGTCGAGCGTGAAGCGCTTCTGTCCGTCCAGGCCCCGGCGCGTGTGCAGGATCTCGAATTTGGCGAGGGCAGGGTCACGGCGCGCACCGAGGCTGGCGAACTGCATGCACGGCTTGCCGCCGGCTGCGACGGCGTGCGTTCGGCGGTGAGGGAACGCGCCGGCGTCCGTTTCGAGGGCTGGGACTATCCGCAGAAGGCGCTGTCGACGGTTGTGAAGCTGAACGCCCCGCATGAAGGCGCCGCGCGGCAGATTTTCCTGCGTCACGGCCCGATGGCGTTGCTGCCGCTCCGCGACAACCACGCCAATCTCGTCTGGACCGAGCGTGCGGCGGTGGCGGATGCGCTGGTGAAGATGAGCGATAGCGACTTTGCGGCGGAACTGACGAAACAGGCTTCGGCTTTCCTCGGCGGTTTTGAGCTGGCGGGGCCGCGCGCGGCTTTTCCGCTGGGCGTGCGTGTCGCCGAGCGGTTCCACGGGCCGCGTCTGGCGCTGGCGGGCGACGCGGCGCACCAGGTGCATCCGCTCGCGGGGCAGGGGCTCAATCTCGGACTCAAGGATGTTGCGGCGCTGGCCGATGTGATTTGTGAAGCCGCCCGCGCCGGTCTCGACATCGGCGCCGAAACGGCTCTGGCGCCCTATACCCGCTGGCGCCGGGCTGATGTCATCTCGTCGGCTGCTGCGATGGAAGGGTTCGTCCGCGCTTTCGCCGCGCCCGCTCCGTTGAGAGCGATCTCGGGTCTGGCGATGGAGGCCGTCGGGCAGGCCAAGCCGCTGCGTTCCTTGCTGTCCCGGGAGGCGGGCGGCGTTTTGGGGGAACTGCCGAGCCTGATGCGGCCCGCAGCGGGATAATCTCAGACCACGGCGCCGCGGTTCCCGGCGGCGACGGTATCCAGCACCACGGGCTTGCGGCCCCGGCGCGTCATCTTGCGGCGGGTCGAGCGTGTCGCAGGCGCTGCGACGGCCACGCGCGGGCCGCGATGGGTCGCCAGCCAGATTCCTGCGGCCAGTTCGATCACGCCAAGCGCCGCGACAAAGCTCGACCGGTGACGCGGGACCGGAATCGTATCCACCGGCTCGCCCCGGCCTGCCCACAGCGCCACACGGCGTTTGGGTTGGAACAGCGCCAGCAAACCGTCGCCGATCATCAGCGCAGCCAGCGTGCTTGTCGAAAGCTGGACAGGAAGATTCATGGTTGGGAGCCTCCTTTTCCGCATGGGGTCAACGCGGCCCCCGGTGGGGCGTTCCCGGCTTTAACCTTGAGCCCTCAGTTGCGGGATTCAGTCCCGCCGGCCCCTGGCGGCGGAGAGGCGCTCCAGATATGCGGCCATCCGGCCGGCTTTCTGCTCGGCCAGCTCCCGCAGATAGGCCCACGTATAAAGGCCCGTGTCGTGGCCGTCGGTGAAGCGGATACGCACGGCGTAGCGGCCGACAGGATCAGCGCCTGTCACCCCAACCGACTTTTTGCCTGAGGGCGGAGGCGGCCTGTCGCCCGCGCCATGGCCCTGGGTCTCTGCGCTGGGGCTTTCCACGCGCAGGAGTTCGTAGGGGATCACCCCCTCGAACCCGTCATCGAACCGGATGCGGAGTTCGGCGGCGGCTTTCCGGAAAACGAGTTCTGCGGGAAAAGCCGTGGCCGTCACTTCGGCGCGCCGAGGTCGCGCGCCTCGTCGCGAAGCATGACGGGGACGCCATTGCGGATAGGGTAGGCGAGGCCGGCGCCGCGCGAAATAAGCTCGTTCGCCTCGCGGTCATAAGTCAGCGGGCCGCGCGAGACAGGGCAGATCAGCACTTCCAGAAGGCGCGGATCGACGCCGGCGTCGATCTCGTCGCCATTCGCTGCGTCTGGGCCGTTTGTCTTCACTGATGCGTTCTGCATCGCCATTCCATCCTTCGACTGACAGCGCATGTCCGCGCCGCGCCAGTCATTGCACATACCCGCCGCCGCTCTGGCCGGGCCGCTCCATTACCAGAAGAGCAATGAGTGCGCGAGTGCGGTCGTGCAACGTTGGCGCTTCAAGAAGCGCCTGCTTCTCCGCATTCGTAAAGGGGCACCCCGCTGAAAGTGAGTTGATAAGCGCGGGCAGGGGTGCGGTTTCGACGCTTTCCCAATCGACGCCGAAGCCGCTCGCATCGAGATAGCCTTTCAGCGCGGCGAACAATTCCTTGCGGTCTTCTTCGGCGCCGGACGGGACTTCGAGATCGTGCGCGAAGGGCTCCCAGTCGGCGCGCACCATGCGAAACGGGGTGTCCGTCGCAATTTCCTGCGCCACGCGGAAGCGGCAGACGCCGGTGAGCTGGATGAGATAGCGGCCGTCATCGGTTTCCTGCAACGCGGTGAGGCGGCCGGCGCAACCAATGTCCGCCAGGGCGGGCGACTGCGCGTCTTCTTCGCCCGATCGCGGCTGGATCATGCCGATCAGGCGGGATCCGGCGAGCGCGGTGTCGATCATGGCGAGATAGCGCGGCTCGAAAATGTTCAGCGGCAGCACGGTGCGCGGCAGAACCAGGGCTCCGGGCAGCGGAAAGACCGGAATCTCGGCCGGAAGCTGCGACGTATGGGCGTAGGTGCGCGACAAGCGGGGCGTCTCCTGCTGACCATGGCCCCGACCATTGGGTCAATCCTAGCATACCAACGCCCGGCCGGCACGGTACGTTTCGCCCGCAGCCCAGCCGGGCCTTTAACCCGCCGCGCCGAAGGCGTGGACAAGCAGCGGCAGGGCGATGCCGAGATAGACAATGAACGTCCCCATCGTGCCCGCGGCCCTTCCGAAAGTGAACCCTGAAGACTGCGCCAGTCCGGCCGCGTGGAGGATGCGTGCGATGAACAGGACGCCGCCTGCGGCGTGGATATACCAGGCCGGCATACCCAGAAACGCGAGACCCAGAAGTCCGGCCATCAGCACCGGCACGTCCTCGACCGCGTTCATCTGCACCCGTGTTGCACGCGCGAAGCCGGCGTTGGAAGTGTCTCCCGATGGCACGCGCAACTGGCCGCGCCGGGCGCCGACATAGATTTTCAGTCCCAGCATCAGCAGCGTGAGCAGTCCGAGATGTAGCGCCGCCGCGTGCGCCGGCGACATCGAAAGAAACAGATCCATGGAGTCCTCCCTGACGGCGCTACGGTTACGCGAATGCCAAAAAAGGAAAAGCGGCTCCGTGAGGAACAGGCCAGCTTGCCGGTTCGGCGCTGGAACCCTAGGACTCGCACCCAGTGCGGCGCGGAGGACCTGACGCGGCCCGTGCATGAACAGACGGCGATGGCTGTCGCAACGGGTCCGGATCGGGGAGACACACATGCGCCTGGCCGCAATCGCTTCTCTATGCGTGCTGTTTACTGTGGCGGGAACGGCCCACGCGCAGGATGGGGCTGCTCCGCGCCCCGCGCCGGGGGCGTCCACCGGGGCGTTCAACCGGACGGGCGCGGATACCGGGCGGCACCAGGCGTCCGCCGCCGCCGCCACCTGGGGCATCGCGGTGTGCAGCGGCCTGTGGGACGGCGATCAGACCATGGCGATGATCGAGCGCGACAATGCTCCGCGCGGCGGCGCGCCGATGGATACGAAGATCGATGAAGCCGCGAAAACGGTATCGGTCGCCTATGACGAGGCGATGCCGCCGCGCCATGTCGTCTGGCGTCCGGTGATGGGCTGCACCCAGCTTCCGCCCGGCGCGGGCCTGGAGATGGCGAAACAACTGCCGCAGGTCGGGTCGTCGATCCGCGCGCCCAATCTCGACGCGAAGCCGTGGCCCACGGGGGAGACGAACGCCACCGCCAAACTGCCCAGGGCGAAACAGGCGGCGCTGGACAAGGTGGTCGCCGCCGCCTTCGACAACGCTGCTTATGGCGGCCGCACCTGGGGCGTGGTCGTCGTCGCGGACGGCAAGATCGTCGCCGAGAAATACGCGATGGATTTCGGCCCGCATACCGGCGCGCAGACGCACTCGGCGGCCAAGAGCTTCGCCTCGACGCTGGCGGGGATCGCGGCGTGGAAACACGGGCTTGATGTGAAGGCCGCCCCGGCGCTCAAGGAGTGGAGCCGCCCGGGCGATCCGCGCGGCGCGATCACGGTCGAGCATCTGCTGCAAATGCGTTCCGGCCTCTATGGCGAGGGCAATGGCTCGCCGCAGATGGATATCTATTCGGCAGGGGAGACGGTTGCGGGCCGCGCCGTCACCAACATGCTGGATACGCCGCCGGGAAGCCGCTTCCTCTACAACCCGCCGGATACGATGCTGCTGGTCCGCGCCGTGCGGCAGGCGGTGAACAACGACAAGGCGTTCTGGGCGATGCCGTGGACCGAGCTGTTCTGGAAGATCGGCATGACGCGCACGACGCCGTCCAGCGACTGGAATGGCGACTTCCTGATGTCGGGCCAGACCTATTCCACCGCGCGCGACTTCGCCCGCTTCGGACTGCTCTATCTCAATGACGGCGTGTGGAATGGCGAGCGCATCCTGCCCGAAGGCTGGGTGGACTATGTTACGACGCCCGGCCCGGTGCAGCCGGGCGGGAACAACCAGCGCTATGGCGGCCAGTTCTGGATCTACACCGGCATGGACGGTCTGCCGCGCGCCTACAGCCCGGCCGGCGGGCAGGGGCAATGGGCGATGACCATCCCCTCCGCCAATGTCGTCGTGGTCCGCCGCGGCTACGACGCGGGCGGCGGCTTCCGCATCACAAAATTCTCCGCTGACGTGCTGAAGGCGCTGGGACGGTAATTGAGGAGGCTCGCTTCCGTCTGCACGCCTTGACGGGCGCGGGAAATCGGGTAGATAATTAGTCAATTAGTTAAATAATTGAGGCGATGGTCTTGCGCGTCAATGAAGTATTCGAAGCGCTCGCGTCGCAGCCCCGGCGAAAAATTCTCGCCTATCTGTCTGCGGCCGACCTGACGGCTGGCGAGATCGCGGCGCGCTTTTCGATGAGCAAGCCTGCGATCTCGAAACATCTCCAGATTCTCGAAAATGCGGGCCTCGTCGCATCGACGCGGGAAGGGCAGTTCATCCGTTACGCCCTCGTGCAGGAAAGCCTGACGAATACGCTCAATTCCTATGTCCAAGAAGTCTGTCCGGTCTCGCGTCCGTTGAAGCGTGAGAGCCAGAAGCTCGCGGGCGGCCGGACGGCGATTGGCGGCGTGAAGAAACGCTCCGCAGCAAAGGGTGGAGCGGCGAAAGCCTGACGCAACACGCGTCACGGCCATGGTTGGAGGGCGCGTGATGAAGCTGGTTCAAGGTTCGGAGCGGATGATCGCCGAAGCGGGAAGCGATCCCGAGTTAGGCCGCGTTCGATGGAAACCCGTCAAATCCATCTGGATCGGCGCGATGACCCTGGCGGGAGTGGCGCTGGCGCCGCTGACCTTTTCCTGGGGCGCGCTGGCGGTGTTTCTGGTGCTTAGCGGACTAACGCTGTGCGCCGGCCATTCCGTGGGCATGCACCGCCGGTTGATTCACAACAGCTTCGAATGTCCGCTGTGGCTTGAGTATATTCTGGTCGAACTGGGGGTTCTCGTCGGCATGGCTGGCCCAATTGGGATGACGAAGCAGCACGACCTGCGCGATTGGGCCCAGCGCCAGCCTGTCTGTCACGACTATCTCTGCCACCGCCGCAGCTTCTGGAAAGATGCCTGGTGGCAGTTGCATTGCGACATCGAGCTGGACAGGGGTCCCCGCTTCCAGCTCGAACCGCGCATCCGCCATGATCGCGTCTATGCGTGGATGGAGCGGACGTGGATGTGGCACCAGCTTCCTTTGGCGTTGCTGCTGTTCGTCATCGGTGGATGGGGGTGGGTGGTGTGGGGTGTCGCGTTGCGGGTCAGCGTTTGCGTAACGAGCCATTGGCTGATCGGTCACTATGCGCATCGCGAGGGCAAGCACCGTCCGATGACGTGGCGGGTGAAGGGGGCCAGCGTACAGGGGCGCGACGTGCCGCTCGCGGCTTTGCTCAGCATGGGTGAGAGCTGGCACAACAATCACCATGCCTTCCCCGGGTCCGCGCGCATCGGTCTTGCGCCGCACCAGCCCGATCCGGGCTGGTGGTTCATCCTCGCGCTCGAACGATTGGGCCTTGTTTGGAGCATCGTCACGCCTGCGACGATGAAGGTTCGTCCGGAGTTGGAACGCTTGCGCGAACGACCCAAGGGCTGCCCCGTTTGTGGCGGCATCCGGAGGTGGCTGGGCTTGCCGGTTTAGGGCTTGCCGCCTACCAAAGAGGCGGGAGGGCGTGTGCATGCCGGAACAGGCGACATCGGGATCGAGGTTGTTCGCGTCCATCGCGGCGGCGAAGCCGAAGCTGGTGACCGGCGTGCCCGACGGCATGCTGGCGGAGACCATCATGCTTTGCGACGCGTCGAAGGATTTCCCCTACATCGCCTGTGCGCGGGAAGAGGAGTGCATCGGCGTCGCGTGCGGGGCGGCGATGGCGGGCGAGCGTGCTGTGGTGATGGTGCAGAACGCAGGAATGTTGAACTCGCTGGGCGCCTTCGCGACGATGGCGCTGCGCTATGGCTTGCCGATCGTGGTGATCGTCACCAATCGCGGCGCTCTGGCGGACCCCAATGGCTATGACATCGAGAAGCGCGAGGCGTTCGACGCGGGCGTGCGGCCGATGGCGCGTGTGTTCGACTTTGATGCGGGGGATCTGCCCGCCGATCTCGTGCCCGCAGCGTTCAAATGGGCGGAGGCGGCGCGCAAGCCGGTGATCCTCGCCCTGGAGAAACGTCTCGGCGGGGAGGCGGCGCCGTGACCGCATCCAGCAATCTTCCCTCGCAGAAAGATGCGATCGCACAGGCGCTCGCGCTTTATCCCTCGCGGCCGTTCGCTGTGCCGGATATCGGCTCGCAGTCAGGCTGGCTGAAGGCGGCGGGACATGACCCGCGCAACCTCTATGTATCGGGGCCGATGGGTCTTGCGACCTCCGTGGCGTTGGGGCTGGCGGCGTGTAGGCCCCACGAGCAGGTGCTGGCGATTGCCGGTGACGGCGCGCTGGCGATGAACCTGACGTCGCTGGCGACCATCGCCGGGGCCAAGCCAAAGAACCTCGCCATCCTGTTGGTCGACAACCGTGTCTATGAGTTCACCGCCAGCGTGCCGGCGCCGACGCGCGACATGGATTGGCTCGCGGTTGGCCGCGCTTTCTTCGGACAGGAGCAGTGCATGCGTCTGTCTGATCTGACGCCGGAACGATGGGCGGGCGTTGCGCGGCCGGCGATGATCGTGGCGGATGTCGCGCCGGCGCCGGGCAAGCCGCCGGCGCTGGG
The DNA here is from genome assembly GCA_964550535.1 of uncultured Rhizobium sp. GTDB lineage: Bacteria > Pseudomonadota > Alphaproteobacteria > Caulobacterales > Hyphomonadaceae > UBA7672. The sequence goes on from CAZJZQ010000051.1 coordinate 11,722, forward strand.
CCTCACGCCGGCGATGATCCGTGCGGAATTCCTGACAGCGTCGAAGAAGTAAAAGGCTCAGCCGCCGATGGCGTAGAGCGCGGAACCGCGTTCCTGAAGCCAGGTACGCGCTTCCTGCCATTCGGGCAGCGTCCGCTCCACCTGCCGCCAGAAGCGGGCGGAGTGGTTCATCTCCTTCAGGTGCGCGACTTCGTGGGCGGCGACATAGTCGAGCGCGAAGGGCGGGGCGCAGACCAGACGCCAGGAGAAGTTCAACCGGCCTTCCGAACTGCACGATCCCCAGCGCGAGCGCATGTCCTTGATCGCGATCGAGCGCGGCTTCACCCCGAGATTGTCGGCGTGGAATGCAACACGTTCGGCGAAGTCGGTCCGGGCGGCGGTGCGGAAGAAAGCGCGGGTCTTGTCGCGGAAGTTTTCGCGCGGACCGGGCACCAGGATCAGAGGCGTTGCGCCGGTTTTGTCGATACGGACCGTTCTGCCTGAATCCGCCGCGCGCAGCCGGTGGATAACGCCCCTCAACGGCAGGTAAGTCCCCGGCCGGAATGCAACCGGGGCGGGCAAGGCGCCCAGCCTTTCAGCGATCCAATCGACCCGCTCTGACGCGAAGGAAATTGCCTCTAGGGCATGCCTCAAGGCGGGCGCCGTAGCCACAGCTTCGCGCGCATGGGGGTCTATTCGCACGGATACTCGCCGCGCACGCTTGTCCACGTGCACTCTTACCGGTACCGACGCGCCAGACGTGGCGATCAGGAAGACCCGGTGGTGCGATTCCGAGGCAATCATGCTAAGGGCCTACCGTTCCGGCGCGGGACACGCAACAAGTCACATTGAGGGACGGCAATATGAAGACGTGGATTGCATGCGCCAGCGCGCTGGCGCTTTTGGCTGCCTGCGGAAGCAGCAAAGAGGCCAATGAGGCCTTTGCGGCGATGAATATCGGTGACGGCAAGGAAGGCATGATCCGTTATGAAGGCAAGTCTGGTTCCGGAGACAAGATCACCCTCAAGAATGTGATCCTCGGACCGGAAGGGCAAGGCGTCAAAGCGCAGTCGATGGCTCTCGACGGCCTGGCCATGTCCGAAGACGGCAAGCCGCTGTTCACGGGCGTGGTAATCAAAAATCTCTCGCCGGAAGAACAGGTTCCGGGCGTCACCTTCAAGCTCGCCACGGTCGCCCTCGACGGCCTGTCCCCGGTTGTCGGCCAGTATCTGGCCGGAGCCTTCCAGGAAGGCGGCCCTCAGGGCGCGCCCCCGGCGTTTGAAGCCTGGGAAATGGGCAAGTTTTCGGTGAACGGCCTGGTCGTGAACACCGATCTGGCCCAGATGGGAATGAGCTCGGGCGTGGTTAACGTCTATCTCGACGAATTCTCCGTTTCTGACCTGAAGGACACCGTGTTCGGCGGCTCCAAATTCGCCGGCTTCAAAGGCGATTTCGACGTTCCCGCGGAAGCCGGAGCCGGTTTCCCGATCGTCGGCAAGTTCGACTTCGGCACCGGCGAGGTGAAAGGCATCCAGGGCGGCATCTTCGCCCAGGCGGTCGAGGCTGGCATGAGCGCCGCGATGGACCCGGCGGCGATGGCCACCCTACAGTCCGATATCATGGCCTCGCTCACCAGCCCGCTGGAAGCCGGTTATGACTCGCTCACCTGGACCCCGATCCTGATCGAGGCTTCGGGCGCGAAGCTGACGTCGACGGCCGTGAAGCAGACCATCAAGCGCGACGCCAACGGCGTCGCGGTCGGCCTGACCCAGCCGCGTTCGTCCATCACCTTCGCCACGGACTCCGCTGGCGGACAGCTCGGCCAGATGGCCGGCATGTTCCTCAGCATGATCGGCTATCCCACGATCGAGCTGTATGGCTCGGCCGACGCAACGTTCGATCCGGCGACCGACCTGACCCGCTATGCCGACTACAATTTCGGCCTGACGGACGGTTTCGACATCCAGGCGAAGGGCGGCTTCTTCGGTATGAAGGAAGCCATCGGCGTGGTGATGTCCGCTGCGGATTCGATGGGCGCGTATGATCCCTATGCGGATCCGTCCGCGCCGCCGCCGGCCCCGGACTTCAGCGGCCTGTCGGTCTTCCGTATCGCTGATCTTGAACTGACGCTCACGGACAAGTCGTTCGTGAACAAGATGTTCGCGCTGGCCCCGATGATGGGCGGCGGCGACCCGGAAGTGCTGCGCAACGACATCATCAACATGCTGTCGACGGCTGGCGCCGACTTCACGTCCGCTGGCGTCGATCCGGCGCTGTCGAACGAGCTGACGGCCGCCGTGTCGAGCTTCATCCAGTCGCCCGGCAAGCTGACGGTCAAGCTGGCGCCGCCGCAACCGGTGGCTCCCATGGCCGAAGGCGCGACGCTGACCAAGGAGACGCTCGGCTTCTCGGTCACGCATACCCCGGCCAACTAGGGTCACGGGAATCTGAATGCAGCACGGCCCGGGCGGTTGATCCGTCCGGGCCGTTTTGTTTGGATCAGGACTTGAGCCCGGCAGGGCAGGATCAGGTGTTGCGCTCGTGGATGGCCGTGATGCAGGCGGCGATATCGGCGGGGGGAGTTCCGGCGCTGAAGAACGTCGCCAGTTTCCAGTCGGCGTCCATGAGATAAAGAATGCTGGAATGGTTCATCAGATAGTCCGAACCGCCATCGTCCACACCGACCCGCTCGAACGGCGCGGCGAAGGCTGCCGACACCGTCCGCAGATCTTCCTCCGGCCCGGTCAATCCGGTGATGTCAGCGGGAAAACCGTTGCTGGCGATATAGCGGGTCAGCGCCTCGGGCGTGTCGCGCTGCGGATCGATCGACACCAGCACGGTGTGCGGAGCGGGCGTGCTGCCGGGCAGCTGGCTCAGCGCCGTGCCGATCCGGTAGAGCGTGTCGGGGCAGACATCCGGGCAATAGGTGAAGCCGAAGAACACCAGCGTCATGCCGCCCCGGAAATCCGCGTCGGTCATTGTCTCGCCGGTGTGCGAGGTGAGGCTGAAAGGCCCGCCAATGCTGGTGGAGGTGCGATTGAAGCAATCCGCCTGAACGCCGCTGGCGGCGGTTCCGGCATTGCCGCAGGCGGCCAGGACGCCGCAGGACGCGGCGGTGAGGGCGGCAAGGGCGAGGAGATGTCTGTGTTGCATCGGACTTCCTTTGCACGTCAGGACAGCACCGCAAACTGCGGCGGGGCGTCCCGGGAGATCGAACATGGCTGAACCCGCGCCCGTCACGGGTCAATTGGGCGTGAGCAAGGGTCTTCCGGCGCTCGTTCCCACACGCTCGCAGGCTGAGCCGCCGGACGACGCCCTGCGCAGCGTCGGCGCAGCGTTCGGCCGGACGCGCCTGCGCACGCTGGTGTCGCTGCGCTGGATGGCGATCTGCGGACAGGCGGCGGCTGTGCTGTTCGTGCGCTATGGCCTGGGGTTCGATCTGCCCATCGTGGCGTGTCTGGCCGCCATCGGCGCCTCCGCCTGGCTCAACGTCGCGCTGATGGCGATCTTCCCGTCGCAGCGCCTGTCGCCGCAGGCCGAGACGGCGGCGCAACTGGCGTTCGATATCGTGCAGCTTTCCGTGCTGATCGGTTTGACTGGCGGTTTGCAGAATCCCTTCCTGCTGATGATCCTCGCGCCCGTCACGGTGGGCGCGTCGCGGCTGTTGCCGGCTTATGCCGGTCTGTTGTCGTTGCTGGCGCTGGTGTGTTGTGTCGCAATGTCGATGTGGGGGCTGCCGCTGCCATGGCGTCCCGGCGAGATGTTGCAGCTTCCAATACTCTATCAGGGCGGCCAGCTCGCCGCCGTGGCTGTTGGTCTGGCCTTCTTCGCGGTGTCGTCCTGGCGCACCGGACGCGACGAGGCGCGGCTGGTTTCGGCGCTCGACGCCGTGCAGGCCGTGCTCTCGCGTGAACAGCAGCTGTCGGCGCTGGGCGCGCTGGCGGCCGCGACAGCGCATGAGCTTGGGACGCCGCTGGCCACCATCCACCTTGCCGCCAAGGAGCTGGGCCGCACAGTCAAGCCGGGGCATGCCGCGCGCGAGGATGTGGAGTTGATCGTCGAACAGGCCGAGCGCTGCCGGGCGATCCTCAAGCAGATCTCGCAACGCCGCCAGGCGTCGGACGCGGCCATGTCGCGCACGCCGCTGCCGCTGCTGATCGAGGAGACGGCCGAGCCGCATCGCTCCTCCGGCCGCACCATCCGCTGCGTGTGCTCCGCGTTGACGTCGGCGGGGGAGGGACAGGAGAAGCCGCCCACCGTCCTGCGCCGTCCGGAGATCATCCACGCGCTGGGCGCCTTCATCGAGAACGCCGCCAGTTTCGCGGAATCCGAGGTCAGCGTGAACGCCCGCTGGTCGGAGAGCGAGGTCCGCATCTACATCACCGACGACGGCCCGGGGTTCGCTCCGTCCGTTCTGGCCAAGCTGGGCGAGCCGTATTTCTCTGAACGTACAGTGGAACAGCGGGGCGGGGGGCTGGGCCTCGGCTTCTTTATCGCGTGCACGCTGCTGGAGCGCACCGGCGCCAGGGTAACTCCGTATAACCGGCAGTCGCCGGCCCGGGGCGCCGTGGTCCGCATCATCTGGCCCAGACAGGCCATCGAGGCTCCCGAGGGCTGGAACGACGAATAAAGACGAGCGCGTAAACCAAACTTTCCAGTTGCCAAATTTTTCCCAATGCCAAATTTTCCCAACGCCAAGTTTTCCCAATGGTAGTGAAAGATTGGCCTCTCGCGGCGATGCCCCTATAGTCGCCTGACGAACCAGAACGATTTGGCCGATAACGATACCGGGAGGCTGGGTTGGACGAGTCATCAGAAACTGACCCGCGCGTGACGGCGCTGGACGACCGCAGCCTGCTCGTCCTGGACGACGATGCGCCATTCCGCACGCGCCTCGCCCGCGCCCTCGCGCAGCGGGGATTTGACGTGCTGTCGGCGGGGAATGTCGCCGAAGCGCGCGAGCAGTTGCGCAAGACCGCTCCCGCTTTCGCGGTGATCGACCTGCGTCTGGACGATGGCTCGGGCCTCGACGTGGTCGAGCACCTCCACCAGATCCGTGAGGACGCCCATGCCGTGATCCTCACCGGATACGGCGCGATCTCGACCGCAGTGGCCGCCGTCAAGGCCGGGGCCATCGATTACCTGCCCAAGCCGGCGGATGTGGACGACATCGTCAATGCCCTGCTTGCGGCTAGGGAAGACCGGCCGGAACCGCCGGAAAACCCCATGTCCGCCGATCGCGTGCGGTGGGAGCACATCCAGCGCGTTTACGAGCTGTGCAACCACAATGTCTCGGAGACGGCGCGGCGGCTCAACATGCACCGCCGCACATTGCAGCGGATTCTCGCCAAACGCGCGCCGCGCTGAGCTTCGCGGCGGGCGCTTTAAACCTTGCGTCAAAGTTTTCCCATATTCCGAGAGCAGGGAATGTCCTGCTCCGAAGAGGGAGGCCGGTTCATGCTTCGTCGTCTTGCGTCAGCCGCGATTGCGGCCGTCATCATCCTGCCGGCCGCCGCGCAGGCCGATGTGAAGGCTCAGGGCCGCTACAAGGACTGGACTGTCTATACGGAGGGGTCCGGCCGCGACACGATCTGCTATGCGGCCGTGACGGCTGGCGACAAGGCGCCCAAGAATGGCGACCATGGCGAGGTGACATTCTATGTCGCCAGCTGGAAATCCGGGTCCGCCGCCAACCAGCCCAGCCTGAAGGTCGGCTACGACCTGCGCGCCGACATCGTGCCCGAAGTGGTGATCGGCAAGGAACGCTTCCGCATGTATGTCTCTGGCCGCGAGGCGTTCGTGCCGGACGATCGCGAACGCGCGCTGGTCGATGCGCTGAAAAAGGGCTCGGAATTGCGCGTCGAAGCGGCCTCGAAAAAAGAGGCGCGGACAGCCTATCACTTCTCGCTCAAGGGCTCGTCCGACGCCATCGACAAGGCGCGCGCTCTCTGCCGATAGACCATCTCGCGACTTTCCTGTTTCTGAAATGACCGGCGCACCCGCTCCTCCGGCTCGCACATTCAGAAGAGGGAAAAGGGCTTCAAGCCGTTCATGGAACTTACGACGAAAGACTATCCGCTCCGGCGGACTTGCGGCTGCGCTGGTGGTGCGGCGGCAAGTGGCTATCGCGCCCGGGGTCCGTTTGCTGTATGACCCCGCCGTCATGACCACCCAGCTCGATCTCTCGCATCGTCCGGTTTCGCCGGGTACGGCCGCGCCCGCCCAACCCGTCAATCTGGCGGGTCTGGGCCGCGAAGCGCTGCGCCAGGCGATGATCGCCGCTGGAGTGGAGGAGAAGAAGGCCCGTATGCGGGCCAGCCAGCTCTGGCGCTGGATTTACCATTACGGCGTCACTGACTTCGGCGCGATGACCGACGTGGCCAAGGAGCTGCGCGCGCAACTCGCCTCAGGGCATGTCCTCCAACGGCCGGAGATCGCCTCCGCGCAGGTGTCGGTGGACGGCACGCGCAAATGGCTGGTGGGCTATGGCCCCAATGTCGAGGCCGAGTGCGTTTATATCCCGGACGTGGGCAAGGCGGGGGCGCTGTGCGTGTCGAGCCAGGTCGGCTGCACGCTGACCTGCACCTTCTGCCATACCGGTACGCAGACGCTGGTGCGCAATCTCTCCGCGGCCGAGATCGTCAATCAGGTGATGATTGCGCGCGATGCGTTGGAAGAATGGCCGAGCGCGGAGCGCCCGTTGAACCTTGGCGACCGCCTGCTCACCAACATTGTCTTCATGGGCATGGGCGAGCCGCTCTACAATCTTGATAACGTGGCCGAGGCGATCGACACGATTGCAGACGGCGACGGCATCTCCATCTCGAAACGCCGCATCACCGTGTCGACGGCGGGCGTGGCGCCGAAAATCCCGGAGCTTGGCGCGCGCACCGGCGCGATGCTGGCGATCAGCCTGCACGCCACCAACAACGACCTGCGCAACGAGTTGGTGCCGATCAACCGCAAGTACGACCTGAAGGAATTGTTCGACGCGATCCGCGCCTACCCGGACCTGTCGAACTCCAAGCGGGTGACGTTCGAATACGTCATGCTGAAAGGCGTCAACGACTCGCTCGCCGAGGCGCGCGATCTTGTGAGGCTGCTCAGGGGCGTGCCGTCGAAGATCAACCTGATCCCGTTCAACCCGTGGCCGGGCACGAACTATGAATGCTCCGAATGGGAAACCATCGAGGCGTTCGCCGAGGTATTGAACCGCGCCGGTTATGCCTCGCCGATCCGCACGCCGCGCGGCCGCGATATCCTCGCCGCCTGCGGCCAGCTCCGCTCCGAAAGCGTGAAGCAGAAAGCCAGCGACCGCCTGAAGGCGCGACTGGCGGAGAAAGAGGTTTCGGCGGAGTCTTCCGCAGAAGGCTGAGGCTGGATGCTCCCCACGCGTGCCTGTTGCCACGACGGCGGCTTTCTGGCCTAACCGCGCAAACAGGGGCGGAATATGACCACAACCACAGCGATCGAGCGCGCGCCGGCGGCGCGGGTGCTGACGGCGAGCCTCGTGGGCACGGCGGTCGAGTTCTATGATTTCTACATCTACGCCACCGCCGCGGCGCTGGTGTTCGGTCCGCTCTTCTTTCCGGCTGAGTCCGCATCCGCCCAGCTGATGAGTTCCTACGCCACCTTCGCCATCGCCTTCCTGCCGACCTATCAGACCGCCGGGTGGGTCGCGCCGCTGCTGCTGTGCGTGCTTCGCTTTGGACAGGGGCTCGGCCTTGGCGGGGAATGGGGCGGGGCGGCGCTGCTGGCGGTCGAGAACGCGCCGCCGGGGTGGAGAGCGCGTTTCGGCATGTTCCCGCAACTCGGCGCGCCCGTGGGCTTCATCGCGGCGAATGGTCTGTTCCTCGTGCTGGGAATTTTTCTCACCCAGGAGGATTTCCTCGCCTGGGGCTGGCGCATTCCCTTCCTGCTCAGCGTGGTTCTGGTCGGCATCGGCCTGTGGGTGCGCACCAAGCTCAGCGAGACGCCGGCCTTCAAGGCGGCGCTTGAAGCGGAACGTCCGCCCGCCGTGCCGCTGGGCGAGTTGCTGAAATCGCACTGGCGCGAGACGCTGGGCGGCACGTTCGGCGTGGTCGCGTGCTTCTGCATCTACTATCTCGCGACCGCCTTTGCGCTTGGCTATGGCACGGGCGCGCTTGGGTATGCGCGCGAGGATTTCCTGCTGGTCCAGCTCGGCGCCATCCTGTTCATGGCGGGCGGCATTATCTGGGCCGGTTACTGGTCCGACGCCACGACGCCGCGCAATGTGCTGATGACCGGCTGCGCGCTCGCCGCCGGCGCGGGCTTCCTGCTGGGGCCGGCGCTGGCGTCCGGGTCGCTGCTGGTGATCTTTGCCTTCCTGTCGCTTGTGCTGTTGCTGATGGGCTTTGTGTATGGCCCGCTGGGCGCATGGTTGCCGGGGCTTTTCCCGGCGCGCGTGCGCTATACCGGCGCCAGCGTCGCCTTCAACACGGGCGGCATCATCGGCGGCGGTCTTACGCCCATGGCCGCACAGGCGCTGGCTGACGCAGGGGGCTTGAACCTCGTCGGAATGTATCTGAGCGTAGCGGCGGGCCTTAGCCTGATTGCGCTGTTCCTGCTGCGCCGCCCTGTCGTCGAAGAGTGACGCCCATGAAACGCACCATCGCCGCCCTCTGTCTCGCCGCCGCAAGCCTGGCGCCCGCATCGGCCCAGACGCCGGAGCCGGAGGTCGAGGCGCTGCTGCGCACCTATATCGACGCCTTCAACAAGGGCGATGCTGAAAGGCTGGCGCGCGATGTTTACCGGCTCGACGGCGAAGACGCCGCCGCCACACAGGCGCGTCTTGCCGCACAGTTCGCAACGCTGCGCCAGGATTCATTCGGCCGCATCGATCTGTTTGGTCTGAAGGCGTGCCCCGCCGCTGGCGACGCCACGGTCGCTGAGGTGCGTCTGGCGTGGCTCTACACGTTCGGCGGCTATATGGAGCCGGGCGAGCAGGCGCTGGTCTTCGACCTGAAGAAAACGCCCGATGGCTGGCGTATCACGGGCGAGGGCGGCGCGCCCGCGCGCACTTTCTCGTGCGCGGACTGATCCTGCGCCGCGCCTAATTCACGCCCAGCACGCGCACATGCACCTCGCGGTTGCCGCCATCGCCAAACGCGGCGGCGAGACGCTCCTCCCATACCGGGCAGACTTTCTGATCCAGCACGCCGACCTTGAAGAAAGGGGCTGCGTCGTGCGCGCCGGAGAACAGCTGGACCATCGGTGTCGCCGTCGTGCGGTTCAGCACCACGGTCAGCAATGTTCCCGAGTGCCACGACCCCACGCCTGCGGGGTCCACCAGACGCGCGCCGCCGGATTTCTCCCAGATCGCGATGCGGCCGGTTTCCTCATCCCAGGCGATGGCGCTGCCCAGATAGACAAGCACATCCGACGGCTCAAAACCGGGCAGGGCGCTGAACGCCTCATGCGCCGTATCCAGATTGCCCGCGCCGAACTTCTTCGCCGCCCATTTCATTCCGAAAAACAGCGCCAACCCCGCAATGGCGGTCCCGCCATAGATGGCGATTGCCGTCCAGTCCATTTGTCTCTCCCCCCCCGCCTAACGGCACGCCAGTGTGAACGTCTCGACCGCTTCGCTTGTGCCGTTGCCGCTGGGGCGGGCGGCGCCGCCGATGAGATAGCCTGCGTCGCCGATCACAACGGCGCCCAGTCCGTGGCGCGGCGTCGGCATCGGCGCTGCGGCGTCCCACGCATCGGTCTTTGGATCATAGCGCCAGACTTCCGGATGGACCTTGCCGCCGCCCTGCGCGAACACTTCGCCGCCGAAGACGTAAAGCGCGCCGCCCAGCGTCACCGCCGCATTCCCGCCTGCGCCCGAACCAGCAGGCAGGGGCGCGGCGTTGCGCCAGCGATCCTCGCGCGGGTCATAGACTTCGTGCGCATCGCTCGGGCCATTGCTGACATGCCGCCCGCCCGCGACGTGCCAGAGGCCGCCGATCACGGCGCCCGCCGCACTGTTGCGCTGCGAGAGCGCGGGGGCCGCCGTCGACCAGACATTCGCGCCGGGATCATACACCATGTGGCGGTCAACGTCGGCGTGATCGCCCCAGTTGAGATTGGCGCCGCCGCCTGGCCTGCGCCCGCCGGCGACATGGATATGTGCGCCAAGACTCGCCGCCACCACCTCGCCATGCAGTTCCGGCGCGGGGGCCAGCGTGGTCCATCCACCAGCCGTCTCGTCGAACACCAGCGTCTCACCGGTCATGATCCAGGCGATCGCGCCCGCCAGCGTGCCGAACCCGCCCAGCGCGTACAGCTTGCCGCCGTGAGAGATCAGATGCGGATGATGGCGCGGCGCCGGCAGGGACGGCATCTGCGCGCTCACGCCCGTCGCCGGATCATAGGCGATGTGACGGTCAGACACCGCAACGGCGCGCCCGTTCTCGCCCAGCAGGCCGCCCGCCAGATGGATGCGGCCGCCATGCGCCGCCGGATAGATTTCCTGGACCGCAAAGGGCAGGGCCGGTTGCGCGCTCCAGCAACCGGCTGGATCGCCAGCGGGATTGGTCGCGGCCGTTTGCGCCTGTTGCTCGCGCGATGTCCCGCCAATGGGCGCGCAAGCGGCAAGCCCCGCTCCAGCGGTGATCGTCAGCGCGCGCCGCCGCGTCATCATCGGCTGACCGCTGCTCCCGGAAACTGCCATCGCGTCCTCCCCCCGTGTTGCTGCCTGAGCCAAGCATAGGCGGATGGCGCCCCGGATGGAAATCAGGGAGAGTGCGGCCATGAAAAAACTTGTCGCCTGCTGGCGCGGCAGTTGGCTGCGCTCCGTGTGGCGGTGCGGCCTGCGGCCTGCGGCCGATCGCTTCGCGTCCTTCGTGGACCTTTGTGTCTTCGTGTTTGTTTTGGCTGCCGGTGAAGAAGAA
>CAZJZQ010000052.1:0-286 GCA_964550535.1 uncultured Rhizobium sp.
ATGCGAGCGGGACGGAAGCCGCGCGGAAAGCCGCACCGGAGACCGCACTCATGCGCAAGATTCTCGGCTCGATCGCCATTCTGGCCTGGTTGCTGGCCTATATCGCCGTGGCCGTAGTGATCGGCGACCGGATCGCGCTGGAGCACTGGGGCTGGAAACTGCTCTATTTCCCCATCGCGGGGATCGCCTGGATCCTGCCGGTGAAACCGGTCATCCTCTGGATGCACGCCAAGGACGCCCCCACCGAAAGCCCGGACGTCTAGCTTTTCGGCCGCGCCGGAAGATC
>CAZJZQ010000052.1:296-18684 GCA_964550535.1 uncultured Rhizobium sp.
GCACAACGGCGGACGGCGCGGATGCACGGGGCGGTCCTTCGGGGCCGCCCCTTTTGCATTGAGCGCCGTCCGCCGTTGTGCGGCGAAGTGGCGTGAAGTCCTAGTACATCGCCATCACGCCGCCGAGGCTGCCCAGAGCGCCGAACGTGCTGGCGCCGTTGCGGTCGCGGCCTTTCAGCGAGCCGTTGCCGAAGTCATAGCGCAGCGTCAGACCGATCAACTCGCCGCCATCGTTCTCGAACTCGATATGCTCGTAGCTCGCGCCGATGCTGATCGGGGATTTGCCGAAACGGTACTCGACGCCCACGCCGACGGAGACGATGTCCTCGTCGCCAAAGCTCGAGTCCGCATTCGTCCAACCCGCGCCCACGTCGAAACGCAGGTTGTCCGTGGCGAAGTGGCGGTACTGGACGCTGGCACCATACAGATCGACATCGGCGTCATCCAGCTTGCCGAAGCCGGCGCCTACCGCCAGCGTGCCTTTCTCGAAGAAGCGAGCGTACTCGCCACCCACGACATAACCGTTGTCGTAGTCGAAATCGACATAACCGGCATAGCCGCCGAAGGCGTGCTTCTCGTTGATCTTCATCAGGTGCGCCGTGCCGCCGAACGACTCGCCGTCAGTGTCATGATAGTCGACATACGACGCGTCGAGTTTCAGCTTCAGGCCGCCAACATCGAACGCCACCGCGCCATCGACGCCGTAGTCTTCAAAGTCGCTGTCGAACTTCGTGTAGTTCAGGCCGGCATGGCCGGTCTGGGCGACGGCGGGCGCAGCGAGCACGCCGAGCGCAGCGATCAGGGAGGCGAGGAGAAGTGTCTTTTTCATTTTGTTTTCCCGTTCGGGTTATTGCGTTTCTTGCCGGACGCGGATGGGAGAATCCGTCGCCACGCCCCTGCTCTAACTGCGTCGCCGCAAGGCGTCACGACCGTAAAAATGCCGAGACACTCGGCAAAAATGCAGAGGGCTCCGCAGCGGACCGGCGTTCCTCACGTCTTGCGAGAATGCGGCCCGGGGGCCCCCGCCAAACGCAAACGGGGCGGCCCCGAAGGACCGCCCCGCTGTAGCCAACCCTCGCCTCAATACGGCGAGGGGAAGTTCACGTCGCTCAGGAAGCGCCGAACAGCATCGAAGCGCCACCGAGGCCACCGGCTCCGCCGAACGTGCCCGAACCCGAACGGTCACGCGCTTTCAGCGAGCCGTTGCCGAAGTCGAAGCGCAGCGTAGCCGCCAGGATGTCGATGCCTTGGCCGAACAGGTCGTCAGCGTCGATGTAGGTGTAGTTAGCACCGAGGCTGATCGGCGAGCCACCGAAGCGGTACTCGACGCCAGCGCTGACCGACACGGCATCTTCGTCCAGGAAGCCGGCGTCGTAGTTGCTGAAGCCAGCGCCCAGGTCGAAGCGCAGGTTGTCCGTCGCGAAGATGCGGTATTCAGCACCGAGGTTCCAGACGTCCAGGTCAGAGTCATCAAACGTGGCGTAGCCGAGGTTCACGGCCAGCGTGCTGCCCGCAAAGAACTTGGCGTATTCGCCGCCGACGGAAATACCCGTGTCGGCGTCGAGATCGGCGTAGCCGACATAGCCACCGATCGCGCGGCTGTCGTTCAGCGACATCAGGTGAGCCGTCGCGCCGAACGTGCTGTTCAGGTCGTCGGAGTCGGTGACGTAGCCGTCGAGCACAACCGTAAGACCAGCGCCGGCGCCGAACGCGACGGAACCGTCAATGCCGTAGGTTTCAGCGTCGCCGCCTTCGATGCTGGCGTAGTTGACGCCGGCATGGCCGGTTTGAGCGAAAGCCGGAGCGGAGAGGAGTCCGAGGCCAGCGGCCACGGAGGCGAGAACTGCAACTTTTTTCATGTCTTCTTTTTTCCGAACGGGTTGTGGGCATGTGTGCCCGCGCCTGAGATAGCAACGCGCCCGCCGAGTCGCTGTAGCTGCCGCGCAACAAAGCAGTGCGATCTGCATCTGCATAAAACTTCGGCAACGCCTAAAAAATCAGGAATATTTTTACGATTGTGATTTGCCCGATGCGTGCTCGTGGCTCGCGTTTCGGCGCCATTCAACGTGCTCACACAAACGCAGACAGAGCAGCTCTTGCGCACACTCCAGAAGAGCGCACCGCGCCGCACGGAAGGCCGCCCCTATCCTTGCAACGACAGGGCACGATCAATAGCGCCGCGAAGCTGGGAGTTGTCCGGCTCGATGCGCGAAGGGAAAGCCGCAAACGCCGCCCCATCACCCGCCACCAACAGTTTGTGGAAGTTCCATGCGGGATGCGCCGCCCGCCCCAGCGACTGCCGCATCCATTTGTAGAACGGATGCGCCTTGGCGCCTTTCACATTGGTCTTCCCCGTCATCGGGAAGGTGACAGCGTAGTTCACCCGGCAGAAAGCAGCGATCTCCGCCTCCCCCTCTGGCTCCTGCCACATGAACTGGTTGCAGGGCACGCCCAGCACAGTGAATCCCCGCGGCGCGTATTCATCGTGCAGCCTCTGCATGCCAGCATATTGCGGCGTGAAGCTGCACCGCGACGCAACATTCACCACCAGCATCGCCTGCCCCTCGAAGCGCTTCAGCGGCAGCGGGGATCCATCAATCGCGGTGAACCCGAAATCATACGCCGTCGTCATCGGTTCATTCCAGTTCGCGGATCATTGTTCCATTTGCGAAAATGAGAGCCTATCCCTCGGCTGACAATGCCATGCCGGGATCGCTTTCCATGCTCTCCACCGGATTTCACCCTGTACCGCCCGGCCATGTGGCCTTCGTGGTGACGCATCTCGAAATGCACGAGAAGCCGCGCCCGAAGGCGGCGCCGCTCGGCCCGCGCGCTTTCGAGCTGGTCCGCGTCCCGTCGCCGGACATCGAAGAAAGCCGCGCCCTCTTCCGCCGGATCGGGGAAAACTGGCTGTGCTTTTCCCGCCTGCAAAAAACGGATGAGGAACTGACGGCCACTTTCAGCGGCCCGGCCTATGAAGTCTATCATGCGCGCCAGCGCAGCGGCGTCATCGGCCTCGCGGAGATCGACTTCCGCATCCCCGGCGAAGCCGAAATCGCCTTCTTCGGTCTGGTCCCCGAAGCCATTGGCTCTGGCGCAGGCAAGTGGCTGATGAACCAGACCCTGGCGCGCGCCTGGCGGCCGGGCGTGTCGCGCGTCTGGCTGCACACCTGCACCGCAGACCACCCCGCTGCGCTGCCCTTCTACCTGCGCGCCGGTTTCAAGCCGTTCAAACGCTCGGTGGAAATCGCCCCCGACCCACGCCTGTCCGGCCTGCTCGCTCCGGGCGCAGGGCAACACGTCCCGCTGATCGAGAGGTGACCGCCGCTTCGCAGACCTGCCCGTTGCTTTACGTTCAGGGGGAAATACGTACAACTGCGCAATCATCAGGCGGAGGGGCAAATCAATGACTGTAGTAATCCGGGGAAAGGCTTCCGATCTCGACCGCGGCAGCGACAATACCATTGTCCATGGACGGAATGGTCCGGCGCACATCGTGAACCAGCTCGCCTCCCTGCGTATCGACAACAAACCGGTGATCTTCCGGTCGCGCACTCTGGTGTCGATCAAGGAGGGAGACGAGGTCATCGCCGCCGGCAGCATGAAGAACGGTACGCTGGACGCCCTGGCGCTGCGCAACGTCTCAACGGGCGCGAGCTATCTGCATGGCCTCATCGTGCCGGTCATCCTGGTGGGGGCGCTTCTGATGATCTCGCTGTCCATAATGCCCTTCGGCATCATCTTCTTGCTGATCGCCGTTCCGTTCGCGTGGCGTATCTGGACCGTGTGGCAAGCCGCAAAGGCCGTGAAAGCCGGATAGCGGAAACGCTCAGCCCTCCGGCTTCCACTTGATCTGGAATTCAATCTCTTCGCCTTCACTGTCCCGCTCGTGCTCGATGTTGAACACGGCGCGGGCCGGAACGCGCACGCGCTCCCCGGCGATCTGGATGGTGAAAGCTTCGCCCCGCTCCAGACTGTCCGCGAAACGGCGCAGCTTCGCTATGAACTGGGCGCGGGCATAGCTCTTCTCAATGTCGCGTGATTTCTTCGCAGCCATGGCGGCGATCTCTCCTGTCCTGAACGGCTCACATTGATCTCATGAATCCCCCGCCCCGCAAGCCGCACTATTTCGACGGCGCGAACGGCGGCTGGCGTGCGCCGGATCAGGCCGCCCGCCACCTGCTTGGCCAGATCGCCAGCCACGCCGGGATTTTCCACGACTGGGTCATCGAGAATACCGGCGCATGGGTCGAGATCACGCTGCTCGATCATCAGCCTGAACAGAGCACGCGCATCGGGTTCACCTGCAATGGCGCAGCCGGCGAACTCATCGCCAGCGCACATGCAGGCGGCTGGGTGCAGCTCACCGCGCGCGTAAGTGGACAGGACGTGTTCAGCGCCTTTGCGGAACAGCCTTACGAAGAATACGAACTCTGGTCCGGCGGCGCTCCGCCCGCTGACGAGAGCCGCGAAGCGCCGGGCCGCGCCAGCAAGAAGATGTTCTGGATCTGCCTGTCCGCCGCCGCCTGGCCCGCGCTCCGGCCTGTCGCGAATGGCGACACGTTCATCACCATCGCGATCGACGAAAACCGCCTGCGCCAGCGCGACGTCGCAACCGAAGACGTATAGCGACGCCCTCCAGGTCATGCTGCAAAAGACCGACGGAAATTCCCGGACCGCCCGTTTGTGGCCTGACCAGCGAGTTGACCCGGATTGGCAATCGCCGCCGGGCGGGCGCTGGATAGGGAGAAAAACATGAAACTGTTGAAAGCCGCCGTTGCCGCTTCGGTGGCGCTGGCCATTGCAGCCCCTGCCTTCGCACAAGGCGCGCCGACGCCGGAACAGCGCGCCGCGCGTTTCGACGCTGGCGACACCGACAAGGACGGCAAGCTGACGAAAGCCGAATTCGTCGCCCAGCTCCCGGCGCAAGCCCAGGGCATGGCCGACCAGATCTGGGCGCGCTACGACACCAAGAACGCAGGCTCGGTCACCAAGGAAGAATATCTCGCCGTGCAGCCGATGCAGCGGCCCTGATCCTCTGACGATACGAACCGCCGGCTAAAAACCGGAAGAACGGCCAGCGTGTCTCGCGCTGGCCGTTTTGTTTTCAGCGTCCAGGGCGAACCGCCGGGCGGCGGCGAGATCACGGGCCCCAACTGCCCCAAGGCGCTAAGCTATCTCGCGCAGGCGAACATCAACTGACGCCCGCTACTGCGCCGCAACGTCCTGCGGCGCCGCGCTGTCCGCCGTCCGCGCCTGGCGGCTCCACAGGTCGGCATAGAGACCGCCCTTTACCAGCAGTTCGGCATGCGTCCCGCGTTCTGCAACGCGCCCCTTGTCCAGCACGATGATCTCGTCGGCGCCCGCCACGGTGGACAAACGGTGCGCAACGATCAGCGTCGTGCGATCCCGCGCCGCCTCTTCCAGCGCCGCCTGAACCTCGGCTTCGGTGCCGGAGTCCAACGCCGACGTCGCTTCGTCCAGCACAAGGATTGCAGGGTCCTTCAGGATCGCGCGCGCGATGCCCACGCGCTGTTTCTCGCCGCCTGACAGCTTCACGCCCCGCTCGCCCACCCGCGTCTCCCATCGCTGGGGCAGCGCTTCGATAAAGTCCAGCAACTTGGCTCGCCGCGCCGCATCGCGCAGTTCATCCTCCGTTGCGTCCGGCTTCCCATAGATCAGGTTGTCGCGGATGGACGTGTTGAACAGCACCACCTCCTGCGGAACCAGTCCGATGGAATCCCGCAGGCTCAGTTGGCTCACGCCGCGCACATCCTGCCCGTCCACCATCACACGTCCCGACTGCGCATCGTAGAAACGGAACAGCAGTTTCAGCAGCGTGGACTTCCCCGAACCCGACGGCCCGACAATCGCCAGCCTCGATCCCGCCGGCGCCGTAAACGACACGCTTTCCAGTCCCGCCGAACGCGCATCATGCGCAAACGAAACATTCTCGAACCGCACTTCGCCGCCGCGTTCCACGAACGGCTGCGCCTCCGGCGCATCCGCGACTTCGGACTTCATTCCCAGCAGTCCGTACAGCTTCTCCAGATCCACCGCCCCCTGCCGGATCTCGCGGAAGGCCCAGCCAAGAATGTTCAACGGCCGGTAGAGGTTCGTCATGATGAGAACCACCGCCGCCATGTCGCCGGGCTGCACGCGCCCCTCATACGTCGCCACCGCAGTCAGCAGCGCCACCACCGTCAGGCCCAGCGCCATGATGACGTCCTGCCCCGCATTCAGCAGCGCCATCGAACGCGTCACACGCACCGACTCCAAATTATAGGCGCGCATGGCGCCGTCATAGCGCTGCGTCTCGCGATCCTCGGCGGCGAAAGCTTTCACAGTCTCGAAATTGGTAAGGCTGTCCACCGCCATGGCGCGCAGCTCGGTGTCAGCCTCGTTCATGCGGCGGCGCTGCGCCACACGCCAGTTGGTCACCACGCCCGTGAACACAGCGTAGATCACCACCGTCACCACGGCGGTCAACGCCGCCCACACGCTATACCGCGCCGCCAGAACCGCGGCCGCCAGCCCCAGCTCGATCACCGTCGGCCCGATGTTGAACCCGAGAAAGCGGATCAGGTAATCCAGCGCCGCCACGCCGCGGTCGATCACCCTGTTCAGCGCACCCGTACGCCGCGTCTGGTGAAACCGCAGCGACAGGTTCTGCGCATGACCATAGGCGTCCACCGCAATCAGGCGCTGGGCGTCCTGGCTCACCGGCGCGAACAGCGCGTCGCGAAGATATGGCAGGTTCGCGGACGCAATCCGCGCCAGCGTCCACCACCCCAGCAACAGGATCACGGCGCCCAACACCGCATCCGGCCCGGTCAGCGCGTTGATCGCATCGCCGAAATAGACCGGCGCGATCACGGCGAACACCTTGGCCGCCAACGTCAGACCAAGCGCCAGAACCATCATCGGCCGCCAGCGTTTCAACTCGGGGCGTGCAAGGATCCGCCCTATCCGCACCAGTGAGGAGCCGACTCCGGCGTCGCGGCTCTCAATGGCGTCGATGTCGGCCCCCGCCTGAGCGGAACGGGCCTGAGAAGAGTTGGCCTGAGAGGAATCGGAATGTGCGGAACGGAGATGAATAGACATGTCGCGCCCTATGTAAGGGCCGTTTCGCTCCGGCGCCAGCAATCGTGCAACCGCTGCTGATATCTTTGCCGCCGCCCCGAACCAGCGCATCCTGCCCAACCAGGAAATGGAGCTTTCATGCCCGGTATCACGTCCGTCACGGTCTATTGCGGCTCGGCCAACGGGGTCGATGCGCGTTATCTGGATCTCGCCCGGCGCCTCGGCCTGGCCATCGCCGGGCGGGGCTGGCGGCTGGTCTATGGCGGCGGCAATGTCGGTCTGATGGGCCAGTGCGCCACTGCGGCGCACGGCGCGGGGGGCGCCGTTCTCGGCATCATGCCGAAATTCCTCCAGCACATCGAAGGCACGCTGGAAGGGGTCGAACACCGCGTCGTCGACACCATGCACGAGCGCAAGCAGTTGCTGTTCGAGGAGGCCGACGCCTTCATCGTCCTCCCCGGCGGCATCGGCACGCTGGAGGAAGCGGTGGAAACCCTCTCCTGGGCCAAGCTCAACCTGCACCGCAAACCGATGGCCTTCCTGTCCGAAGACGGCTATTGGGGCCCGCTCCTCCATCTGGTCGAGCACATGATCGAGGGCGGTTTTGTCCCGAAGGATTTCCGCTCCCTGATGGCCGACTCCCGCACCCCGGCGGAGGCTCTGGACGATCTGATCCAACGGGCGATTGTGCTGGATTGATCACGTCTTCGGGCGCGCCTCACCCCGGAAACCCGCCCGTATTGCCGTCAGGAACGCCCGGCCTTAGGTTGGCCGCCGCCGGATAGGGTCGGGGCATCGTTGAACCGCCGGCGTCGAGGGCAGCAACGACGGCCCCAAGGGCCGCGGGGAGACGAGGAATTCCATGCGTTTGAAAACGTTACTGATGGCCGTGGCGGCCCCGGCCGTGCTGTGGGCCTGCTCGAATCAGGCCCCGACGGTGCAGTCGCCGGTTGCAGCGGCCCCGGTTTACCCCAAGGGCGCGGCGGCCGTGGACGGCGCCCGCATCATCGCGGCGGACCGCGAGCCCGGCTCCTGGCTGACCGCCGGCCGGAATTATCAGGAAACGCGATTCAGCCCGCTGAACCAGGTCAACGACAAGAACGTGCAGCAACTCGGCCTGTCCTGGTGGGCGCCCATCGATACGGAGCGCGGCCAGGAGTCGACCCCCGTCGTCGTCGATGGCGTGATGTACCTCACCACGGCGTGGAGCATGGTGAAGGCTTACGACATCAATTCCGGCGCCCTGCTGTGGGCCTATGATCCGAAGATCGATCGCACCAAGGGCGCTGACGCCTGCTGCGACGTGGTGAACCGCGGCGTCGCCGCGTGGAACGGCAAAATCTATCTCGGCGCGCTCGACGGCCGCCTGATCGCGCTGAACAGCAGGACGGGCGAACCGGTGTGGGAAGTCCAGACCACGGATACCGAACTGCCCTACACCATCACCGGCGTTCCGCGCATCGTGAAGGGCAAGGTGATCATCGGCAATGGCGGCGCCGAATACCGCGTGCGCGGCTACGTCACCGCCTACGACGCCGAAACCGGCAAGCAGGCGTGGCGCTGGTACTCCGTGCCCGGCGATCCGGCCAACCCGCAGGAACAGCCCGAACTCACCGACATCGCCCTGCCGACCTGGAACGGCGAATGGTGGAAGCTGGGCGGCGGCGGCACGCTCTGGGACGGCATGGCCTACGATCCCGAACTTGACCTGATGTATGTCGGCACGGGCAACGGCACGCCCTGGAACCAGAAACACCGCAGCCCCGGCGGCGGCGACAATCTCTTCCTGTCGTCCATCGTGGCGCTCGATCCCGACACCGGCGAATACAAGTGGCACTATCAGACGACGCCCGGCGAGTCGTGGGACTACACCGCCACCCAGCCAATCATGGTCGCGGAACTCAACTACCCCGCCGGCAAGCGCAAGGTGGTGATGCAGGCGCCCAAGAACGGCTTCTTCTACGTCCTCGACGCCAAAACGGGTGAACTGCTCTCGGCCGAAAAGTTCGCCCCGCTCACCTGGGCGACGCACGTGGACATGGCCACTGGCCGCCCCGTCGAAGTGCCCGAAGCGCGCTACGAAAGAACTGACGTCCCCGCCATCGTCGCTCCTGCCGCGCTTGGCATGCACAACTGGCATCCGATGGCGTTCAGCCCGGACACCGGATACGTTTACATTCCGGTCACGGTCTCCAGCTCCACCTATGCCAGCCCGGCAAATTTCCAGGTCAACCTCAATGGCTGGAACACCGGCATCGGCTTCACCGCCGGTCCGGGCGTCACGCCCGTGGTCGCTACTGGTTCGGCGCCGCGATACGAAACCTACATCCTCGCCTGGGATCCGGTGAAGGCCGAGGAAGTCTGGCGTATCCCCAACGTCGATACACGCGGCGCGTCGGGCATTCTCGCTACGTCGGGCAACCTGATTTTCTCAGGCAACCACATTGGCGAGTTTAACGCCTACGACGCCACGACGGGCAAGAAGCTGTGGACCGCTCCGACGCAGGCCAAGGTCGTCGCCGCCCCCGCGACCTTCACAGTGGACGGCGTGCAGCAGGTCGCCATTCTCGCTGGCGCGCGCGGTCTTCCGCCCGGCCAAACCCGCACCGTGCGCGAAAGCGCCAACAACTCGCGCATTCTGGTGTTCAAGGCCGGCGGCTCCGCAACGCTCCCGGCCGAAATGCCCGCCGAAGCTCCCGGCGCGAAGTCCGTGAAGATCGACCCGCCGCTGCTGACCGCCAACAACGAGACGGTCGCCTCCGGCGAGCAACTCTTCGGCCAGATCTGCGCGGCCTGCCACGGCGCCACCGCTGTCGCGGCCGCCGGGGCCATCGGCCCGGACCTGCGCTACAGCGCCCTCCTGCACGACCGCCGCCAGTGGAACGGCGCCGTCCGCGAAGGCGACCGCGCCCAACGCGGCATGCCGGGCTTCTCGATCAGCCACACAGAAGAACAGACCGACGCGATCCTCGCCTACGTCATCAAACGCGCCAACGACGAGAAAGCCGCACAGGAAGCGGCCGCCTCGAATTAGGACCACCAAACAGAAAGCCCCTCGCTCTGCGGAGCGGGGGGCTTTTTTGTATCTGCGCTTAGGTTCCGAACGCGCTACGAACCCGCCGCCTCAAGCCTCATCCGCGCCTTGTCCGCGCCGATCAGCATCAGCATGCGGTCCATCTCCGGTCCGCGTTCCTGATCGGTCAGCACGCGGCGCAGCGGCATGTAAAGGCCCTTGCCCTTGCGCCCCGTCTTCGCCTTTACCGCTTCGGTCCAGGTCTTCCAGCTTTCCGGCGCCACCTCACCGGCGGGGAACAGCTTCGCCGCCTCGGTCACGAACGCGCGATCCTCATCGTCAAGATCAGGTCCGACCAGCCCCTCGCCATAAACAACGGTCAGCCACATCGCGGCGTCGGCCATGGTGTTCATGTTGGCGCGCACAGTTTCCCAGAACGTCTCCGTTGCCTGCTCGCCATATTTCTGTTTCGCCAGCCGCGCCTTCGCCACCTCGAACGACAGACCGTGCACGATCGCCGCATTCACGCCCAGCAATTCCTGCTCGTCGAACCGCGCCGGAGCACGCCCGATCTTCGAGAATGAGAATTCCGCCGCCAGCGTCTCCAGGCTCTCGCGCGGCTCCACCGGATCAGACGTGCCCAGCTTGGCCAGCAGCGACGAGATCGCCATCGGCTCGAACCCGTCATCGCGCAGTTGTCCCACGGACAACGAACCCAGACGCTTCGACAGCCCCTGCCCGTCCGCACCGATCAGCAGCGGCATATGCGCCAGTTCGGGCGGCTCGGCGCCCAGCGCACGGAAAATCTCAAGTTGCGCGCCCGAATTGGTGACGTGATCCTCGCCGCGTACAATGTGCGTGATCTTCGCGTCCACATCATCAACCACTGACGGCAGCGTATAGAGATAGCTGCCATCCTCGCGGATCAAAATCGGATCGGACACCGACGACGTGTCGATCACCTGCTGCCCGCGCACCAGGTCCACCCACGCGGCTTCGCCGCCGGACAGCTTGAATCGCCAGTGCGGCTTGCGGCCTTCCTTCTCGAACGCAGCCCGCTCCTCGCCGGTCAACGACAGCGCAGC
Source organism: uncultured Rhizobium sp. (assembly GCA_964550535.1). GTDB lineage: Bacteria > Pseudomonadota > Alphaproteobacteria > Caulobacterales > Hyphomonadaceae > UBA7672. Next base: position 11,478 of record CAZJZQ010000052.1, read on the forward strand.
GCGGTCATAGACAGGCGGCTTCCCGCGCGAGAGCGCGATCTTGCGGCGGCGCTCCAACTCGTCAGCCGTCTCATAGCAGGGATAGAGCAGACCCTTGGCCTTCAATTGCTCCGCCGCCTCGTCATAGCGCTTGAAGCGGTCGGACTGCTTGAACGTCTCGTCCCAGTTGAGGCCCAGCCACCCCAGATCGGCGTAGATCGCTTCCTCATTAGCCAGCGTCGACCGCTCGGTGTCCGTGTCGTCGATCCGCAGCACGAATATGCCGCCCTGCCCCTTGGCGAATAGCCAGTTCACCAGGGCGGTACGGATATTTCCCACATGCAACCGGCCAGTTGGCGAGGGCGCAAAGCGGACCTTGGGCAGGGTCATGAGCAGTTCCGGCTCCGGAAAGTCAGCCGGGGACGCCCCGGCCGGATCGGCGTCCGGTGTAGCGGACAGGCGGGGGTTGGCAAGCGTGGCGGACTTTGGGTCCGCAAACGGCTCAAAACCCACGTCAGACGACCGCAATCAGAGGCGGCCCGCCTCCAATCAGGAAAGTCCGCCGGGATAGCTGCGACCGTCACGCCGTGGGCGACACTCCCGCCCTGCATCAGGGCGGAAGAAGCATGCCCCTCACGCAAAGACGGGCAGGAGGCTAGGCGGCCACCGCGATATGTGCGCTGGACTCGACCAGTTCGGCGAGACCCGCGGCGCGAGCGCCGACGCCGCCGGTCACCGGCGACACCGCACGCCCCTGGATCGCCGCGAGAAAAGCCTCGTCAGCAGCAGCCAGCGGGTCCGGCAGGATGGCCGAAACATCGGCGCGGATATCGAACGGCGTCTCGTTGATGACCTGACGCGTAATCATGTCGATCTCGACGCGGCCCGACGGATAATCGAGGCGCATCGTGCGCTTGCGCGCCGGCGCGCAACGCGAAGCCGTCAGTTTCGCGATACCGTTCTGGAAAATCAGTTCGGCCGAAGCCTCGTCCAGCAGCGGCGTATGCGCGCTGCGGCCATAACCGGTCGCGGCCTGCGCTTCGCCGCCGAACAGTTCGGCCGCGAGGTCGAGGTCATGGATCATCAGGTCGAACACGACGCTGACATCTTCGCAGCGGCCATCCGGCGAACGCGGACCAGCGCGCACAGCTTCGATACGCTTTGGACGTTCCGGCGTCGAGAGCAGCCCCATCGCGGCGAACACCAGACGCTCCTGGTGGCCCACCTGCAGAACCAGATCGAGATCGAGAGCCAGCGCCGCGAGATCGCGCGCCTCAGCGCCCGAGAGCGCCAGAGGCTTTTCAACGAGAACATGCTTGCCGGCTTCCAGAGCCTGACGGGCCAGGGCCGCGTGCGTGGAGGCAGGCGTCGCGATCACGATCGCGTCGCACCTGGCGACCATGTCGTCGAACGAGCGGAAAGCTTCGCCTTTGCCGGTCTTGGCGGTCAGCGCCGCCGCCGCGCCCTCGCGCAGATCGGCCACGCCGATCAGTTCCGAGTGAGGAGACGCCGCGAACTTCTGCGCGTGGTAACCGCCGAACACACCCGCGCCGACGACCCCGACCCTCACCTTTCCGGCAATGGTTCTGAGCGGACGGGCCTGAGCTGTTCTGCCTTCGACCTCAATGAGACGCATGTACTTCACTCTCTAATCCCGACGCACCCCCGTCGTTGAATTGAGCAGATAGACCAACGCGGAAGTCCGGCAATGAGACAGGCCATCAACATCCGTTACCGGATTTTACAATCCTGTCGTGAAGTGACCGGCCGCGAGTGCGAAATGCGTGTGTTTTGCTGGGGTTTTCCGGCTCTACGGCCTGCAACAATGCGCGCGTAACAAGCCGTAATACTGCGTGAGTGCTGCAATTGTCGCGGCCAGGACACGCCCGATGCCCAGTGCGCGGGCGCCAGCCGTTCCCGCGGCGATGGAACAAGCGTTAGGAGTGCGGGCCCGGAAGACTCTGGCCTTACCCCGCCGGACCGTCTATCCAGTCGCCTTGTCCCGGCCAGTCCCTGGCCTGATTTCCCGTTTTTAGTGCCCTGCCGCGCTCGTTGCGGCCGCATGTCAGAAAGTACCCAGCCTCATGGCGCGCCTTTTCGACAGTTACGTGATGGTCAAATGGAGCGCGGCGTCCAAACCCGCGACCGGCGCCGATTCCATATGGATCGGCGCCATGATGCCCGACGCGCGGCTGAAACTCACCTTCCGCTCGTCCAACCCGCCCACCCGCGCCAAGGCGGTGGAAGAGTTGCAGGAGATGGTCGGGCGCTGCATGAAGCGCGGCGATCGTGTGCTCGTCGGCATGGACTTCCCGCTGGGATTCCCGGCCGGCACGGCTGCGGGCCTCAAGCTTGAAGGCGCCGCCTGGCGCGCCCTGCGCACCTTCCTCCTCAAGGAGATGAAGGAAAAGCCGGACAATTCGAACAACCGCTTCGCCCTGGCCGCGCGGATGAACCGTCTCATCTCCAATGGCCCCTTCCCGTTCTGGGGTTGCTCCAAGAAGGACGAGTTGACGACCCTGTCGGTGAAAAAGTCCCGCGAGCACGGCGAAGGCGACATCCAGGAGTTCCGCGTCGTCGAGCAAGTGCTGACCGAAACGAAAAAGCTGCGGCCTCAGCCAGTCTGGAAGATCGCCTACGCCGGCGCCGTGGGCGGCCAGACCATGACCGGTCTGCCCGCGATCGAGCGCCTGCGCGACAGCTTCCCGGGCTTGCGCGTGTGGCCGTTCGAACTGCCGCTCGAAAAGCTGACCCCGGACATCACGGACTCTACCCGCCTCGTGGTCGCGGAAATCTATCCGGGCCTCGTTCCGGCGAAGCAGGAAAGCACCGAGATCAAGGACGAAGCCCAGATTCGCGCCTTCGCCGAGCACTACGCCGAGCTTGACCAGTCCGGAAAGCTGGGATCGCTTTTTGCGGCGCAGCACAAGCTGAATGACGCCCAGAAGGCGAAAGTGATCACCGAGGAAGGATGGATTCTGGGGATATAGCCCGCATTTTCGGGCTTTTTTCCAATTTTCGGGGTTTACGAATCGAGCGTCGCGCCGCCTGATCTGCCCGTCGCTTCACCTTGGCGTCGCAATACGTTCTCGCGCCGTCCTGCGCGGCGGGCCCTGAAGGAGGGGAGTCATGAACAAGTCGGATCTCATCAAGTCCGTCGCGGACCAGACCGGCCTCAAGCAGACCGAGGCTACCAAATTCGTCGATACCGTTTTCGATACGATCACCGACAACCTCCGCAAGGGCGATCAGGTGGCGGTGTCGGGCTTCGGCACGTTCGTCGCCAAGGCGAAAGCCGCGCGTGAGGGCCGCAACCCCGCCACGGGCGCCGCGATCCAGATCCCGGCGCGCACGTCGGTGGCGTTCAAGCCGGCAGCGGCGCTGAAAGACCTGAAATAGATTTTCCCCGTCTCGGGAAGCAGAAAGGCCCGGCCAGCGATGGCCGGGCCTTTCTGTATCCAGGTCTGGCGTTTCCGCCTCAGTGCGCGGCCGCCGGCGCAACCGCCGCATCCACGAGACCCTTGCGTCCCCGCAACTCAAGAGCGATCACCTGCGCGCATCCCGCGACCATCGACGCCACGCTGATGCCAATGAACACGCCCCACACGCCCATGCCCAGTCCGCCCGGAAACCGCTCCGGCCCGAACGCCAGCCACAGGCACAAGGGCAGCATCAGGAAGATATAGCTGCCCACGTGAATGATCGTCGGCAACCACACCACGCCCTGCGCCCGCAGGCCCATCGCGCCCACCACCTGCAACCCGTCGAACAGCGTCACGCCCGCCGCGAACGCCAGCATCAGCGCCAGCGTCGGCATCAGCGACATCGAATGGCTTTCGCCACTCGCCTGCGCCTCCGGTCCCGTCAGCAACCCGTGCGCCAGCACATCGCGCAACAGGATCAACAGCGCCGCCAGCACCAGGCCCACCGCAATGGACGCCACCACGCCCAGCCGCGCCGCCTCGCGCACGCCCGTCCGGTCGCGGCGGCCAAACCGCTCCGCCACGCGCACGCTCGTCGCCGTCCCCATGCCGACATAGATCATGAACACCACGCCCATCATCTGCACCGTCAGGCCGTAGATCGTACCCGCGTCGATCGACACCAGCGTCGCGATCACGAAGGTCAGGTTGAACGCGCCCCATTCCGCCGCGTTGGCGATGCCCGTGCCAATGCCCACCTTGTTCTGCCGCACGAACTCGCCCTTCGGCGCTTTCGGCGACGGCTTGAACGCAGGCGTCAGCAGCGCGATCACCACAAGGAACACCACCATCATGTATGTCCGCGACGCCGTCGTCGCCCACACCACACCGATTGCGCCATGGTCCGGCACGAGGATCAGCGCGATCACCGCGTTCAGCACCACGGCCGACATCGACACCGCCGTCACCAGGTTCGGTTTGCGCAACGCTTCAAGATACATTGAGCACGCCATGCCCAACATGTGGCCCACCGTGCCCAGCGCCAGGATCTGCGTGGTCTGCACAATCGGCCCGGCCAGGTCCTCGGTGAAGCCGAAAGCATGCACCAGCGGGTCCGCAATCGCGAACACCAGCGCCATCGACAACAAGCCATACAACGCGCCGACCCACAGCCCGCGCCGCACAATGCGGCCCGTCTCGTTCGCCTTGCCGAGGCCGCTCAGCTCCGCCGTCATAACGGAAACGCCGAGCATCAGCCCCATGCCGAAGCCCATGGTCACGCCGCTCGGCAGCCAGCCGTTCAGCACCAACGGCAACTGCCCCGGCGCATACCACGCCAGGATAACAGCATCGGTCAGCCCCATCAGCATGAAGGACGCGCGCGACATCGCCACCGGAACGGCGAGGCGTGTCAGGTCAAGAATTTCAAGCGGCCGGGCCCATTCTGGCAGTCGTCTGCCGGGCGCACGTTTGGCGGTCATCGGATATACTCCCGGCGCGTTCTTCGGCGCGCCCTGCGGAAAAATCTGTTCTGTCGGAGGCGCCCCTGCATCGCATGGCGAACTGCGGGACGGGGTCAGGCTGTGCGCCGGAGACGCTATCGTTTCCGGGAAACGCCCGAAACAGCGACGCGGCAAACAGCTGGGGAACGGACGACTGAGTTCATGCGACTCCCCTCCTTGCTGGCGTCAGCGGGAGCAGGCTTCTCCCTGATCCGGCGCGATCTGGCAAGTCCCGCCCGATCACAACTGGAAAAGCGCAACACTTGCCCCGGCGGCGCCCGCCTCCGTGCGGATCGCCTCAGCGCAATCCCGCGAACCAGATCACATGCCGCGGCCCCTTGCCATTGCTCCGCGCCCGCACGGTGACTTCCTCGACCTTGAACCCCGCCTCGCTCAACCGCCGGGTAAAGCGCGCGTCCGCGGTCGCCGACCAGATCGCCAATACCCCGCCCGGCTTCAGCGCCACTTTCGCCGCCGCAAGCCCGCGCATGGAATACAGCCCGTCATTCGCCTCGCGAACCAGACCCGACGGCCCGTTGTCGACATCCAGCAGGATCGCATCATACCGCCGCTTGGCGTCCGCAATCTCCGCCGCAACATCGCCCATCAGCAGATGCACGCGCGGATCGTCCAGACATCCCGCCGTCAGTTCCGCCATCGGTCCGCGCGCCCAGTCGATGATTTCCGGAACCAGCTCCGCCACCGTCACCCGCGCGCCCGGCCCCAGCACGCCCAGCGCCGCGCGCAGCGTGAACCCCATGCCGTAGCCGCCAATCAGCAGATGCGGCTCCACGCCCTTGCGCAGCCGCTCGCACGTCATCGTGGCGAGCTTCTCCTCCGACCCGCCCAACCGGCTGCTCATCAGCTCCGTCGCGTCCAGCATGATGATGTGGTCGCGATCATGTTTGACCAACCGCAGCTCAACCCCGCCGGGCACGCGCGCAGTCGCAATGAGTTCGCGGGGTTTCATGGGGTGGGGACCGATTAGGGTTGTTCAGTACTGAGCACCTAGTCCGAGTTTACCAACGTTTTGGCTTCTGGAATTTTCCGACAGCATCCGACATCACGTCTGGGAACTGGGCATTGGCAAGGGCGCCAGAACGAACTGGTTTGATGAAATGGGCGAGGGGACGGAAGGCCATGCTCATTCTCGCATGAGTATTCATAATCCCGATTGTCTTGCCGAATTTCTTTCGCACTTGCGCAATCGGCTCGCACAGGTCGCTGTCATTACTCACAATAACTGCAACATCGAAGGCGTCATCGAACGCATCCACGAGCAGGTACGTCGCCAAGTTTACGTCCGAACCCTTTTCTTCGGTCTTGACCACGCGACTAGGTTTGTATTTGCCCGCATTCCAAGCTGCGGCCTCTGGCATGTCCACTTCATGCGTCAGGAAGTGACCAAAATGAACTTCGATCTGCGGTACTGTTGCGAGCGCTCTCAAATACGTCTGCTGGCGCACTGGTTGATCAGGATCATTCGGCCGTGCGCTAACGCGTGCAGTGAAGTACCTCACCATATCGATCTGGTTGCGCAGCAAAAGGTTCGTACACAACAGATGCGGATTGAGCCACTTGTATGGCGTCTTACGTAGAGATCCATAATACAGGTTGAACCCGTCTATATAGATACGTGTACGCATGATCCCCCCTTAAAAAAAGCAGCGGCGGCTCCGAAGAGCCGCCGCGCGCCCAAGCGCCGAAGCACTTGGGGGGATATCCAGCTAATATCGTGGCCAAAGGTTAAAAGTCAATGATTCCCCAGCCCCCAGCATAGGAATAAAAACCTATCACCCCTCAAACGGATCCCGCATCAGGATCACGTCCTCGCGCTCGGGGCTCGTGGACAGCAACGCAACCGGCTTGCCCACTAGCTCTTCCAGACGCCGCACATACTTCACCGCTTCGCCCGGAAGCTGCGTCCACGAGCGCGCGCCCTTGGTCGTGCCTTTCCAGCCTTCGAGCGTTTCGTAAACCGGCTCGACCTTGCCCTGCGCCGTCATGCCCGCCGGGAAATGATCGATCACCTTCCCGTCGAGCTTGTACCCCGTGCAGACCTTGATCTCGTCGAAGCCGTCCAGCACGTCGAGCTTGGTCAGCGCCAGACCGTTCACGCCCGACACCGCGCACGCCTGACGCACCATCACCGCATCGAACCAGCCGCAACGGCGCGCGCGGCCCGTGTTCACGCCAACCTCGCGGCCGATCTCGCCGATACGGCGGCCGATCTCATTGTCCTGTTCCGTGGGAAACGGTCCGCCGCCGACGCGCGTGCAGTAGGCTTTGATGACGCCGATGCAC
>CAZJZQ010000052.1:18694-19347 GCA_964550535.1 uncultured Rhizobium sp.
TGTAGGCCTTCACCAGACCCAGCACATACTTGATCGCGCCCGGCCCGACGCCCGATCCCGCCGCCGCCTGTCCCGACACGACGTTCGATGACGTCACGAACGGGAAAGTGCCGTGATCCACGTCCAGCATCACGCCCTGCGCGCCTTCAAACAGGATGCGCTTGCCGCCGCGCACCTGCTCATCCAGCCGCGCCCACACCGGTTGAGCGTAAGCGAGGATCTTGTCCGCAATCGCCAGCAGGTCGCGCTTCAGCCCCTCGCCATCCGGCTCCGGCAGGCCCAGACCCGCACGCAGCGGGCGGTGATGCGCCAGCAGGCGCTCGATCTTCATGTCCAGCGCCGCCGGATCGGCAAGGTCCGCCACGCGGATGGCGCGACGGCCCACCTTGTCCTCATACGCCGGACCGATGCCGCGCTTCGTCGTGCCGATCTGCGCCGCGCCCAGGGCCCCCTCACGCGCCGCATCAATGTCCTTGTGCCATGGCAGGATCAGCACGGCGTTGTCCGCCAGCAGCAGGTTCTGCGGATTCACTTCCACGCCCTGCGCGCGAATGCCGTCGATCTCGGTGAGCATGTGCCACGGATCGACCACCACGCCATTGCCGATCACCGACAGCTTGCCCTCTGGCCTCGTGCGCGGGGGCAAGCTGTCG
>CAZJZQ010000052.1:19357-22572 GCA_964550535.1 uncultured Rhizobium sp.
CGCGAGCTTGAACACCTTGCCGTCGATGACCAGCGTGTGGCCGGCGTTGTGCCCGCCCTGGAACCGCACCACCACGTCGGCCCGGCTCGACAGCCAGTCGACAATCTTGCCCTTGCCTTCGTCGCCCCACTGGGCGCCGACAACCACAACTCCGGACATGGGTGCTCCGTTGATTTCCGGGCCCTCAGGACCACACACCCCGGCCCATGGCAAGGGCCACGGGGAGCCGGGCGGGGTTCCGTCGCCAAACTATGGCTTGCCGTATCGCCGCAGGCATAGTTCTCTCCCGGCGGGGCGGCTGGCGGATTGAGGGTTTCTCATGGTGCGCCTGCTGAAATTTCTCGTCGCCGCAGTGCTTGTGGCGATCGTTCTCGGTCCGCTCTCCTTCATCGGATTCGCGTGGTGGGATGGATCGCGGCTGGTGACAGAGGCTGAAAAGGCCGGCTGGCTCACCCCTGTCCCCGAACAGACCCCGCTGACACCGCTGGAGCAGACCGCCTCGACGGCCATTTTCGGCAAGACGTGGGATATGCAGGGCTCCCCCTGCCGCACCGCCGGACGCTTCGTGAAACACTATGTCGGCGGCGGAGACCGTGACGGCCTCGCCATCTCCCAGCTTCTCGCGCGCGACATGAACAAGGCCATCGAGCCCGGCCAGTCGCTGCGCGCCCAGATGCGCCAGCTCGGCGCCGCCTGCATCCTCGAACAGCGCCACGACGACGCCACCCTGCTGCGCCTCTGGTTCACGCGCGCGCCGATCGCGGACGGCGTCACGGGCGCCGACGCCGCCGCACAGGCCGCGCTGGGCAAGACAGCGGCGGAGCTCAACGCGGACGAAGCCGCAAAACTTCTCGCCCTTTTCTACGCCCCCGGCGTGGACCAGCGGCCGGCAGACTGGACCGCCGCCGCCAACGCCCTCGCCGCCCGCACCGCTGGCAATCCCGCCGGCGCCGCCGCAATCCTGTCCGGCAGTTAACCCGCCCCTAACCCCCTCCGGCCTCTCCTTCCCGCAAGGAGAGCGCCATGGCCAGGAAACCGAAGCCGGAAGCAGACGCGGCCCAACCCGCAGACGCCGACGCAGAGCCCGCGAAACAGAAAAAGGCCAAGGTCCGCAAGCCGAAACGCTCGCCCTCCATCGCGGCGATGCTCATCCCTGCCTTCTTCCTCGCCATCGCTTTTGTCCTGAACATGATGCTCAACGACATGGGCGCCAGCCATGCCGATACGCTGGGCGAAGGTTCCGAGCGCATCGGCCGCGCCAGCGTCGTGGACGCCGATACGCTTGATCTCCACGGCGAGCGCATCCGCCTGGTCGGCGTGGACGCCCCCGAAGGCGGCCAGCGCTGCCTCGACGCCGCCGGCAAACTCACCCGCTGCGGCTCCATCGCCGCCAACGCGCTGGACGACTATATCGCGCAAAGCCCCGTCACCTGCACGATCGACGGCAAGGACCGCTATGGCCGCCTGCTTGGCACATGCTCCGTGCGCGGTGCGGATATCCAGGAATGGCTCGTGCGCAGCGGCCACGCGCTGGCCTATCGCGATTACTCCGTCGCTTATGTCCCCGCAGAGAACGCGGCGCGCGACGCAAAGGCCGGCATCTGGTCAGGCCGTTTCGTGAACCCGTGGGACTGGCGCAAGGGCGCCCGCCTGCCGGGAGAGAAACCCACCAAGGCGATGCTCGAAGGCCGCGTCTGATTGCGTCACGCGCCGGTTGGTGAAACAACCCCGGCATGACCGAAGCCAGACCGCATCTCACCCTCGTCACCGGCGCCGCAAAGCGGCTGGGCCGCGCCATCGCGCTGCGCCTTGCGCGCTCGGGTTGCGACATCGTCGTCCACTACAACACTTCCGCCGCCGAAGCCGCCAGCGCCGTCGCCGAGATCGAGACGCTGGGCCAGCGCGCTGTGGCCATCAGCTTCGACCAGTCCGAAGCCGCCGCCATCGCGACCGGCCTCACCGAAATTGACCTCGCCTTCGGCCGCCTGCCGGATGTGCTGGTGAACTCCGCTTCGGTCTATGGCTGGGACGACATCGCCACCGTCAATCCGGAAACCCTGCACCGGCATTTCAGCGCCAATCTCTACGGCCCCGTGCTGCTCACCCGCGCCATCGCGGCTGCGGCGACGGACGAGACACGCGGCCTCATCATCAACCTGCTCGACAACCGGCTGCTTAAACCGCGCGGCGACGAATACCTGTCCTACACGCTGACCAAGCACGCGCTGGACGGCTTCACCACGCTGATGGCCCAGACGCTCGCCCCGCGCTTCCGCGTCTGCGGCATCGCTCCAGGCTACACGCTTCCGGATGTTGACGCCGAAAGCCGCGCCCACTTCGACAAACACCACGACAGGACGCCCCTGCAACGCGGCCCCACGGCGGACGATGTTGCGGAGGCCGCAGCCTACCTCTTGTCAGCGCCCGCCATCACCGGCCAGACGCTCATCATCGACGGCGGCGGCTTCCTGGCGAGGTAGCGTCAACGGCTCAACGCCCTTGGCGTCCTTTGTGAATCCTCGCGCCTTCGTGTTCATCTTCCGGATGAACACGAAGGCACGAAGAATTCACAAAAGCACGAAGCAACGCTGAAAGGACAATCAGCCCCGCTTGTCCGCCAGCTTGTCCGCGATCAGGAAGGCCAGCTCCAGCGCCTGTTCGTTGTTGAGGCGCGGATCGCAGTGCGTGTGATACCGGTCCTGCAAGTCCGCATCCGAAATCTGGTGAGCCCCGCCCGTGCACTCGGTCACGTTCTGGCCGGTCATCTCCAGATGCACGCCGCCGGGATAAGCGCCCTCCGCCTCCGTCACATCGATGAAGCTCGACACTTCATCAAGGATGCGCTGGAACGGCCGCGTCTTGTAGCCGGACGCCGCCTTCTCGACATTGCCGTGCATCGGATCGGACGACCACACGACCGTGCGGCCCTCCTGCTGCACCCGGCGCACCAGCTTGGGCAACCCCGCCTCGACCTTGTCCGAACCAAAGCGCGCGATCAGCGTCAGCCGCCCCGGCACGTCATCCGGGTTCAGCACGTCGATCAGGCGGATCAGATCGTCCGGGTCCAGCGACGGCCCGCACTTCATGCCAACCGGATTGCGAATGCCACGGCAGAACTCGACATGCGCGTGGTCGAGCTGCCGCGTGCGGTCGCCGATCCAGACCATGTGCGCGGACGTGTCATAGAACTCGCCCGGCCGCGTGGAATCCTCCCG
>CAZJZQ010000053.1:0-22517 GCA_964550535.1 uncultured Rhizobium sp.
CCAGGCGCAAGAGCTGGCTGCGCAGTTCGTGGCTCATGTTCGCGAGGAAGACGCTCTTGGCCTGGCTGGCGCGTTCGGCGCGGACGCGGGCTTCGGCGTACTGCGCAGCCAGCTCTTGCGCCTGGCCCCGTGTGCGTTCCAGCTCGGCCACCATGGAACGGAGGCGGCGTTCGGAGCGCGCGGTGCTGGCCTCCTGCCGCTTCAGGCCGGTGATGTCGAGGCCGACGGTGATCAGGCCGTCATTCGCGGTGCGGCGGTCGACGAGGCGAATCCACTGGTCGGAGAGCAGCAGGATTTCGCGCGAGTTGATGTCGTCACCCAAGGGGCGCTCGACGCGGATGAATTTTGAAACTTCCGACATCACGAGGTCGTAGGACGCCCCGGTCTGCACCACGGATTTGTCGAGGTTGAAGATGCGGGAGAAGGCCCCATTCCAGTGTGTGAGGCGTTTGCGGCTGTCCCACACGGCGAAGGGGCCGGGGTGAGCGTCGAGAGCGGTGCGGGCGAGGGCTTCGGCCCTGCGTGAACGGTGTTGCGCGTGAACGCGGTCCGTGACGTTGACGATGGCGCCTGAAATTGCGCCCTCGGACGTCGCGCCCATCATCTCGAAATACTGGGCGGCTGTGCGATGCGCGCCGCTGAAGGTGACGTCGATCCGCTGGGTCGGCCGAACGTCTTCAAAAGCGATCTGCACCTTGCGGCGCTCATCCTCGGATACGAGCGAGGTGAATTCGTCGAGCGTCATCTCGCCATAGCGCGTGGCGCCGACGATCTGCGCGGCTTCAGGACCGATGGTGAGGAGTTGCTTCGCCACATCCCAGCGCCACATGCCGATGAGGCCGGGCGTCTCGAACGCGCGCAGCATCGCAGGGTCAAAGGCGTTCTTCTGGCGTGCGGACAGGCGCTCGGCGTCGCGTGCGGATTGCTGAAGGCGCCGGATCGAACCCAACAGGCCAATGACGGCCAGAATGGGTGCGGCCATGATGAGGCCATAGATCAGGATGCGGTTGAAGTCGCTCAGATTGACAAGCGGCGCGGGGCGCGAGACGCAGGCCGCTATAGCTGTATCCGGCACGGGCGAACATGCGGCGGCGCGGCGGCCGTCATCCGCCTTCAGGAAGTGACCGCCCGCGCGCACGCCCGATGTGGGAGCGAGCGACAGCGCGCGATCGCCCGCCGCGTGTATCATGAAGGTTTCGCCGGAACGGACGCCGGACACCCATGCGCCGTCCTTGTTCTGCGCGAACACGCGCACGTCCTCGCCATCGCCGAGCTGGGCCCAGCTTCCTTCCGGCGGGGCGCGCATGCTCACCGCCTCGAAGGGAACGCTCTTGCGGATTGTCTCCAGGGAAGCTCCGGAGAGCAGCAGACCCTCCATACGTGCGCGGGAAGAGACGAGTTCGGCGCGGACGTGACTGGCCAGCGCATCGGCCTCGCGAACCTGTTGCGAAAGGGTGGCCGCCTCGCTGGTCTGTTTTTCCTCGTAGGCTTTCAGGGCGAGCGCGCCGCCGAAGGCCGCAAGCAAAAGGGATAGCATGCCCACAGGAACGGTCGTTGCCGCGTTCCCGGGCTTGCCCGAATCTCCTTTTGGCGTGGCCCTCCCCACGTCACAAATCCTTCTGCTTCCCCAGCCCAGCAGCTTGGGATTCGAAAGGCTGCGAAAGTGTTAATTGGGGATTAACTTTGTGTGGCGTTGCGACGCGGCGGGGCCACGCCATCGCGCGGCGCGAGGTTGCCTGTCAGCAGGCTGGATGCTGTTTCCAGGGCGGCCTGTTCTGACCGGCGTGGGGCGGGAGCGGCGGCTGCCACGGGCTCGACCCCGCGCTCGCGACGGTCCTTGTCGTCTGGTTTTTCACTTCTTTTCCGGCGGCGGTCGGGGCCGAAATAGCCGCTGGTGCGCGCAAAGGCGCGGGGGTGGTTCACGACGCTGCACATTTTCCGATAGAGGTCCTGAGGCGTGACCGGCTTGGCGCAGAACTCTGTGGCGCCAGAGTCACGCGCGCGTTCGACCATGGACCGCTCGGAGTAGGCGGTAAGCATTATGACGGGCAGGTAAGGGTTCGGGCTGTCGTCCGCCGTGCGAATCCAGCGGATCAGTTCCAGCCCGTTACCGGGGCGGATGGCGAAATCAGTGATGACGATATCGATGGGCGCCGCTTGCAGCGCTTCACGGGCGGCGTCCGAACTGTTGCAGTCCTGGAAGTCGCGAATGCCGAAGCCTCGCATGATCGCGCGCACGATGTTCACCATGTGAGGGTGTTCGTCGACGATGAGGACGCTGAGATCGGACAGGCGGCCGTTCGTCATGCGCTCGCCCTCTCGTGCAGGCCGCCACGACGGCTGCGGACGAGGAAGGTTTCGTCGATAGCGGGACGGCCGAACAGGTAGCCCTGTGCGTAGGGTACGCCGGCTTCGATCAGAAGCTTGAGGTCGTCCTCGGTTTCGACCTTCTCACCCACAGGCGAGATGCCGAGATCGGCGCACATGCGCGCAACGCTGCGCATCAGGGCGAAGCCGCGCGAAGAGCGGCTTGGCGCGCGCAGGAAGCCGCCATCGAATTTGAGGCCGTTCACGTCGAGATCTCGGAGATAGCCGAACGACGCGGCGCCGGCGCCGAAATCGTCGAGCGATACGCCTAGCCCCTGCGAGCGCAGCAGAACGACAGAGCGGGCGGCGGTGTCTATGTCGGCGATCTCGGAGGATTCGGTGACTTCCAGGATGAGGCGGTCGCGCTGGAAATCATGACCGCAGATGGCGGCGCACAGCTCGCGCATCACCTCGTAATTCTGGAGCGACTCGCCGGAGATGTTCACTGCGAGGCGATAGGCGGGATCAGGCGTGTGGCTGAGACGGCGGGCGGCGGCTTCCACCATGATGTAGTCGAGGTGGCTGATCTGGCCGCTTTTCTCTGCGGCGGTAATGAGTTCGAGCGGGGATTGTTCGCCGCTGAAGCGCGCCAGGACTTCGTAGTGGCTGACGGCGCCGGAGCTGATGTTCACCACGGGTTGGCGCGCGGCCTTGAGCCGGCCGTTCATCACTGCGTCGCGGAAGCGTTCAGCGAGGACATCGTCCGCACGCTCGCTGCGCAGCTGGCGGACGCGCGAGATACGCACGACGACAAGATGAAACTGGCCGGGCGCGCCGGGGTTGCGGCGCACGGTAAAGCGGCGGCCTTCTTCGATGCCCGCCGAGGTTTCCCACGTCAGCCGGCGGCCGGGCGCCAGGGCCCACAGATCTTCGCGCAGCCGGTGCGTTTCGCCTTCGCCGATCAGCTCAAGAACGCTACGGCCGAGCAGGCGGCTGGTGGTGGGGAAATGCAGCAGGCTGGCTTCGCCTTCGGCGCCACGGATCACGCCGGCGGCATCCAGCGTGACGAACAGGTCGCCAGCGGTCAGCGCGAAGTCGCGGCAGCTGTCACAATCCACGGCGGTGGTCATGTGTCCCCGGATGCAAAATGTCGGAGGACCCTAGCCGGGCAAGATTAGGCCGCAGTTAACGCTAACGCTTTTGAAAGGGGTGGCTGCGTGATGATTCAGGTTCAGGCCGGGTCGGAAAGGGCCCTGCCAACGATATCCTGCGCGTTTTTCGACAGATCCGCACCCGCCAGACGCTCCAGTTGCGCGCGAGCGGCTTCGCGCCGCGGGGCGTTGAAGGCGCGCCAGCTCTCGAAGGCCGTCGATAGCCGTGCGGAGAGGGCGGGATTCAGCGGATCGACCTTGAGGATCAGGCCGGCGACGAAGCGGTAGCCCCACCCATCGGCGGCGTGGAAGCAGACCGGGTTGTTCATCGAAAGCGACGCAGCCAGCGCGCGGACGCGGTTGGGATTGCGCAGGTCAAAGTCCTCGCGCTGGAGCAAGCCCTCAAGACGGGTGCGCAGATCGGCGCGGATGGCCGTCCCTTGCACGCTGTACCATTTGTCCATGACCAGCGGCGATGATTTCCATTTCGTCTCGAAAACGGTGAGCGCACGATCGAAGGCCGGCGTGTCGATAGCGGCCAGCGCGGAGAGGGCGGCGAGCCGTTCCGTCATGGTCGCCGCGGTTTCAAACGCGTTCGAGATGGCGGCCTCGTGCCGGTCGCCCAGAGCGGAGAGAAGAGAGAGGGCGGCGCCACGGAAGGCGCGGCGTCCGGCGGCTTCCGCCGATGGGTCGAACGCGCCGCTATCGGCCTGGCCAGCGGCCGACAGCAGTAGCGGTTGCAGCTTTTCGGCTACGGCTGTGCGCACGCTGGAGCGAATGCTGAAGATCGCGTCCGGGTCTGCGTCCTTCACATCGAGGATCAGTTCGCTGACTGTCGGGATATAAACCAGCAGCGCGGCATAGGCGGGATCGTGCTCGCGCACGCGTGTGACGGAGCGTTGCAGCGCTTCGACATAGGCGGAGAGGCGGGAGGCGCTGGCGCTGTGTTGGCCGGACTTCACCGCGTCGAGGATAATTGCGCGGGCGATTGTCTGTAACGCTTCCCACTGTGCGAAGGCGTCGTCGTCGAAGCCGGCGAGGGCTGCACGATCGGATTCCGGCAGGTCATCGCTGAGGCGGACCGGCGCGGAGAAGCCGCGATTGAGGGACGGGCGCGGCGCGGAGGTGACGTTCTCGAACGTCACCTGGCTTTTCGCGCGATCGAGAACGACGACGTGTTCGACGGCCTGCTGGCCTGCCAGCGTCGTGTCGAGTTTCTCGCCATTGGCGCCGAAGAGGGCGATGCGGACGGGGATCGGCACGGCGTTTTTCTGCTGCTGGCCCGGCGTCGGCGACGTCGTCTGCGTGAGCGTGAGGCGATAGGCGCGGGCGGAGGCGTCATAAACGCCTTCGGCGCGCACGGCGGGTGTTCCGGCCTGAGCGTACCAGCGTGCGAAAGGCTTCAGGTCGACAGTCGTGGACGCCTGGAAGCAGGCGATGAATTCCTCAATCGTCGCGGCGCGGCCGTCATGCTGTTCAAAATAGCGGTTGAGGCCAGCGTAGAAGGATTCCTCTCCGACAATGACGGAGAGCATGCGGATGAGCTCCGAGCCCTTTTCATAAACCGTCGCCGTGTAGAGGTTGTCGATCCGTGCGTAGCTGTCGGGCCGCACCGGGTGGGCCAGCGGGCCGGCGTCTTCCGGGAACTGCCGGGTGCGCAGGCGGATGACTTCCTTGATGCGCGCCACAGCGGCGGAGCGCATGTCCTTCGTGAACTCCTGATCGCGATAGACCGTCAGGCCTTCTTTCAGACAGAGCTGGAACCAGTCGCGGCAGGTGATGCGGTTGCCGGTCCAGTTGTGAAAATACTCGTGCGCGACGATGCTTTCGATCGCCTCGAAATCCATATCCGTCGCGGTCTCGCCATCGGCCAGCACATAGGCCGAGTTGAAAATGTTGAGGCCCTTGTTCTCCATCG
The DNA here is from genome assembly GCA_964550535.1 of uncultured Rhizobium sp. GTDB lineage: Bacteria > Pseudomonadota > Alphaproteobacteria > Caulobacterales > Hyphomonadaceae > UBA7672. The sequence continues at coordinate 5,377 of CAZJZQ010000053.1, forward strand.
CGCCGAAGTTGAAGTCGCGGACAGCGACGATCTGGAAGATGTCGAGATCGTATTCCCGGCCGAACACATCCTCGTCCCATTTCATCGCGCGCTTGAGTGAATCCATGGCGTAGGCGGCGCGCGGAGCGTCACCCTTTTCGACATAGATCATCAGCCGCACGCGATTGCCGGTCATCGTGACGAAGCTGTCTTCGAGCGTATCGAAGTCGCCGCCGACGAGGGCGAAAAGGTAGGAGGGTTTGGGGTGCGGATCATCCCACACGGCGAAATGACGGCCGGCGGGCAGGTCGCCGCCATTCACCGGATTGCCGTTGGAGAGCAGATAGGGATAGCGCGCCTTGTCCGCCTCGATACGCACGTTGAACGGCGCAAGCACGTCCGGGCGATCAGGATAGTAGGTGATGCGGCGGAAACCTTCAGCCTCGCACTGGGTGCAGAAGCGGCCGGCGGAAATGTAGAGGCCCGAAAGTTCGGTGTTCGTCTCCGGGCTGATTTCGGTTTCGATCTCAAGGTCAAACTGATCGCCCGGGCGCGGCACGGCCATGCCTTCGGCGTCGACGGTGAACTCCTCGTTCGCCAGTTCGCGGCCGTTCAGCACGACGCGCTTGAGCGTTACCTTTTCTCCATCCAGGCGAAGCGGCGCGTCGGCTTCACCTGTCCGCGTCACGTTGAGGCGGGTCACCACGGTGGTGGCGCCGGGCTCAAGCGTGAACTGCATGCTCACGCTGTTGATCCGGAAGGGGAAAGGCTTGTAGTCGGCGAGCCTCACCTGCGGGGGCGTCTCGGTTCGCATCTGTGTTGCAGACCCGTTGTTGACTGGGATTACTGCGCCGATGCTTTCCACGCCGGCGCGGTAAACGCCAGAAAAAAAGCAGAAAGCCTAAGCCCGGATCCGTCTTTGGATGCTACTCGGCCGCTTGATGGGGCGCCGCTGCGGCGCCTTGCGTCTCATAGACGCGGCGCAGGACGCGCGTGGCGTTCTTGGCGAGGTCGAGAAGTTCGGCCGGCATGTCGTCCGCATTGTTGAGGCCGAACTGCGCCAGTTGACGCGCGATGTTCATGAGATGGGGCGTCGCCTCGATCATGCGGGCCTGGAATTCGATCTTCTGCGGGTCGCGGTCGTATTCGGAGCTTGGCACGCGCCAGCCGCCCCAGTTCTTGTCGTCCGTCGTCACTACGGGATACGAGCCGGGCTGGGGGTGGTCCGGCACTTCGTGGCTGTCGCGCCAGCGGTTGCGGGCGCGCGTGATGCGCCAGTTTTCAAATTCGACGCTATCGTCAACTTCCTGCGTGGCGCGCTCGGCCGCCAGTTCGCTGGCCGCGAATTCACGGCCAAGGCCCACGTCGTAGTGGATCTTCAGGGGCTCATCGAGGCCTTTTACCCATTGCGGCAGAACGCGCTCGACAACGGCCCAGGTGCCCACGGGTTTGACGAAAACGCGCTGGCTCTTGTGAAATGCGGCCTTGGCCATGAGCGGCGTCCTCCACTGAGGGGCCGAACCTAGCAGGATGGGGTTAGGTTACGATGAATCGGGACATTAAACCTTGTTCGATCAGGCGGGGGAGGCTTCCTTTGCGGCTGTTTCCGGACCCCGGCCGCGCAGGTTGATCTGAGGGATGAACAGGATCAGGACGAAAGCCAGAGCAATGATGAACAGGCTGCCCACAAAGATATAACTCATGGATTCCGCGAAAGCGTTGGCGACGAAGGGCGGGACTTGCATAGGGCCGCCGGCGCTGGATTCCGCGGACAACGCCATGGCCTGAATGCGGCCGAGATCCACATCCACGCCGGGCGGCAGAACGGCCGCGAGGGATTGCGTAAGCTTGTGAGTGAGCAACGCGCCAAAGATCGCGACGCCAATGACGCCGCCGGTCTGGCGCAGGAACATCGACGTAGAGGTGGCGACACCGATCTGCCGGGGCGGCACGGCGCTTTGCGCGATGATGTTGAACAGGCTCTGCGCGGGGCCCAGGCCGATGCCCAGAATGAACAGGCGCCATGTCACATCAAGCTGCGAGGACTCAGCGGTCAGTTGCGACATCAGGTAAAGCCCCGCGAATTGCAGGATCGCGCCGATCAGCAGGAATGGGCGATACTTCCCTGTGCGAGTCACCAGGCGGCCAGCGAGAGTCGCGCCGGCGATCAGGCCGGCCATCATCGGGATGAGCGCGAAGCCGCTGGATGTGGCCTGAACGCCCAGCGCCACTTGCAGAAAGAGCGGCAGAAAGATGATCGTGCCCATGAACGCCATGGAGATGACAAACGAAGCCAGCATCGACGTCCAGAAGGCGGGAATGACGAACATCCCAAGCGGCAGTATCGGGTCTTTTGTGCGGTGTTCGATCCACAGGAAGGCGGCGCCTGTCACCAAAGCCACCGCGAACAGCATCAGCACGTTGGAGTGCGTCCAGCCGTCGATGGGGCCGAAGGTGAGGGCGAGCAGTAGCGCGCCCATCGCGACGACAACGAGGATCGCGCCCGCGAAATCGATCTTTCCGCCCGTGCGTATCGACAGGTCGGGCATTTTCGCCGTGATCATGAACAGGGCGAGGAGAGATGTGGGCAGGTTCACGTAGAACACCCAACGCCAGCCAGCGACGTGGACGCCCATGATGTCCACGCTGCCATGATCGGTGAAGAAGCCGCCGATGATCGGGCCAATCACGCTGGCCAGACCGAACATCGCGCCGAAGAGACCAGCGTATTTCGCGCGTTCGCGCGGGGGGAACAGGTCGGCGATGGTGGCGAAGGCGGTGGTGAACAGCGCGCCGCCGCCTATGCCCTGGATCCCGCGGAAAACGATCAGTTGCATCATGCCGCCGCCGATCAGCGGCATGTCGCCGAATTCTCCGGCCAGGCCGCACAGCAACGACCCGCCGAGGAAGATGCAGATCCCGGCGATCAGGATCGTTTTGCGGCCGTACATGTCGCCCAGCTTTCCCCAGATCGGCACCATGACCGTAGAGGCGAGCAGGTAGGACGTCGTGACCCAGGCGTAGATTTCGAGGCCCTGGAGTTCAGCCACGATGCGCGGCATCGCCGTCGAAACGATCGTCTGGTCCAGAGCGCTGAGCAGGAAGACGATCATCAGGGCGATGAAGGTGAGGCGCTTCTGCTGGCGTGTCGGCGCCGGACCGTAGCCGTCGGCGCGCTGGCCGTTAGCAGCAGTGGCGGTTGCGGCTTCTGTCATGGGCGTCCCCGGTGCCTTGGCTGAGCTGATGGATACTGGGCAGTTTCCACCCGATACACCGGTCCGCGCCCGCTAGCCAGAGGAACGTAACGGAAATTACATGCGCGCCGGGGGCGCATCTCCGCCGCGTTCGATCGAGCCTCAGCGGCAGGCGCCCCGGCGGCAAAGGCCATGAAATTCCGGGGGTTTCGGCCCGTCACCCTTTGCGCGGGCGGTGGCGCGGCCTTACCATGCCGGACATGACAGCCATTATTCGTCCGGCCCGGCCCGATGATCTTGAGGGGCTGGTGGCCCTGATCGCCCACCTCGATCCAGGCATGCTGACCATGCCCACCACACCAGAAGGAATGGCCGGCCGGATTGAGCGGTCACAGCAGGCCTTCCTGCGTCCTTCGGCGCCGCCGGTTTCGGAATCCTACTTCCTGGTGATGGAGGAAGACGGGGAGATTCTCGGCGCCGCCAGCATCTTCACCAATCTGGGCGTGGAGCGGCCTTTTTATTCCTACCGCATCTCGCGCGACTCCAAGGTTTCGCCCGAACTGGGCGTGAAGGTGGAACTCGACCTGCTGCATCTGGTGAATGACCATCACGGCGATGCGGAACTGGGCAGCCTGTTCATCCGGCGCGATGCGCGCGGCGGCGGGCGCGGGCGTCTGCTGTCCTTCGCGCGCCTGTTGCTGATCGCCATCGATCCTCTGCGGTTCGGTACGAAGGCGATGGCGGAGATACGCGGGTGGACGAGTCCAGAGGGCGACTCTCCGTTCTGGCGCGCGGTGGGCGCGAAGTTCTTTCGCATGGATTACAAACGCGCCGATGCGATGAGCGCGAAGGATCATCGCTTCATCTCCGACCTGATGCCGCGCTATCCGATCTATGCTGATCTGCTGCCTGCCGAGGCGCGGACAGTCATCGGCAAGCCGCATCACGATGCGGAGCCTGCGATGGCGCTGCTGAAATCACAGGGCTTCCACTTCAACAATGTGGTGGACATCTTTGACGCCGGACCATGCCTTGAAGCTTTCATCGACCAGATCGATGTCGTGCGAACGGCCGCACGGATGTCAGGCGCTGATTTCCTGGCCGGTCCGCCGGGGTCCGGGCTTATCGCGCTGGCAAGTGTTGCGGGCTTCGCGGCGACAAAGTTCGATGCGGAGACGGATCGAGCGGATCTGCTGCGCGGATTGGGTGGGGAAGGGGCGAGTGAAGTGCTTGTCTATGTGTTCCGGGAGAAACGGGCATGAGCGCAAGCGGCTATACGGGCGATCTGTTTATTGATGGCGCCTGGCGCGCGGGCAGGGGCGCTGCGTTTGATTCGATTTCGCCGGCGGACAGTGCGGTGGTGTGGCGCGGGGCTGAGGCCAATGAGGCGGATATCGACGCTGCTGTTGCGGCGGCGCGTGCTGCGCTTCCTGCATGGCGGCGCTTGCCGGTAGCGGAGCGTATCGAGTTCGTGCGCGCGTTTGCGAAGCTGGTCGATGCGCGCAAGGCGGACATGGCTGCCGCTATTTCGCGCGAAACGGGCAAGCCGTTGTGGGATGCCGCGACCGAGGCCGCCGCCATGACCGGCAAGGCGGAACTGTCGGTAAAGGCCTACAATGAACGCACGCCCACGAAGGATGCAGCGGCGGGAGCGTTCACCGCGCGTATCAGTCACCATCCGCATGGCGTCATGGCGGTGCTGGGGCCGTTCAACTTTCCGGGTCACCTGCCGAACGGCCATATCATGCCTTCGCTGATCGCGGGGAATACGGTGGTGTTCAAGCCGTCAGAGAAAACGCCGGGCGTTGCGGAACTGACGTTGCGGTTATGGCAGGAAGCAGGTTTGCCGCCGGGCGTTGTCAATCTCGTGCACGGTGGGCGAGATACTGCCGGGCAACTGGTGGCGCATGAAGGCGTCGATGGTGTGCTGTTCACCGGCAGCGTGCCGGCGGGCCGCGCGATCCACCGTGCGCTGGCGGGGCGGATCGAGAAGATCGTGGCGCTGGAGCTGGGCGGCAATAACCCGCTGGTGGTGTGGGACACCGCTGATGTGGAGGCGGCCGCGCGTATCATCGTGAAATCAGCCTACATAACCTCGGGCCAGCGCTGCACCTGTGCACGGCGTCTGATTGTGGAGCGTGGGAAGAACGGCGACAGGCTGATCGAGGCGCTTGTCCGTCTGGTTGATCGCATCGTGGTGGACAGGCCCGACGCAACGCCGCAGCCCTTTATCGGCCCGGTTGTTTCATCGCAGGCGGCGGATCGTGCGCTGGCGGAGCAGGAGGCGTGGATAGCCGCAGGCGGTGTTGCGATACGGGAATCGCGCCGTTTGCCGATGGGGCCGGCCTATCTGTCTCCGGGGCTGATTGATGTGACCGGCGTGGCCGGACGCAAGGATGAAGAGGTGTTCGCGCCACTGTTGCAGGTGATCCGCGTAGCAGATTTCGACGCGGCGATCGCCGAGGCGAACCAGACCCGCTTCGGGCTTGCCGCGGGGCTCATTTCCGATAACGCCAATCTCTTCGATACGTTCGAGGCGGAAGTGCGAGCGGGCGTGCTGAACTGGAACCGCCAGACGACGGGCGCGTCAGGTTCTGCGCCGTTCGGCGGTGTAGGGCAGTCGGGCAACCATCGCCCGGCAGGCTATTATGCGGCCGATTATGCCGCGTGGCCGATGGCCAGCCTCATCGCGCCGGGCGTGGTGAAAGATGACGAGGCGATCATCGGATTGCGGCCATGAGCGCGGTCGAAGTCAATTTCGATGGTCTTGTCGGCCCGACACATAATTATGGCGGCCTGGCGCATGGCAATGTCGCTTCGCAGAGCAATGCAGGCGACGTATCCAACCCGCGAGAGGCGGCGTTGCAGGGCCTCGCCAAGATGCGCCATCTGCTCAGCCTCGGGCTGGTTCAGGGCGTCCTGCCGCCGCATGAGCGGCCGCATGTTCCCTCGCTGCGGCGCATGGGATTTGGCGGCAGCGATGCGCAAGCCGTCGCAACCGTCGCGCGGGCCAATCCGGTGTTGCTCGCGAATGTGTCGTCGGCTTCCGCAATGTGGACGGCGAATGCGGCGACGGTGACGCCATCGGCTGACGCGGCCGATGGACGCGTGCATCTCACGCCCGCCAATCTGTCCTCACATTTCCATCGCGCGCTTGAGGCTGCGACGACGACGCGAGTGCTGCGCCGGATTTTTTTGGACGACGCGCATTTTGCCGTTCATGATCCCGTGCCGTTTCATGCATTTGGCGATGAGGGCGCGGCCAATCATTGCCGCCTGTCGCAGGCGCATGGGCGGCGCGGGATGGAACTGTTCGTTCATGGCGGCTCGGCGTTCGCGAAGGACGAGGGGGGAAGGTATCGCGCGCGGCAGAGCGTTGAGGCTTTCCACATCATCGCGACTACGCACCAGATACAGCATGGCGGCGTGATGCTGGCGCAGCAGGCGCGCAAGGCGATCGACGCCGGGGCGTTTCACAATGATGTGGTGGCGGTGTCGAATGGTCCGGTGCTGTTCTATCACGAGAGCGCTTTTGATGATGCGGCGGGGTTGATCGATGGCCTCCGGCGCCGGTGCTACGATCTCGGGTTTGAGCCGGTTCTGATTGATGTGAGTGCGCGGGAGCTGTCTCTGGAAGAGGCAGTTGCAACTTATATTTTCAACTCGCAGATCGTGACGCTGCCGGATGGAAGCATGAGCTTCATTCTGCCTTACGAGGCGCAAGCCAATCCCCGCGCCAAATCGGTGGTGGATCGCGTGACCGGCGCCAACGGTCCTGTCCGCTCGGCGCATTATCTCGATCTGCGGCAGTCGATGCGCAATGGCGGCGGGCCTGCGTGCCTGCGCTTGCGCGTGGTGTTGACCGCGGAGCAGCGTGAGGCGCTGGGCGCTGGCGTCCTGGTGGATGAGACGAAGATCGCAGCGCTGGAGGGGGTGGTGCGCAAACATTATCGTGACCGCCTCTCGGCGGCGGATCTGGGTGATCCCGCGCTGCTTGATGAGGGCCGCACCGCGCTTGATGCGTTCTCGCAAATTCTGGAACTGGGCGCGGTGTATGAGTTCCAGCTGGCCTGATCTCGCGCCCGTACTCGAAACGGAACGCCTTCGTCTGCGCCTTCAGACGCCGGACGATCTGGATGCGGCCGTGGCGTTCTGGGGGCGCGAGGATGTCTATCGTCACATCGACGGCAAGCCGCGCGCACGGGAAGATGTGTGGCGGCGTATGCTGTCGAATGCGGGAACCTGGGCGCTGTTCGGATTTGGTTCGTGGCGGGTGGAGCGGCGCGACACGGGCGCATTTGTTGGCGGCTTCGGGTTTCTGGAGGCGCAGCGCAACATGACGCCGACGTTTCTGGAAGGCGAGATCGAGACGGGATGGAGTTTGGCGCCGGAGGCGCAGGGGCAGGGATACGGCGTAGAGGCTCTCGGCGTGATGTTTTCCTGGTTCGGTCGCGCGCATCCTGGGCGGGTCGCTGTCTGCATTATCAGCCCCGAGAATGCGCCGTCGCTGAAGCTGGCTGACAAGGTGGGCTTTGTCCGGCGGGGCGAGGCCAGTTATGACGGGAAAATGGTGATCCAGTTTGAACGGAAAACGCATGGCTGACGCGGTGATCCTCGCCCTCGATCAGGGCACGACCTCCAGCCGCGCCATGGCCATCGCGCTGGATGGTTCAATCGTGTCGTCAGCGCAGGAAGAGTTTCCGCAGATTTTTCCGCATTCGGGATGGGTCGAGCACGACCCCGAGGCGATCTGGCGCACCCAGCGCCGTACGGCTGAGCAAGCCATTGTGCGCCTGGGCGGGCGGCGCATCGCGGCGATCGGCGTCACCAACCAGCGTGAGACAGTGGTGGTATGGGACCGGCGCACAGGCAAGGCGATCCATAACGCCATCGTCTGGCAGGACCGGCGCACCGCCGACGCCACGGCGGCGCTTGCGAGCCAGGGACATGAGGCAGTGGTTTCCGAGCGGACCGGCCTCGTCCTCGATCCATACTTCTCGGCATCGAAGATTGCGTGGATTCTTGATGCCGTTCCAGGCGCGCGTGAGCGTGCGGTGCGCGGAGAACTGGCGGCCGGAACGATTGACTGTTTTCTGATCTGGCGGCTCACAGGCGGCAAGGTGCACGCGACCGACGCCAGCAACGCGTCGCGGACCGCGTTGTTCGACATCGCGAAAGGACGATGGGATCAGGAGCTGTGCGATCTGTTCCGCGTGCCTGTGGCGCTCTTGCCCGATGTTCGTGACAGTGCGGGCGATTATGGAAGCACTGATCTGTTCGGTCCGGTGCTGCCTATCCGGGGCGTTGCGGGCGATCAGCAGGCGGCGTTGGTGGGGCAGGCGGGACTTGTCGCGGGCGACGCCAAGTGCACGTATGGCACCGGCGCGTTCATGGTGCTGAACACCGGCGCCAGATTGCAGCGGTCGAAGCACCGGTTGCTATCGACCATCGCCTACCAGATCGGAGGACAGCGTACTTACGCCATTGAGGGTTCAATCCTGTCAGCAGGCTCCACGATCCAGTGGTTGCGAGATGGACTGAAAGTGATCCGCGATGGCGCCCATGCCGGCGAACTGGCGCAGACGGTCTTGGATACCAATGGTGTCTATCTGGTTCCGGCGTTTGTGGGCCTTGGAGCGCCGTACTGGGATGCGGATGCGCGGGGAGCGATACTCGGCCTGACGCGCGGGACGGAAGTCGCCCATATCGCCCGCGCGGCTCTTGAGAGCGCGGCGTATCAGTCGGCTGAGGTCGCGGAGGCCATGACGGCGGGCGATGGCGGCTCTGGTCTTGCAACCTTGCGCGTGGACGGCGGCATGGCGCGCAATGACTGGTTTTTGCAATTCCTGGCGGACACGCTGGGCGCGCAGGTGGTTCGCCCGAAGAATACCGAGACCACGGCGCTGGGCGCAGCGATTCTGGCGGCGGTCGGTGTGGGTGAATTCTCCTCGCTGGAGGAAGCCGCGTCGATCTGGAAACTGGACCGGCGTTTTGATCCGGGCATTGGCGCGGATGAGCGCGGACAGCGGCTGACGAGCTGGAAATCAGCGGTCGGGCGCGTGCTGAGCGCGTAGCCGTTGACGGGCGTGGCTGCGAGGCGGACAACACCACCATGACCCAGCGCATCGAAATTGTGGAAGTCTCCCCGCGCGACGGATTGCAGAACGAGAAGGTGATCTTCTCGACCGCTGACAAGGTGGAGCTGATCGAGCGGGCCATCGCGGCGGGAGCGCGCCGCGTTGAGGTTGCAAGCTTTGTTCACCCGGGCCGCGTGCCTCAGATGGCGGATGCTGAAGCGGTGTGCGCTGCTCTGCCCAGGCGGAAGGCGGACGAGATCACCTATATTGGGTTGGTGCTGAACAAGCGGGGCGCTTTGCGTGCGCTGGAGACGCAGGTGCATGAACTCGGCGCGGTGGTTTCGGCGAGCGACGGGTTCGGGAAAGCAAACCAGGGGCGCACGGCGGAAGAAACGGCCGATGACGCAATCGAAATTATTCGTCTGGGCAAGGAAAACGGACGCAGCGTGCAGGCGACAATTTCTGTCGCGTTCGGTTGTCCGTTCGATGGCGAGGTTGCGCCGGGCCGCGTCGCTGCATTGGCCGCGCGTCTGGCCGCCGCAGGACCGCGCGAGATCGCGCTGGGCGACACCATCGGCGTGGCGGTTCCGTCTCAGGTGAAGACGGTGATGCAGGCGGTGCGCAGCGTCGCGCCGGATATCCCTCTGCGGCTGCATTTCCATGACACGCGCAACACCGCCATCGCGAACGTCTGGGCGGCGGCGGAGGCGGGCGCAGCAACCGTTGACGCGTCCATCGGCGGTATCGGCGGATGCCCGTTCGCGCCCAACGCCACAGGCAATGTCGCGACAGAGGATGTGCAGTATCTGCTACAGCGATCTGGCGTCACGACAGGTCTGCGGTTGGACGGGCTTGTCAACACGGCGTCGTGGCTGTCGCAGAAGATGGGCCGCCAGTTGCCGGGGCTCGTCAGCCGTGCGGGCGGTTTCCCGCCGAAGGCTGGCTGAAAATGAGCGGTCCTCTAACAGGTCTGCGTGTGATCGAGATGGGCTCGCTGATCGCGGGGCCTTTTTGTGGCCAGCTCATGGGCGATATGGGCGCCGAGGTGATCAAGATCGAGCCTCCGGGTGATGGCGACCCCATGCGCTTGTGGGGACAGGGGCCTAATCCGGCATGGTGGCGTGTCATCGCGCGCAACAAGAAGTCGGTGTCGCTCGATTTGCGACAGGCCAGGGGGCAGGAGATCGCGCGCGGGCTGATCGCGAAGTCGGATATCCTGATCGAGAATTTTCGTCCCGGCACGCTGGAGAAGTGGGGACTGTCGCCGGCGGAACTGCATGCGGTGAACCCCGGCCTCATCATCGTTCGCGTCTCCGGGTATGGCCAGACGGGACCGTATTCCGGGCGCGCCGGTTTCGGCAGCGTCGGCGAGGCTATGGGCGGCTGGCGGTATCTGGTGGGCGAAGCGGACAGGCCGCCGTCGCGTATGGGTATCTCCATCGGCGATACGCTGGCGGCCAGCTATGGCTGCATGGGCGCTCTCGCGGCGCTGCATCACCGGGAGAAGACAGGACGCGGGCAGGTGGTGGATTCCGCCCTCTATGAAGCGGTGTTGCAGGTGACCGAGTCGTTGCTGGCGGACTACGGCGCCAGCGGTTTCATGCGCGAGCGAACCGGCTCGATCCTGCCGAAAGTGGCCCCCTCCAACTGCTATCCGTGCAAAGACGGCGACATCGTGATCGGCGCCAATCAGGACAAGGTGTTTGCGCGCCTGTGCGATGCGATGGGCATGCCGCATCTGGCCGATGACGACCGCTACCGTACTCACTATGCCCGCGGGGACCGGCAGACGGAACTCGATGTAGTGATCGCGGGCTGGACGCGCGAGCGAACCGTAGCCCGGGTCGACGCCATCATGGCCGAGGCAGGCGTTCCGGCTGGTCCGATTTACCGGCCGGACCAGATTCTTTCCGATCCGCACTTCGCCGCGCGTGAGGCTGTCGTGTGGGAGGAACATTCCCGGTTGGGCCGCATTCCGATGCAGAATGTGTTTCCTAAACTGTCGGAAACACCCGGTTCCGTGCGCCTTCCCGCGCCGGATGAGGTGGGCCAGCATAACGCCGACGTTCTGGGAAGCGTGCTGGGCCTGGATGCGGCCGGTCTGGACGCCCTCCGCAAGGCAGGCGTCATCTAGGCGCCGCAGCGCCGGTTAGACTAGGATAAGCGGGCTCGCGGGGATTCCCCGGCCGACAACTGGAGGTGGGACCATGTGCAACAATCATAGCGAAGCGGCCGACAAACCGCAGATCATTCCGCTTGAGGGCATGCACCGGCGTGACATTGTGCGCGGCCTTGCTGCGGGCACGCTGCTGATCGGCGCGGGAAGCGCAGCCGGTTGCGCCAGCGTCGGCGAGTTTTTCCAGCCGTCTTCGGCGCAGCTTCAGGAGATGTCGGCGCAGGCATGGGCCCAGACCAAGGCCGAAACGCCGATCTCCAAGGACGCCAACGCCAACCGCCGGCTTCAGGCCATCGGCCAGCGTCTTATCCGCGTCGTGAACTATCCCGGCGCGGAGTGGGAGTTCGTGGTGTTCGACTCCAACGAAAAGAACGCGTGGGTCCTGCCCGGCGGGAAGGTCGGTTTCTACAAGGGTCTGATGGATTTCGTGGACAATGATGACCAGATCGCCGCCGTGATGGGGCATGAGATCGGTCACGTCACCGCCAACCACGCGGCCCAGCGCATGGGCCAGCAGAGCGCCACATCGCTCGGGCTGTCGATCGCCAGCATCGCTCTCGGCGGCGCCGGCATGTCCAAGCAGCAGTCGGACGCCGTGATGGCTGTCGCCGGGGCCGGCGCCTCAGTTGGCATCCTCCTGCCGTTCAGCCGGGAGAACGAGTCGGAAGCGGACATTCTCGGCGTGGAATACATGCATGCCGCGAACTACAAGCCGCGTGAGTCCGTGCGCCTCTGGGAAAAAATGGCTGCGGCGTCCGCCAGCCGTCCGCAGGAGTGGATGTCCACCCACCCGGACCCGAACCGTCGCGCGCGGGTGCTCGATGACTACATCACCAGCAAGGGCTGGGCGTAACGCTCAGGCCTTCTCACGCACCTGGCGCGGTTCGTAGATCGCTGTGTGGCGGCACGACATGATTTGCCGGTCGTCGCACAGCATCTGCACGTCAAGAACCACGATGAGGTGGCCCTTGCTCTCGAAATTGCGCTCGACGCAGGCGCGCACGCTCAGCGTTTCGCCATGGTGCAGCAGATTGTGAAGGGCAATGTCGCTTTCGGCGTGGATCCAGGGGCCGAGCTTCACATTATCGGCCAGAACATAGTTGGCGCGCCTCAGCAGCCAGGCCGGATTGGCGATGCGGCCATCGCGATAAAGGGCGGGATCGTCTCGTATCGCCGCGAGATGTTCAAGCCCGGCGTCGCGCGTATAAGTCTCGATCAGCGTACCCAGAATGCGGCCTTGCAGAAGACTCTCCGGCGAGGCGTCCGGCCGCTTCTCCGCCTCATCGGCCGGACGCTCAGGGATGATCCAGTCCGGCGCGCGCCGGCCCCGCTTGATGGCTGAGCCCGTTGCGCAGACGCCGCCGCGCGCGGAGGCGCTCAAGGCCAACTCACCCTCGGCTGTTTCCGTTGCTGCGGTTTCGGTTTCGTCGCCATCGTAGATGGGCTTTATGAAGCGCGCGGTCATTCCGCCGCGCGTCAGCCAGTCCTCTCCCCACAGTTTCGCAGGGGCATGAGCGAGATAGGCGAACACATCGACGCCAGGAACCAGCCCGCCGGTGAAGCCGAAACGGCTGGCGACGGCGTCGTCGTGGATACGGTTCTCGCTCGACGTGGCGGTATTGAAGGCGGACAATGTACGGGTGTGCGGCATGAGACGAGGCTAGGACGATTGCGGTGGATGGTCGAGAGCGCCGCTGGCCGGGCGCGGCGGGGCGTGCGACTGTTCAGAGCTGTGCGATTCAGAGGTGCGATCCGTGATCGTGGGCGTCATTCTTGCTGGTGGAAAGTCGCGGCGGTTTGGATCGCCCAAGGCGCCGGCGCTGCTCGCCGGCCTTCCGATGCTTGAACATGTGGCGCGGCGGCTGCGGTGCTGCTGCGCGCATCTGGCGCTGGCCGGCGGAGGCGAGGCAACGCCCTGGCGTGGCGAACGTCTGGCCGATCCGGCTACGCGAGAAACCGGGCCTCTTTCTGGAGTTCTCGCCGCACTTGCATGGGCGGAGACGTTGGAGGCGGCCTGGCTTGTGACCGCTCCGTGCGACACGCCGCTTCTGCCCGCCGATATCGTGCCGCGCCTGCATGGCGCCGTAGTTCAGGGCGAGGCGGATCTTGCTGTCGCGCGGACAGCGGGCGGGCTGCATCCGTTGTGCGCGATCTGGCACGTTTCGTTCAGGAGTAAACTGGAAGCGAAGCTGGCGGCCGGTCACCCCCCAATTCATTCGCTGCTGGCGGAGTTCGGCGGCGTTGCGGTGGACTTCAACAACGAACATGCGTTTCTCAACGTGAACACACAGGACGATCTGGCTCGCGCGGAGGCGCTTCTACTTGCAGACTGACCGGCCTGGGATGGCGCCCGGTTGTCTTGACACACCGGTGCGCGGGTCTATCCAGAAACGGGCTCACAAGCAGCAGGTGCGCGTGCCGGCAGGATTGAAGCATCTCGTCGCCGTTCTGCTCGCGCTAATGCTCGGCGCGGCGCAGACCGCCTGCGCATGTGTTTCGGCGGCCTCATCGAACGCTACCGCTCACGCAGGGCATGTCTCGATCGAGAGTCACGCTGCGCTTGAGCATCATCATGATCATACCGGTCACGCGGATATGGTGATCGGCGTGTCTGCGCCGGAGCATGGTGGTTGCGGGCATGATGCAAATGCTTGCGAGGCTGGTCATGCCTCTCCGGCGATAAGCCCTGCGCTTCTTTCTGCCCAGTCGGCGGCGCCATCCACAATCAACCTGGATATGAAGGCGGCTGTGTGGTCGCCTCCGCTGACGTTTGCGCATGGTCCCGTGCGACGAACCACCATGTCAGCGCGGCCGCCGCCTGCGTCAACGCCGGTTTCTCTGAAAGTCCGCTTCCTGAATTGATGTTGTCACGCTGATCCGCGCGCCTCCGGGCGTGCGGTGCATCGCGTTCAAAGCCGCCCTGCGCGGCGACAACATCATGAGGATTTTGCATGTTCTCCCGACGCAGCTTCATCGGCGCGGCCGCAGGCCTTTCAGCCGTTCTTCCGGCGTGGGCTCACACCGCCGCCGAAGGTAATTCCGGGCTCTCGACTCTGTCGGGAGACACATTCGATCTCACGGTCGGCCGCTTTCCCGTGACGATCGGAGGGCGGAGCGGGCGAGCCGCCGGCGTCAACGGCGTGCTGCCCGGGCCTTTGTTGCGCATGCGTGAGGGCGATCATGTGACGTTACGGGTGCGCAATACTTTGCACGAGGACACCTCGATCCACTGGCATGGTTTTCTGCTGCCTTTCCACATGGATGGCGTGCCCGGCGTTTCCTTTCCGGGGATCAAGGCCGGGGAGGCTTTCACTTATCATTTCCCGCTGAAGCAGAGCGGCACATACTGGTACCACTCGCATTCCGGCCTGCAGGAACAGATTGGTCACTACGGGCCGATCATCATTGATCCAAAGAGCGCCGACCCGGTGGCGTATGATCGCGAATACATCCTGATGCTGTCCGACTGGAGCTTCATGGATCCACACCGCATCTTTGCGATGCTGAAGAAGGACGCCCATAGTTTCAACTTTCAGCAGCGCACGGTTGGCGATTTTGCGGCTGATGCGAGCCGCGACGGGTTTGGCGCGGCGTTCGCGGATCGCGCGATGTGGGGGCATATGCGCATGTCTCCGCGCGACATCGCCGATGTCACCGGCGCCGCCTACACCTTCCTGATCAATGGCCGCTCGACTGCGGACAACTGGAACGGCGTCTTCTCACCGGGCGAACGTGTGAGATTGCGCATCATCAACGGGTCGGCGATGACGATTTTCAATGTTCGTATCCCCGGCTTGCCGATGACGGTCGTGGCGGCTGATGGTCTGAACGTGCAACCCGTTGAAACTGACGAGTTCCAGATCGGTGTGGCGGAAACCTATGACGTGGTCATCACGCCACGTGACGATCATGCCCTCGCCTTTGTCGCGGAGACGATCGACAGATCCGGGCAGGTCGTCGCCACGCTGGGGCCGCAACCGGGAATGCGCGCTCCGGTTCCCGCACTTCGTGCTGTTCCAACCCTGACGATGAAAGACATGGGGATGGATCATTCCGGCCATGGCGATCATGCCGCGATGGAGCACGCTGGAATGGGGCACGCAGCCATGGCGCATGGTGAGCATGTCGCGCTGCCCGTGACGCGAGCGCCGTTGATCCGAGGGCCTGGCGTCGACAATATCGCGGCGGCGCCGGTCAATCGGCTCGATGAGCCCGGCACGGGGTTGGAGAAGGCGCCCCACCGCACATTGCGCTACAGCCAGTTGCGAAGCCTCGACCCGATCCCGGACCAGCGGGCGCCGGGCCGAGAGTTGGAGATTCATCTGACCGGCAACATGGAGCGTTTCATGTGGTCGTTCGACGGGGTGAAGTTCTCTGATGTGAAGCAGTCCTTCAAGCTCATCGAAGGCGAGCGTGTGCGCATGACGCTGATCAACGATACGATGATGAACCACCCGATCCATCTTCACGGCATGTATTTCGATCTTGTGAACGGCGGCGGCGCGCACATGCCGCGCAAGCATACGGTGATGGTGAAGCCGGGAGAGAAACTCTCATTCGACCTCACGGCCGACGCCGTGGGCGATTGGGGATTTCATTGCCATCTGCTGTACCACATGCACGCCGGCATGATGCAGGTCGTCTCGGTTCTCCCTCGTGGCGACGCCCCAGATACCAGCGCGCAGCCGGCGCACGATCATGCAGGGCATGATCCGCATGACGGCCGGGATAGCCCCGCATCCGATCGCCATGATCATGGCGCCGGCAGCTCGCATGCGCCGTCAGCGGGCGAGGCAGGCGCAGCCTCCGCTCAGGGGCATGGGGAGCATCACTGATGCGTACGCTGTTCCTTTGCGTTGGAGCTACAATCGCCGCTACGCCCGCCGCCATCGCGCAGCATACGCATGAAGTTCCGGTGCAAGCGCCGGCTACGCCCGCGTCGCGGCCATGGTCACAGGCGGACGCGATACACGGCGAGGCGGCCATGGACAGCGCCCGCGCTCATGCGCTGCACGAGATGGGCGGTATGACCAACACCTTCTTCATCGCTGACAAGCTGGAAGTGCAAAGCAATGATGATGGCAGGGCGCTCGCCTGGAATATGCAGGCTTGGCATGGCGGCGATATCGACCGCTTCTGGTTCAAATCCGAAGGCCATGTCGATATCGATGATGGGAACGTGGAAGATGTCTCAATCCAGGCGCTATGGTCGCACGCAATCTCTACTTACTGGGACGTGCAGGCTGGCTTGCGCTACGACATTGAGCCGGATGGCCTGGCCCATGCCGTGGCCGGCGTTCAGGGTCTGGCGCCCTACATGTTCGAGATCGATGCGGCCGCCTTTCTCAGTGAAAACGGCGACGTTACAGCGCGCGCCGAAGCGGAATACGAACTTCATCTGACGCAGCGCCTGATCCTGCGGCCCAATATCGCGTTGGAACTGTCGGCGCAGGACATCCCTGATCGCGAAATCGGCTCGGGCCTGACCAGCGCCAGCGCAGGTCTTCGCCTGCGGTACGAAATCACACGCGAGTTCGCGCCCTATATAGGCGTCGCATGGCAAAGACGTTTCGGAGAAACCGCAGACTACGCGATAGCGTCAGGATCGGAACCCGACGCCCGTTATTGGATCGCCGGCTTGCGAATATGGTATTGAGGAAATGGTACCAGCTCCCGGGCTCGAACCGGGGACCTCTAGATCCACAATCTAGCGCT
>CAZJZQ010000054.1:0-11505 GCA_964550535.1 uncultured Rhizobium sp.
AGGCCGACGGCTCGGGAATTTCGCGCGAGAACAGCGCGCGCTCCGGCAGCACGAGATGGACGCGCGCAAACTGCACGCGGTCCAGCGTCCGGATGGTGCGGGCGAGTTCGCCTTCCAGCGCGCGGACGCGGTTGATGTTCTGGACGAAGGTGGTGGCGCCGAGCGCCTCGGTCTTGTCGAAGATTTCCCAGCCGACCGAGCCGCGCGTCGGCAGGCCCTGCTCGGACAGCATCATCCGGGCGTCATCGACCCGGGCGCGATCAACGAAAATCGCCGAACCGCCGCCTTCGAGCTTGTATTTGACGCCGGCAGTGTCGAGCCGGGCGGTCATGTCGGCCGCTTCCTGCAGGTCGAGACCGGAGAAAAGCAGAGCGTCGCCGGTGGATTCACCGCGAAGCATGATGACGCCCAGGCCGCCGCCGACCAATGCGGTGACGATAAGCGCGGCGGCGATTCGCACGCGGCCGGACTTCGCCAGATTGGCAATCACGTTATTTGAAGGGGAATCCGCCATCGCCGCCCGGAAAAAACTGCCCGCCGACCCATCGGCTAGGCAGGAATTTCCCGGTGCAGCGTAAACGGCAGATTAATGCCGGCGTTAACCCGGCAATTTTGACCGTCCAGGGAGGAAAAAACCCGCGCCCCCGGTGGAGAAGGAGCGCGGGGATATATTACGTATCAGCGATAGTTCTGCAGGCGCGTGGTCCGCAGACCCTTCACGCCATAGCGTTCGTAGAGGCGTTCCCATCCGCCGAACTCTTCTTTCGAGAGTTCGTAACGGTCGCAGGCGTCTTCCATGGTCAGAAGTCCGCCGCGGACCGCCGCGACGACTTCCGCCTTGCGGCGTGTCACCCAGCGCTGGATGCCGGGAGGCGGCAGATCCGCGAGGGTCAGGTCTCGCCCGTCGGGTCCCACGACAGGCGCGCTTGAAGCGCTTTGGCTCAGCATGGTCTTCTCCCTCTGCTGCTCGTCTTTCAGAGGGTCACCATACGCAAAGCGCTTTAAGCCACGGCTGAGTTGGACGGTGCGCTTTTCCGTAAAATTCAATGAATTAGATGGGCGCGCGGAGACCAGCAAAGACTCGTGATTTCAGCGTGTTGACGCGTGCGCGGACATAAAAGGAAAGCCCGCCCCGGCGCGAACCGGAGCGGGCGTTTCACATCGGATCAGGATCGTGAACGACTCCTTACCGCTTTTCAGCCGCTAGCGCGTCTAGCGCTTCAGGCGGATCAGTTCGTCGAGCATCTCGTCGGCCGTCGTGATGATCTTCGACGCCGCCGAATAGGCGCGCTGGGTCATGATCAGCGAGGAGAATTCCTCCGCGAGGTCGACGGTGGAGCTTTCCAGCGCCCGCGACTTCACTTCGCCGCCGCCGCCGCTGCCGGGAGCGCGCATGGCGAGAGGGCCGCTGGCCGGACCGAGGCGGTAAACGCCGCCGCGTTCAGCGATCAGGCCGTCCACGTTCGGGAAGGTCGCGATCGGGATCTGGTAGATTTGGCGTGCGAGGCCGTTGGTAAAGATGGCGGTGACGAAGCCGTCGTCGTCCACGTCCACGGAAGCCAGCGAACCGAACGGCGTGCCGTCCACCGACGAGGTGCCCAGCGTGGACGCCGCATCAAAGTTGGTGAGGCCGGCGCGGGTCGACGAACCGCCGAAGTCCAGGTTGATCGTCTGCGTCGCCACGCCGAGCAGCGCGCCCCATTGCGGGCCCGTGCCGACACCGTTCTGGCCGATCGTGAAATCGGTCGGCAGGGTGGAGTTGGCGCGGTCGAGCTGGCCGAAGGTCGTGAACCGCACGGTTCCGACCGCGAGTTGCCCATCGACCAGGCCGCCGCCGGCGATCACTTCGCCCGGAGGCAGGTGAACTTCGGTGAGCCATTCGTTCGGGCCCGATTTCAGGAAGGAGAAGGTCAGCGTGTGCAGCCCGCCCTGGCTGTCATAGAGCTGGACCGGGATCTGGAAATCCGGCGTGACGTCGCCGGAGGCCATATTGTTGGTGGCGACGTTATATGTGGCCGCGTCCGGTGAGATGGGCTGCGACGATTGCAGGTTGGCCGACAGGACGATGTTGGAGGTCGCCTGCGCGTCGCCCGCGATGCCCGCGACGCGAACCGGCGCGAGGTCTTGCAGGTTGGTCGGGTTGGCGTTCAGCGAGCCGTCTTCGTCCAGCGTCCAGCCTTGCAGGTAGTAGCCCGCCGAGTTGCGCAGGTAGCCGTTCGAGTCCGGCGTGAAGTGACCGGCGCGCGTGTAATAATAGGGGTCGGCAGCGGTTGCGTCGTCGCTGCGGCCACGCACCACGAAGAAGCCCGAGCCCGAAATCGCGAGGTGGGTCGACACGGATGAGGCCTGCGGCGAGCCCTGTTCCGACATCATCGCGGAGTGGTTGGCCAGAACGCCGCCGGCGTTGTGGCTGGTGAGGCCGTTCTGCGAGGTCAGCAGCGCGGTGAAGTCGTTGCGCAGGCGCTTGTAGCCCACGGTGTTGACGTTCGCGATGTTGTCCGAGATCGCCGCAAGCGCGGAGGAGTTGGCGCGCAGACCCGCCGCACCCGCCAGCATGGCCGAAGAAATACTCATGGTTCAAAGCTCCCGAACCTGTGTCTGTTTTTTTTGAAGGTGGCTGCTTTGCAGCCTGCCGGCGCGGTTCGGGCGCCCGTAGTCCGTCGCGGTAAAGCAGCTATTGTTGATGCAGAACCCGCAGAATGTCGGAATATCCGAAGATGCCCGCCGGAGTAGCGATGGCGGGTTCGCCGTGCGTGAGATCGATGCCGGTGACTTTTGCGATCAGGGAGTGCGAAGGCTCGATCTTCGCTTCGTTGGCGTCACGCGCCACGACGTTGATATAGTAGATGCCGTCCTTGGCGGTCTCGCCGTTGAACAGCTTTCCATCCCATGTGTAGTCATGGCTGCCGGACGCCTTGCGCTCCGGCGATTCCGACCACAGCACCTTCCCCTTCGCATCGGTGATCGTGACCGTGGCGGACTCGGCGTCCTTGGGCAGCGTGTATCGCCACGATACGGGATCGCCCGCGAACTGCGCGCCGGACGAGTTGATAAGAGCGGTCTGGCCGAGATAGCCGGACAGGGCGGCGCCCGCATTGCCGATGGTGGCGTTGAACACGGATTCGAGCAGCTTGTTGGAGCGGATCTGCTGCTCCACGCTTGAGAATTGCACCAGCTGTTCGGTGAACTTCGAGCTGTCCGTCGGCTCCAGCGGGTCCTGGTTCTGGATCTGGGCGGTCAGGATGCTGATGAAGGTGTCGAAGTTGCTCGACAGAGCAGCCTGGGCGCCGGCGTCGCCGCCGAGATTGTAGTTGCCGCCCGACACGAAGGAAACAAGATCAACCATCGCTCAAATCCTTCAGGCCACGAGATTCAGCCGCGTGAAACGGCCGGCGTAGGTTTGGGGAGTGGACGTCTGCACGTCCGGCTCGATTTCAACAGGCAGCGCGGCGATTACGCCGTTGCGCCATGGCTGGGTTTCGCGCGCGTTGCCGCGGGCGCCGTTATTGTCGTTCGACATCTCGAACTTCAAACCGTTGTCGGCAAGGTCGACGCCAGCGTCGGAGAGGGCGCGCTCCAGCGAGCGGGCGCCGCGCATCAGGTCTGTGAGGGCGGCGCTGTCGTGGGCGGCGATGACGGCGTGCACCTTGCGGTCGGCGCCGACTTCGATGCGAACGTCGACCTTGCCCAGCTCCGCGGGATCAAGACGGACTTCGATGCGCTGCGCGCGGCCATCGAAGCGTTCGGAGATGCGGGCGAACACCTGCTGCGCCGCAGGCGTTGCGGCCTGGGGAGTATAGGAGGGGCCGGTGGGCGTCTTGTGCGCCAGCGTTGCGACATCGGCGGGCGTGGCTTGTGTCACTGCGGCCGGGGCGGGCGCGGCGATGTCGGTGGTTGCCTGCGCAGCGGCCTGGGTGGTGGGCTGAGTGGTGGCCTGAGCAGGGGAAGCTTGAGCGGAGGAAGCCTGGGTGGTGGAGGTCTGGGCGGAGAGGGCGTCAGCGGGCGATGCCTGTGCGCCGGTATTCGCCGTTGCGGCAGGCGAGGCGGTGGAGGCCGGAGCGGTGTTCGTCGCCGTCAGGTCAGGCTGCGCGGCTTGCGCGCCGGCGGCGGTGATCGGCGTGGGCGTAGCTTGAGGCGCAGTTTCGGCGGGCGCCGTCACCGGAGCGGTGTTGGTTGAAGCTTGCGGCTTCACATCGGCGGCGGTCGCAGCGGACGTTTCCGTGGCGCGCTGCGGCTTGCCGTTGGCCTGTTTGGCGGCCTGTGTGGCGGCCTGTGTGGCGGCCTGTGTGGCGGCCTGCGTGCCGGATTGGGCGCCAGGCTGGGCGTTGGCGGGGGCTATGACGGCTTGAACAGCAGCTGCGGCCTGCGGGGCTGCGGTCTGGTTCGTAGCGATCGGGGCCAGGATAGCAGCAGTCGCGGCGACAGGTGTGGAAACCGCGTTGGCGACCTGCGGCGTGGACTGGGGCGATGCGTCCGCCGCCGTGTTCGGCGCCGCCGCAGTGTTCGGCGCGGTGGCGCCGGAGGTGGCGAGCCCTGACGGCGCAGCTTGCTTGCCGGCGGTGGTTGCCGGTGCAGCCGGTGCGGCCGCAGGTTGAGCTGTCGTTGGTTGCGCGGCGACCGCCTGGTCCGGCGTGTTGGCGGCGGGCGCCTGCGGCGCCGTTGCGGCCGGCGCGGCGTTGGCCGGTGATGCCAGTTGCGGAGCCGGTGTTGCCAATTGCGGGGCGGGTTGTGCGATGGCGGGCGCGGGTGTCGCGGACAGGTCGGCGGCCTGCGCGGCATTCGCGGCTGCGGCCGGCGCGGGGATGGTGACGTCGCCCGCGATGACAGGTGCGGGGGGCTGCACGGGTGCGACCGGAACAGGTGCGGCGGGAACAGGCTCGACAAAAACAGGCGCAGCGATGACGACGGCGTCGCTTGCCGGTTCGATGGCGGCGGGTTCGGCGGTGTCCGCAGATTGCGCGGCGCCTTCACCCGCCAGCGGCGCGAGAAGCGCGGCGGCGGTCTGCGCCGTGTTGGGGGCGGCGGGCGGCTGGGGGCTGGCCTGGTTTGCTGGCTGGGTGGACGCGGTTCCGGAGGCGGCGAGGACGGCCGCGAACGATTCCTGCGGCGCGTCCTGGGCCGGGGCGGCGGACGCAGCCGTCTTTACGCCGCCCTGCGTGGGCGCCGCGAAGAATGGCAGGAAGGAATGAGCCACGCTCATACCGGAATAAAACTCCGACCCTGCTCCCGCGCACGATGCGGCCATGGAGCGGATTGGACGCCTGCAACGGCCGGGCCAGTTCTGGAAACCAGAAAAACAAAGCATATACAGGCGCTTGTATAATGGGGGTGGAGGTGGTTTCCGCTTCCTGCCCGGCAATCCCGGCCAGGCGCGCGGCAGATGTTGCCGGGCGCGGGCAGGTCTGGGCGTGCGGCCCCGGGGGTATTGCCGTCAACCATGAGGAAGACGACTGGCCCGGGTCTTGCGTGGTTAAGGGCTGACGATGTGGCCAGTGGCCGGACCGTTCGGACCGCAGAAGCGGATGCGCGGAAAATTCGCGCAATAATTCAGAAAGATAGAACGGCGCCGGCGGAGACTGGCTGCGTTCGGGTTGCGCGGCAAATTCTGCCTGTCCGGCAGTTTCGGCAGCGTCGCCCGGCAGCGGCGGCCATGCGGGCCGCGATGGAGATGCGCGTGTCGATATCCAGCATCATGAACACGGGCCTCTCCGCCCTGACCGCCAACCAGCAGGCGATGAAGGTGACGTCGACAAACGTCGCCAACGTCAACACCGAGGGTTATTCGCGCCTCGAAGTTCAATTCCAGTCGCGCAAGTCCTCGGGCGGCGTGGTCGGCGTGGAAATCAACGTCACGCGCGTCGCCAGCGCCTACCTCGCGGCCGCCGAGATGCGCGGCGCGGCGGACGTGGCCTCGACTGGGGCGCTCGCGAATTTCATGGATCGCGCGCAAGGTCTGCTCGGCGACCCGTCGAACAAGGGCACGGTGTTCGCGACGCTCGATCCGGTGTTTTCGGGTTTCGGCGCTCTGGCGGTTGACCCGTCGTCGGCGCTGCGGCGCAGCTCGACGCTGTCCGACCTGCAAACAATGCTGAACCAGGTCGCGACCACGGCGCGCGAGATCAGCGCGTTGCGGGACGAGGCGCACGCGCGCGTGACGACCTCGATGTCGGAGGCGAACTCGCTGATGTCCGGCATTGCGCGGCTGAACGAGGCGATCCAGCGCGCCACCATCGGCGGTGTCAGCGCCAGCGAAGCGGAAACCGAACAGGCCCGCATGCTCGACCGGCTGGCCGAGATCATCGATATCCGCGTGCAGCAACGGACGCTGGGCGGCGTCGAGGTGCGCACGACCGACGGCATGCTGCTGGTGGATCTGGCGCCCGCGACCATCGCGCTCAATCCGAACGACGAGGTCCTGGCTTATCCCGGGCTGATCCTGATCCCGCCGCGCGGATCGGCTGGCGCCCCGCTGAACACGCATCTGGGCGGCGGCGAATTGAAAGGCCTGATGCAGGCGCGCGACCGTGAGCTGGTCAACCTTGAACTGGCGTTCGGCGAGTTTGCCGCGGGCGCCGCCGAAGCGTTGAACGCCGCGCACAACAAGTCGACGCCCGTGCCGCCGCCCGCAACGATGACGGGGCGCAATACCGGCCTGATTGGTACGGATCTGCTGAACTTCAGCGGCGCCACCAATATCGGCATCGTCGATCGCGATGGCGAAGTGGTGCGCAACCTGCGCATCGATTTCAACGCCGGAACGATCACGGACGAGGGCGGCGTGGTCACCAACTTCGCCAATACGATCAACGCTTTTGAAACGGCGCTCGGCTCCGCGCTGGGCGCCAGCGGAACGGTGGACTTCAGCGGCGGCTCGTTGTCCCTCACCTCGCTGGTGGCCAACACCGGCATCGTCATCACCGATGATCCGGGCGCGCCCGCCACGCGCGCGGGGCGCGGGTTCTCGCACACATTCGGCCTGAACGATCTGGTCACCAAGTCCCAGCCGCTGAACTATGCGACCGGTCTGTCGGCGGCGGACGATCACGGATTCACGGCCGGACAGACGATCACCTTCGCCGTGCGCAACAATGATGGCGCGGTAACGCGCACCATCGAATACACGGTCGGCGCCGGAAGCTCGCTTTCCTCGATCCGCACTGACATCAACTCCGCGCTGAACGGTTATGCGCAGGCGACGCTGGACGCGAATGGCCGCCTCACCATCACGCCTACCGGCAATGGCGTGGGCCGTATCGACGTGATCGACGATACGACGCGCCGTGGCGACACCGACCTGTCGCTGAGCCAGTTGTTCGGTCTTGGCGAAGCGCTGCCTGCGGGGCGGGCCATAGGGCTGTCCATCCGGTCCGACATTGCGGGCAATCCCGGTCTGCTCGGCACGGCGCAGGCGGATCTGGCCGGGGCGCTGGCGGGGACGCGCGTGCTGCTCTCGGGCGACGGCCGGGGCGCGTTGGGTCTTGAAGCGGCCGGCGTGCAGCAGCGCACCTTCGCCGCGGCGGGCGGGCTGAGCGGACAGGTGACCTCCGTGCTCGACTATGCCGCGCGCCTGGCGGGGCACGCAGGCGTGCGGGCGGAAGCGCTGGACGGCGCGCATGCGGCGGCCAAGTCGGTGCGTGAGGAGGTGGCCCAGCGCCGCATGGGCGAGGAGGGCGTTAACCTCGACGAGGAGCTGGTGAAGATGACGACTTACCAGCAGGCCTATTCCGCCGCGTCGCGGATGATCACCGCTGCACGCGATCTTTACGATGTTCTCCTGAACATGGTCTGAGGAGTTTTGCCATGACCCGTATTTCCTCCGCCATGATCCCCTCCGCCGCGCTGCTGGACCTGCAACGTGCGCAATCATCGCTGGTGGAGGCGGCCCGGCAGAGTGCGGCGCAAACCAAGGCGACCAGCCTGAAAGGCTATGGCCGCGAGGCGCAGACGCTCGTGTCCGCCGAAAGGCTGGCCTCGCGCACCGAGGGTTTCCTCGCCACCGCGCGCGAGATGAAGACGCGCATGCAGGTGCAGGACGTGGCGCTGGGCCGCGCCGCCGACATGGTGTCCAAGCTGAAACAGGACCTGTTCCAGAATGTCGGCCTCGAAAGCGGCGAAGGCGTGCGGGCGCAACTGGAGGAGGCGTTCTCGGTTCTCTATGACTCGATGAACACCAATATCGGCGGGCGTTATCTGTTTGGCGGCATGAAGAACGACGCGCCGCCGATCAGCGCGACGACATTGAACCAGCTGAGAGTCGATCCGCTGACGGACTCCATCGAACAGGGCGCGGCGGCGCAGTTGATGCGTATCGAGGAGAACCGCACCGTTTCGGCGGGTGTGGTGGCGGGCGATTTCATTTCCGACGCGCTGGCCTCGATCAAGCGGCTGGCCGAGATGGATGCCGGTATTGACGGGCCGTTCGGCGAGGACCTGACCGATGTGCAGAAGTCCGCGTTGCAGCTCGAAATCGCGGCGTTGGGCGATGCGTTCGACAACATCCTCGCCGCGCAGGCGGAGAATGGCAGATTGCTGAAAGACGTGGATGCGTCGTCCTCGCGCCAGCAGGGCCAACTCGACACGCTCAAGGGCGCCATCGGCGAAATTGTGAATGTGGACCTCGCCGAAGTGGCCGTGCGGTTGAACCAGGCGCAGTACGCCTATGAGGCGTCCGCCAGCGTGTTCAACATGATGCGCGGCATGTCGTTGCTCAACTTCCTGAGCGATTAGCGCCGGGAAGCTGGCGCGGCGGACCGGTCCGCTCTGGACGCGTGGCGCGGAAACTGCTGTAGGCGGCGGGATGTCCCAGACTGCGTATCCCGCGCCGCCGAACAAGCCGCAGCCTTTCGAGTGCTGCGATCGCGGCTGCTGCCCGTGCATTTTCGATTATTACTGGGATGCGCTGGCGCGCTGGGAAGAAGCCGTCCGCGAACTGGGCGGCGATCCGGCGGAGGTGTTGAAGGCGATGGGGCGGGAGCGGTAGGCTGCGCAGCCTTATGGCGGGACGTCCGTGTCCGCATAGTGCTCCATCGCGGCTTCGATCTGGTCGAGGGCGGCGGCGACGCGGGTCTTGTGGCCGCGTTCGGCGCGGCGGAGATAGGCAGGCTGGGTCACTGCAAGGTGGCGGATGACGCCGCAGGCGATGAGTATCAGCGGCGGAAATTCGCGCAGGTCCACCGTCCATCCATCCTCGCTGAAATGTAGGAAGGTGTTACGAAGATCGACGAGATCATCGAACGCCTCGGTGATCACGCGGGTCAGCGGCAGCTGGAAGGGCGGCTTCAGAAAATACGGATCGCCAACGCGGCGCAGCAGTTCCAGTGGCGAGACGATGCGCGGTTCGCGCAGGGCGTAGGGTTCGGGGCCGCGGCGTCCGGCCTTGGTCCAGCGCTTCACGGCGCGCGCGTCCATGCGCGTCATGCCTTTCGAGCCGTACTCGTCATCCGTATCGAGCGCGCAGAGGCAGGCGTTCTGAACGGCCAGCACGACAGAAACCGACAGCCAGCGCCATGCGCCGGGGTCGTCGAGAATTCGGTCCGCCTCCCGCGCCGCGAACTCGACGCAGGCCAGCAGTTCGCGTGGCTGGGACGTCTGGAAATGGTAGGCTGAAGGCGGATCCTCGATCATGGCGTCATCTAACGCGAAGCGGTCGCTATTGTCGAACCGCCGCGCGCGCGGGATTCGTGGAGCGAAAACGAAGGAGAGACGGGCGGTGTTCCGCCGGGCGCGGGGCGCGGGAAAGGGGCCCTCCACACGTTCATTACTTTCGTGTATAGGCGCGATCCAGCACGTTTGCTGCGGGCCTTGAACCCGCTGGAGACACGACATGACGACGCTTATCGGGCCGCGCACGGGCGCGGCTTCTCCCTCTTCAGTTCCAGTCGGCGGGCCGGCGGCCGACGCGCCGCTGTGCGATTTCTCGCGTCTGGCGAATGTGGACCTGTCCGGCGCCGACCTCGATCTTTTCCCCAGTGATCCGCGGCCGCGTTCGGAAATCCGCGTGGTGGCGGCGATGTCGGGCGGGGTGGATTCCTCGGTCGTTGCGGCGCTCCTGAAATATGCCGGCTATGACGTGGTGGGCGTGACGCTCCAGCTTTACGATTTTGGCGCGGCGCTGAAGAAGCAGGGCGCGTGCTGCGCCGGTCAGGACATTCACGATGCGCGGCGCGTGGCTGAGGCGCTGGGCATTCCGCATTATGTCCTGGATTATGAAAGCCGCTTCCGGCAGCAGGTCATGGACGATTTCGCCGACACCTACCTCAAAGGGTCGACGCCGATCCCGTGCATCCGCTGCAACCAGACGGTGAAGTTCTCAGACCTGCTGGCGACCGCGAAGGATTTGGGCGCCGATGCGATGGCGACGGGCCACTATATTCGCCGCACGCTTGACGATGCAGGCGCGGCGGAGTTGTCGCGCGCGGCGGACCCTGATCGCGACCAGTCCTATTTCCTGTTCGCTACGACGCGCGAACAGCTCGATTATCTGCGCTTCCCGCTGGGCGGGATGCGCAAGCCGGACGTGCGCCGGGCCGCTGCGGCGCTGGGTCTTCAGGTTGCGGCCAAGCCGGACAGCCAGGACATCTGCTTTGTGCCCGCCGGAAAGTACGCCGACATTGTCGAGAAGCTGCGCCCCGGCGCACGCGCGGGCGGCGAGATCGTGCATATGGACGGCCGCGTGCTGGGGAACCATGATGGCGTGATCGGCTATACGATCGGCCAACGTCGCGGGCTGGGCGTCGCCACGGGCGACCCGCTGTTCGTGGTGAAGATCGACGCGCCGAACCGCCGCGTGATCGTGGGGCCGCGCGAAGCGCTGGCCACGCGCGCGCTCAGCATGGGCGAGAGCAACTGGCTGGGCGGCGAAGAATCCGGGGGTTCGCTGATGGACGCTTGCGCTGCTGGCGTGCGGGCCCTTGCGCGCGTGCGGTCGACGCGGGCGCCTGCGCCGGGGCGGATGGCGCTGGTCGATGGCTTGCCCGGCTTCGTGTTCGACACGGCCGAAGAAGGCGTCGCGCCGGGTCAGGCGTGCGTGATCTACGCCGCGCCGGACGGGCGGCACGTTCTGGGCGGCGGGTTCATCGTGAATACGGTCAGCGCAGACGTGTAGCGTATCACTTCACTGCTTCGGGCACATGGGCATGGAGAAGACGATGTCGATCAAGTCCGTTACGCCGATCCTGAACGTCTCCAGCATCGCGGCGAGCCAGGCGTGGTTCGAGGCGTTGGGGTGGCGGCGTGGTTTTGTCTGGCAAGATGAAGACGCGACCGAACCATCCTTCGGCAGCGTCTGCACCGATGGCGCGGAGGTGTTCCTCTGCCTCAACGGGCAGGGCTCGCGCGGCACGATCATGCCGCACTTTCCCGGCGACGATGTTACCGATGGCGTATGGATGAGCTGGTGGCTGGACAATCCCGCAGCGGTCGATGCGATGCACGCGGCTGCTGTGAAGCTCGGCTATATCGTGACGCTTCCGCCCACTGACGAGCCGTGGAATGTGCGCGAATTCC
>CAZJZQ010000054.1:11515-14631 GCA_964550535.1 uncultured Rhizobium sp.
ATTCCACCTGCGCCATCCCGACGGCCATATGTTCCGCGTGGGTGCGGGGCTGGGCGGGGCGTGACGCGGCGCTCGCGTCAGCATCCCGAGACTTCGGCTTTGCGCACATTGCTGATGACGATGTGCGTATAGGGTTGGGGCCATTGTTCGGCGCCGACGCGCTGGCTGCCCACGGGGCAAACGGGATGGTCGGGAGAGATGCGCTGGCCCGAAGGCGTGACGAATTTCACGTCGTAGTCGAAGGTCCAGTCGAGTCCGCTGTTGAATTCCAGAACCGTGCCGATCTCCTGCGCGAAGATCAACGACATGCCGACTTCCCCGGGATGGCGCAGCACGGGCTCGAAACGCTGGTTGTCCACGACAGAGATGATGCGCAGGCCGCCGTCCTCGGGCGCGAAGCGCACGGTGCGGCTGGGGATCATCTCGATCTCGCCTACGATCTCGCCAACAGGCGGCGGCGGAGGCTTCGGCGCATCGGCTGATTGGGCGAACACCGGCGCGGCAAGCATCGCGGCCATTGCGGCGCTGAGGATTGCATGGTGAAGCATCATCCGGATCTCCTGCTGATGTTGTGACGCGGATGCTGCGGCCCGCCAACCCTTTACATGCAGGTCAATCTGAAATCCGGCGGCGGGGGCTGCGCTCTATCTGCCTGATCCCGGTTGCCCTTTTGGCGGTCTGCTGATCTTACTGCGGCAACCCGGGGAGGGATGGATGTTATTGCGCGTAGATCGTATCGAGTCAGACGAGGAATCGTCGCTCGGAAAACTGTTCATCGACGGCCAGTTCGAATGCTGGACGCTGGAGGACAGATACCGGCAGGGCGAGAAGGTTCACGGCAAGACCCGCATTCCATCCGGCCGGTATCGCGTGCAGCTGCGCCGCGAGGGCGGTTTTCACACCAACTACCTCGCCCGCTACAACGAGCCCTGGCATCAGGGCATGCTGCATGTCCGCGACGTGCCGGGGTTCGAGTACATTCTCATCCATGTCGGCAACAGTCATGACGACACGGAGGGATGCCTGCTTGTCGGCAAGGGCAAGACGCTGGTTGAGGGGCATCACTACATAACGGAAAGCCGGGGGGCTTATTCGGCGATGTATCCCAAGGTGCGGGATGCGCTGTTGGCGGGCGAACAGGTGGAGATCGAGTATCGCGATCTCGATCCGGCGTCTCAACCGGCTGCGCCGGAATCGATGATCGTGTCGCCCGGCGGGGCTGCGGCGGCGAATGACAGGAATGATCATTCAGGCGTGGTGGCCGGAGCGATCGCGGCCGCGGGCGCGGGTGTCGCCGCTGGCGCAGGGGGGCTGCTGCTTGAGGATGACGGTGCGCAGGGCGCGCCGGCCGATGCGCCGCCTGCTCCGGCAACGCCGGAAGGCGCGCCCGAGGGCGGCGGCGCCGAGAGTGAGTTCTTCGACGATGTTGTCGCGCGCGTTAGCGATCCGTCCAACCTGATCGAGGTTGTGCTGATCGCGCTCGGCGTCCTGATCGTGATCTTCGCGATCTACTTCCTCGTCCGCCGCTTCAGACGGGGTTAGACGCGTTCAGTCTGCGGGCTGTCCGGCGGGCTGCGAACCTTTGCGCAGGCGTCCGCGCAGGTCGAACATGTAAAGCAACATGAACCACGCGAAGAAGACTTCCTGAATCTCGCTGGGCCGGATGCCGACGCTGAGAATCTCCGGTCCCCAGATCGCCTCTACGATCTTCTCGAACACCGGGACCAGCGTGGTCAGGGCGGCGAGCAGAACCGTGCCACGTCCGGGCCACAGCACGTCCGGAACGAATTTCGCGGTGGCGCGGCGCGGCCACTTCCACCAGTTCATCGCAACCAGCACGCCTGCGATCAGCACCCACAACTGCACCACCTGGCGCGGGCGCTGGTTGAAGATCGGGTCGATGTTGTGGAGGTTGGTTTCGTTTTCCTTGTTGATCGCCGCGAGCGCTTCGGGCGTGTCCCAGCCGAAAATGTACTGACCCCAGTTCAGGTCCTCACCAGCGAAATAGGTGAGACCGAGGCACCACGCGATCAGCCACGGGATCAGGTGACGATGCTCGCGCGCCTGCGGGTTGAGAATCGTCATGGCGCCCAGAATAATCGCCACGATGAGCACGGCGCCAACGGCGAGTTCAAGGACGCTGGTGTGTGAGGTGACCCAGAAATAGAACGGGTCCGGCCCCGCGAAATAGGACCAGAAAATGGCCGCCGGCAGCAGGACCGGAACGCTCCAGCGGGCGATGATTTCGTGGATGGGTCTGTGCGGCATGATCAGTTTCCGGCGCGGCGCGATCCGGGGCGAATGAAGCGGCCCCGCCTGCCGCCAAGGTCATATGACAGTTTGGGGGCGTGGCAAATGCCCGGAAAACGGGGCCGGGCCGCAAGCCGCCGTTCGCGTCATGCGTGAGGGATATTGTCTCCGGGCGATACCTGCGGTGTGCTGTCGCACTGGCAAAAGGAGCACCTCCATGGCCGTTCTGAAATCCGAACAGATACTGACCGAGTCCCCGAAATCGTTCGAGGACGCCATCCAGACCGCCGTATCGCGGTTCTCAAAAACCGTGCGCGGTCTGCGCTCGGCGAACGTCAACAACATGTCCGCCGTGATCGATAACGGACAGATCGTGACATATCGCGTGAACCTGCAAATCACCTTTGAGGTCGAAGACACGTTCTCCTCGGGGGCAGGTAAATCAGGCAAGAAAGATAAGAAGCGGTAAGACGCCGGGGCCAGAGGCTCCGTCCTATCTTAGAACGCCTTCTCCGCGCGCAGCAGCGCCGGCAGGAAGGATGAGCCGACATGGCCTTCGATTTCCATCTGCGCGGCTTCCCAGGCCGGGATCGCCGCCTCAAGGCGGCGTGAGCCGGTTGCTGTCAGCCAGACGCTGCGCTTGCGCAGGTCTTCCTCGCTGGCGGTGACTTCCACGAGCGCGCTGCGCTCCAGCCCTTGCAGGTTGCGGGTGAGCGTGGAGGGGTCGATGTCGGCTTCGTCCGCGATCGCGGCCAGCGTGTTGTCGCGGGCGCCGGCGATGGTAAAGTACTGGTCGCGGTCTGCGGCTGCGATGAGCAGCGGGCGCGGCGCGATGAGCGCGCCGACGTCCGCGAGTTCCCAGCGGC
>CAZJZQ010000054.1:14641-22453 GCA_964550535.1 uncultured Rhizobium sp.
GGCCTGCGTGTTGTCGCGGGCGCCGGCGATGGTCAGCAGCAGCATGAATTGGGCGATGGTGAGTTCGTGCGGCGCGAGGTGCGCCTCGTAAGAGCCGATCACCTTGCGCGCCACGGACCGCGCCGCGCGGGCGTAGCACGCTCCCCGGACCTCGCGGGCGCGAGTGGAGAGGCTCTTTCGTGAGACGGTCTTGCTGGGACGGGCCATTAATTGTATCTACAATAATTGCAGATGCAAGTAAAGACAGACGCTGGAAACCAGGGGAAACATGACGCGGGCGATCATGGCCTGTCGGGCCCGATGATGTTGAGGCCGCGCGGTCAGCGCGTGTCATCATCAATGTGGCCGGCGGGGTCGTCATCGTCGCTGCGGTTGTCCGGGTCCATCCCCGCTGCCTCCAGCGCCGTGTTGCTTTCCAGCGGGTTGCCCAGCGAGGCGATACGGTCGCGCAGGCGGGATTCGATCTCGCCCATGTCCCCCAGCAAGTCCGCTGATCCGCGCGCCTGCGTGCTCGCCAGCAGACGCGTGAGTTGCTCGCGGCGGTTGGCGGAGCTGAGCGTCGTATCGAAAGCGATGTCGTCGATATCGTCGGCCGTCAGCTCCTGCGCGATGCCGGGCATGTCATCATCGCCGCCCAGTTCTATATCGAGGGGAAGGACGGTTTCGCTGTCATGATGGCGGGACATGGATGTTTCCGGTCAGTTGGCGGTGAGGAGGCGTTCAATGGCGCCGGCGGGCATGTTGGTGAGGTCTTTCGGCACCTCGGCGACGATGCGGTCGGAGACCTCCTTGTGTATCGCCTTGCGCAGGTCGCCCATGATCATCGGCGGCGCGGCGATGACGAGTTTGTCGAAAGCGCCACGATGCGCGGCAGTGTAGAGCATGTCCGCGATCTCCTTCGCGAAGCGATGCTTCTCCAGCTTGTGCCAGTTGGTTTCCTGCATGGCGCTGCGGCGCGAGCCGATGGAGGAGAAGGCGCGGCCCGGGCGGTCGGTTCCCTGCTCGCTGCTCTTGGGGTTGTCCTGTTCGAGAACATCGACGATTTCGAGGTTGGGATGGACCGCGTCGCCCTCATTCCTGAAGAACAGGGCCTTCTCTCCATCCCCCACCATCACCCATGCATTGTGTTCGATTCTGACGGCGGACATCGGCATCTCCCGAACTGCTCTCCAGACCCAACGGACGGGCGCGACAGGCGTTCCTTGCCGCTCTTGCCTCCAGCTTGACGGAATGTAGGCAGGGGACGATTGTGCCCCGCACAAATTCAGAGGAAAGGCCCTATCCATGAGCGCTTCGGACCCCGTTGTCATTGTCGGCATGGCCCGCACGCCGATGGGCGCGATGCTTGGCGAACTGGCCGGGTTGTCCGCCAACGACCTTGGCGCGCAGGCGATCAAGGCCGCGCTGGCGGAAGCCGGCGTGAAGGGCGACGAGGTCGAACTGGTCTATATGGGCAACTGCCTGCCCGCCGGGCAGGGCCAGGCGCCGGCCCGCCAGGCCACGATCAAGTCGGGTCTGCCGAAAAGCTC
The DNA here is from genome assembly GCA_964550535.1 of uncultured Rhizobium sp. Lineage (GTDB taxonomy): Bacteria > Pseudomonadota > Alphaproteobacteria > Caulobacterales > Hyphomonadaceae > UBA7672. The sequence continues at coordinate 16,171 of CAZJZQ010000054.1, forward strand.
GGAAGCCACCACGCTCAACAAGATGTGCGGATCGGGCATGCAGGCGGCCGTGATGGGCCGCGCGGCCATCCTCGCCGGCGCCGCCGGCGTGGTGGTGGCCGGCGGCATGGAAAGCATGACCAACGCCCCGCACCTCGTGGACCTGCGCAAGGGGCACAAATACGGCGCGGCGTCGCTGAAGGATCACATGGCGACGGACGGTCTTGAGGACGCCTATGGCGGCGGCGCGATGGGCAACTTCGCCGACATGATCGCGAAAGAATACCAGTTCACCCGCGAACAGCAGGACGCCTATGCGCTGGAGACGTTGAGCCGCGCGCAGGCCGCCACGAAGGAAGGCCGTTTCAAGCGCGAGATCACGCCGGTCACCGTGAAGGGCAGGAAGGGCGACGTGACCGTCGACACGGATGAACTGCCGCGTCAGGCGATGCCGGAAAAAATCCCGACGCTGCGCCCGGCCTTCTCCAAGGACGGCACGGTCACGGCCGCGAACGCTTCCGGCATTTCGGACGGTGCGGCCGCTCTGGTGTTGATGAAAGAGTCGGAAGCGAAAAAGCGCGGGCTGAAGCCGCTGGCGAAAATCGTATCGACGGCGGCGCATTCGCATGAACCGGCATACTTCACGACGGCTCCCGTGCCGGCGATGCAGAAGGCTCTGGAGAAGGCCGGCTGGAAAGCTTCGGACGTCGATCTGTGGGAGATCAACGAAGCGTTCGCCGTCGTCCCGATGATCGCGATGAAAGAACTGGGCATCGGCCACGACAAGGTGAACGTGAACGGCGGCGCCTGCGCCCTCGGCCACCCCATCGGCGCGTCGGGCGCGCGTGTTGTCGTGACGCTGATCAACGCCATGGAACAGAAGAACGCCAAACGCGGCGTCGCCGCGCTGTGCATCGGCGGCGGCGAAGGCATCGCGATGGCGATTGAGCGGGCCTGAGTCATGACTGCGCCGGAGCAGCGGCTGGATATCCGTTTGCTCGGCGAGACGGATGTTCCGGATCTCGTTGCGCTCTGGACTGATGCTGGTCTGACACGTCCGTGGAACGATCCGGTAGATGATGCGAGGCTGGCCCTTTCCGGGCCAGCCTCTGTCATTCTGGGCGCTCGTATCGGCGGGGAACTGGTCGCCTCTGTGATGGCCGGTTGGGATGGGCATCGCGGTTCGGTTTACTATCTCGCCGTGGCCGAGGCGTTTCGCGGGCGGGGCCATGCCCGTGCCCTGCTGACGGCGGCGGAAGACTGGCTGTTGAGGCAGTTCAACGCACCGAAGCTGAATTTGATGGTGCGGGCCGGAAACTCCAGTGCGCTGGGATTTTATGATCGCGCCGGATATGGCGTGGACGATGTCGTCGTGCGCTCCCGCCGCCTGCGGGATTGATGGCCGGGGCGTGACCGGCCAGAGCGCGGCAAATTCATGCAGCGACAGGTTTCGCCCGTTCGATGCGTTTGCGATCGGCGGGATCGTTCATCGCTTCCCAAAGTTCATTGCGGCGCTGGATGTTCAGCCAGAAATCCGGACTGTTTCCGAAGGCTCGCGCAAGAATAAGCGCCGTCGCCGCCGTGACAGCGCGCCGGTTGTTGCACAACTCGTTGATGTGCTTGCGGGGCAGGCCGGTCGCTTCCGCCAGAGCGCCTTGTGTCAGCTCCATAGGGCCGAGGAACTCCTCGTTGAGGATTTCGCCTACGCTCGCCGGTCGTCTTTTCGTTGTCAGCATGAGAACCCTCACCTGTAGTCGTGGTTGTCGAGATAGAGGTCGCTGGCTTCGCCGCGAGACCCATCCCAAATGAATACGAGCCGCCATTTCCTGTTCACGCGGATGGAATGATGGTCTTTCAGTTTTCCGGCCAGTTTCTCGAAGTGGTTGCTGGGTGGAACCCTCAAATCCTGGTCATTGGTTGCGTCGTCGATCATTTGCAGTCTGCGGAACAACTGGTCCTTGATGCTGGCTGGAATCTGCTTTCCGGCGACATCATCGACAAAGAAATTGGACAGCCATTCATGCCGGAAGCTTTGGATCATGCTCAGGTTCTATATAATGGCGCACGACCCGATGTACCACCATACGGTACATGATGCAAATCCATCCTGCCGTTAAGGGCCGCTGGCGCGTCCTTCGTCTCGCGCTTAAGAAGGCGGGATGCGCCTCCCGGTTTGTCAGGGGAGGAAGCCCAGAGCGCCGGGAATGACAACGATGTTGAGCTATGACGTCTGTGAGTGCGGGGCGCCGTTGCGGCGGATGGAGCGGGAGACGCCGAAGCCGCGCGGGGCGGAGGTTGTGCTGCGCGTGATCGCGGCGGGCGTTTGCCATTCGGATCTGCATATCTGGGACGGTTATTACGACATTGGCGGCGGGCAGAAATTGCAGTTGCTGGAGCGCGGCATTAAACTTCCGCTGACCATGGGCCACGAGAATGTCGGCGAGGTGGTCGCGGCCGGGCCGGATGCGAAGGGCGTGAGCGTCGGCGATGTGCGGCTGATCCATCCGTGGATGGGGTGCGGCGAATGCAAGGTGTGCAAGCGGGGCGATGAGAATCTCTGCCTGAAGCCTTGCAGCGTCGGCATTCATCGCGGCGGCGGGTTTGCGACGCATCTTCTGGTTCCGCATCCGCGCTATCTCTTCGATATCGGGCCGCTGAGCCCGGAGCGGGCGGCCCCGCTGGCCTGTTCGGGCGTCACGGCTTTTGGCGCGCTGGACAAGCTGGGCGATGCGTTGCGGGAAGAGCCGGTCGTGATGATTGGCGCGGGCGGCGTGGGGCTGATGGCGATTGCGCTGCACGCGAAGATGGGCGGCAAGTCCGCTGTCGTCGTGGACATTGATCCGGCGAAACGCGAGGCCGCGAGACAGGCCGGAGCGGCGCACGTGATCGACGGTTCGGCGAAGGATGCGGCGGAACAGGTTCGTGCGGCGACGGGCGGCGGGGCGTGGTCGGTGGTCGATTTTGTCGGCGCCGGGCCGACGGTGAAGCTGGGCGTTGATGCGACGACCAAGGGGGGCAAGGTCATTGTCGTCGGGTTGTTCGGCGGGGACGTCACGGTTCCTACTCCTTTCTTTCCGATCAAGGCGCTGACCATTCAGGGCAGCTATGTCGGCAGCCTGAACGAGATGGCCGGGTTGCTCGACCTGGTGAAAGCCAGGGGCGCGCCGGACGTGCCGGTCGCCACGCGGCCGCTGGACGAGGTGAACGCCGCGCTGAACGATCTGCGCGACGGGCGGATCATCGGCCGGGTTGTGATGACGCCGTAGCGTCGTCCCTTCCGACTCACCGCGTCCCGATCTAGGCTTCGTTCCAGAGGCGGGACGTGGACGCGATTCTGGAAGAAATCAGGCGGCAGGCGCATTGGTGCGGCGAGTTCGGCTCGCCTTTCACCCGCGAACTGCTGTTGCGCGCGGCCGATGACCTTGCGGCTGGCGGGCCCGTGGCGGCCATCGTCGCGGGATGGGAGAGCAATCCCTTCGCGGACGCGCTGTCGCTGCGGCTCGCAGGCGCGCTGCACGCGGCGGTGCTGACGGGGCGCGACGCGGCGCTGGCGGCGGAATACCCCGCAGCGCGCGCGGCCATGGAGACGGGCTGGTCGATGGACCGGGTGTGGCCGCTGGCGCGTGATTTTATGGAGCGGGAGGCGGCGTGGACGCGCGATTTCCTGCAATCGCCGCCCCAGACCAACGAGACAGGCCGCGCCGCCGGACTCGGCGCAGCTTTCCTGTGGCTGGCGCAGCGCTCACCGGAGCCGTTTCATATGCTGGAGCTGGGCGCGAGCGCCGGGCTCAACATGCATTGGGACAGCTTCCGCTTTACGCACACGCCCTGGGGACGGGAGGCGGGCGAGGGGCCGCTGGCCGCCACCGTGATCGAGGGCGCGGCGCCGGGATGGCGGCCGCTGCGCATCGCATCGCGCGCGGCGTGCGACCAGAACCCGCTGGACCCGTCAGACCCATATGACCGTTTGCGCCTGCGCGCCTATGTCTGGGCGGATCAGGCGGCGCGGATGGAGCGGTTGAACGCGGCCATCGCGCTGGCGTCCGCCTCTCCGTTGCGTGTCGAGAAGGCGGATGCGGCGAAATGGGTCGCGGCGAAGCTGGCGCCGGTTTTTCCGCGCGGGACGACGGTGATCTATCACTCCGTGTTCCTGCAATATCCGCCGCAGGAGACGCGCGATGCGATCCGCCTCGGGATTGAAGCGGCGGGCGCGCGGGCGAGCGTGGAGCGGGGTCTGGCGTGGGTGCGCTTTGAACCGGAGGCGGTTCTGGGCGCTGCGCGCGAGCCTTCGCGCTATGTTCTGAATGTGGTGCGCTGGGCGGGCGCGGGCCGCGAGGAAGAGACGCTGGCCGAAGTTGATCCGCATGGGCGGACGATGCGGTGGTTGGGGTAGGGGCTTCCGCGACGGCGGCGGCCCCCTCCGTCTCGCCGCGAAGAGGCGGCGATCCACCTCCCCCACGCTTCGCATGGGGGAGGAAAGAGGGTCCGGTGGTGTCGCCAATCTTTGTTTCCTCCATCTCCTCCTCCGCTTCCATCGCCGCGTTGCAGGCGGTGGTCATCTCGCGGAGGTCGGTGAGGAACTGGCGGAAATAGGCGAGGTCGGCGCCCGGCTCGGCGCGGGCGACGGCGAGGAGGCGGGCGGTGGACGCGTCATTGTCGTAGGCGGCCATGACGGCGGCGGTGATCGCGTTTGCGGCTTCGCGGAGGGCGCCGGGGCCGGGGCGTGCGGTCGTTTCGGTCATGCTGCGCCCTCCTTTCCTGCGCGTGTGTTTCGGAGGGCAGTTGGGCACGGGGCGGGTATCCGCCGGAGAAGATTGGCTCTGTCCTGTGGTTTGGGTTGGTGGTTTTCCGGGCAAGGGGTTGATTTGCCGGGGAAAGAGGATTTTGGGCGTGCGGGGGTATGCAGCGGGGTTGTGGGCGGGGTTGGAGGCTTGCGCCGCCGGTTACATCGCGTCTGGCCTCTGGCGTGGAGCGTGATAGACCGCCGTAGCTTTCTACAGGACACGACATGCACGACATTCGAGCCATCCGAGAGAATTCCGGCGCCTGGGCGGCGGGGATGTCGCGGCGGCCGTCAGTGGATGGAGCGGCGGAGGCCGCGAAGCTGTTGAAGCTGGACGAGGCGGTGCGCGCGGCGATTCTTGAAAAGGAAACGGCCGAGCAGACGCGCAATGCGAAATCCAGGGAGATCGGCAAGGCCAAGGCGTCGAAGGATGAGGCGCTGGCCGCGAGCCTGATGGCCGAGGTGGCGGCGGCGAAAGCTGTCATCGAGCGCGCGGGTGACGATGAGGCGAAGGCGGCGAAGGAGCGGGACGATATGCTCGCGCGCCTGCCCAACATGCCGTTCGAGAGCGTGCCGGAAGGCGCGGACGAGCATGGCAATCAGGTGTTGCGCGTGTGGGATGGCGGGGCGCGCGGGCTGGATCACCGGCCGGAGGGGTTCAAGTCTTCGGCGCCGCCGAATGCGGCGCGCGATCATGCCGACATTGGCGAGGCGCTGGGCCTGATGGACTTCGAGGCGGCGGCGCGGATGAGCGGCGCGCGCTTTGTGGTGCTTCGCGGCGCTCTGGCGCGGATGGAGCGGGCGCTGGCGGCCTTCATGCTGGACGTGCAGACAGGCGAGAACGGGTATGTGGAACACAGCCCGCCATTGTTGGTGCGCGGACACGCCATGTACGGAACAGGGCAGTTGCCGAAGTTTGAGGAAGACCTTTTTAAGACCGAAGCGGCAGATCCTGAGGGACCCGAGAAGCATTTTCACGCGATCCTTGAGAGCCGCAAAGCATCGCTCCAGAAAGAACTAGAATCTGGAAAGTTCACGGTCGCCGATCTAATTGGTGCGGCCGCTGAAATGGTAAAGCTGCGGTCTGAGCATGACGGTTATCAGCAGCGTCACTACCTCATCCCCACCGCCGAAGTCTCCCTAACCAACATCGTGCGGGAGCAGATCATTGATGATGGCGCTCTGCCGATGCGGATGACGGCGGCGACGCCTTGTTTCCGGTCGGAGGCGGGGAGTGCGGGGCGGGATACGAAGGGCATGATCCGTCAGCACCAGTTCACCAAGGTGGAGCTGGTGTCGATCACGCGGCCGGAGGATTCCGAAGCCGAGCATGAGCGCATGACGAAATGCGCCGAAGGCGTTCTGGAGCGGCTGGGCCTGCCTTATCGCACGGTGTTGCTGTGCACGGGCGACATGGGCTTTGGCGCGCGGCGCACTTATGACCTTGAAGTGTGGCTGCCGAGCCAGAACACGTATCGCGAAATTTCCTCGTGCTCGAACTGCGGCGACTTCCAGGCGCGG
>CAZJZQ010000055.1:0-10428 GCA_964550535.1 uncultured Rhizobium sp.
TGACGAGGTTGGGTAGAGTCCCCGCGTTGGGGGAAACCCCTTTCGGCCCTTCAGGCCGCTTCCCCCGGGGTGGAGATACAGATGAACACGCACACTTACACCGGCCACTACCTCGCAGTTTTCACTAGCAACAAGAGCAGCGCCAAGTGGCGGGCCTGGTATGCGCTGAGCGAGGAGGAGAGGCGGGCGAAGGATGAGGCGGGGCTGGCGGCTGTGAAGGCGTGGGACGAGGCGCACAGGGACGCCATCGTCTATGCCGGCGGGCCGCTGGGGCCGGCCAAGCGCATCTCCGAAGCCGGCGTGGAGGATGTGGCGAACGAACTCACTGTGTTCGTCGTCGTGCGCGCGGCGTCGCATGAGGCGGCGGCGCGGCTGTTCGAGAACCACCCGCACGTCACGATCTTCCCGTGTGACGGTGTTGAGGTGATGCCGTTGCTGGCTGGGGTGTAGGGGAGGAGTCCCCTCGGGGCGGCGGGCCCCCTCCGGCTGACGCGCAAGGGGCGGCAGCCGCCTCCCCGATTTCATCAGGGGAGGAAAGGGGACCGGGCGGGGCGGAAAGGGCGCGGGTGTGCGTGTTTGACGGGGTGGCTCAACACGGCTAGCAGGCGCGGAGATAAACCTCCCCCGGGCCTTTCGTCATGCTGACTATCAGCGATCTCACCTTTCGCATCGACGGCCGCGCGCTGTTCGAGAACGCCAGCGCCCAGATTTCGGCGGGCTGGAAGGTCGGGCTTGTGGGCCGCAATGGCACGGGCAAATCCACCCTGCTGCGCCTCATCCGCGAGGACTCGCTGAAGGGCGACGGGTCGGTGCGGTTGCAGCGCGGGGCCAAGCTGGGCTCGGTGGCGCAGGAAGTGGCGGCGGACGACCAGCTCCTGCTCGACGTGGTGCTGGCGGCCGACGTGGAGCGCCACACCCTGATGGCCGAGGCGGAAACGTGCGAGGATCCGATGCGCATCGGGGACATCCACGCGCGGCTGGCCGATATCGATGCCTGGTCCGGCGAGGCGCGGGCGGCGGAAATCCTGATCGGTCTGGGCTTCACCCAGGGCGACCTGTCGCGGAAGACGCGTGAATTCTCCGGCGGCTGGCGGATGCGCGCGGCGCTGGGCGGGGTGCTCTTTTCACAGCCGGACCTGCAGCTGCTCGACGAGCCGACCAACTATCTCGACCTCGAAGGCGCGGCATGGCTGGAGCAGTACCTGCGCAAGTATCCGAACACCGTGGTGGTGGTGAGCCACGACCGCGACCTGCTCAACCGCTCGGTCACGCACATTCTGGCCGTCGAGCACCAGAAACTGGTGGTGAACGCCGGCGGCTATGACCTCTATCTGCGCCGCCGCGCCGAACGCTCCGCCCAGCTTGAGCAGCAGAAGGCGAAGCAGGACGTGCAGCGCGCGCACATGCAGTCCTTCATCGACCGCTTCAAGGCGCAGGCCTCCAAAGCCCGCCAGGCGCAAAGCCGCGTAAAGGCGCTGGAACGGATGACGGAGATCACCGTGCCGCTGGAAGAGCGCACGGTGCCGTTCAAGTTCCACGATCCGGAGGAACTGGCCTCGCCCATTCTCGAAATCGACAATGCCGACATGGGCTATAATCTCGACCGGCCCGTGCTGAAGAAGGTCAGCCTGCGGCTCGACATGGACGACCGCATCGCCATCGTCGGCGCCAACGGGCAGGGCAAGACGACGCTGGTGAAATCCATCGCGCAGAAGCTGCCGCTGTTGCAGGGCGTGCGCCGCGCGTCGAAGAACCTCCGCGTCGGCTATTTCAGTCAGGACCAGCTGGACGAATTGCGCGCTGGCGAGAATGTGCTCGATCACGTCAGGGACCTGATTCCGAATGCGGGGCAGGCGCAGGTTCGCGCGCTTGCCGCTCAGTTCGGCTTTGGTCACGAGAAGTGCGAAACGAAAGTCGACAAGCTCTCGGGCGGCGAGAAAGTGCGTCTGCTGATGGGCCTTACGACCTACAAGAAGCCGCACATTCTCATCCTCGACGAACCGACGTCGCACCTGGACATCGATAGCCGCGAGGCGCTGATCTATGCGCTGAACGCTTTCCAGGGCGCGGTGCTGATCATCACGCACGACACCTATCTGGCCGAGGCGACGGCGGACCGGCTGTGGCTGGTGAACAATGGCAAGGCCGGCGTCTATGACGGCGACCTCAGCGACTACAAGGCGCTGGTGTTGGCCGCCGACAAGCGCGAGGACGCGCCGCAGCGGCGCACAGATCATGTGAAGGTGGAAGAAACGCCCGCGCCTGATGCGAAGCCCGCGCGGAAATCCAGCGCTAAGGTCAGCTACAAGGTGAAGCTGCGCGCGGAGCAGGCCGAGAAGGCGCTGGAAGCCGCGCGCCTGGCGCTTGAACTGGCCGACCGTGAACTCGCCGACCCGTCAGCCTTCGCGCACAAGGCCGACGCCGAAGGCAAGCTCAAGTCCCGCGCCAAGCTCCAAGCGCAACTCGACGCCGCCGAGGCGGAGTGGATGGAGGCTATGGAGGCGTTGCAGGGTTAGGGACTGTGTTGGACGGGAGCGATCAGGCGCCCGACCCACCGCCTCCGCCACCACCGCTGCCGCCGCCGCGGCTTTGCGTGCGGCGCATCATGTTGTTGGCGCCGCCGCCGGGCTTGCCGCCGCCTTTAAGCTGTTTTGGGTCGAAGCCGCCCTTTCCCTTTCCGGGAGGGCCGCCGCCGGGTGGGCCGCCTTTGGCGTCGCCTTTAGCGTGAAGCTTTTCGTACAGCTTCTTCGCCATCTCGCTCTGGCTGGACGGCTTTTCAGCGGACTCAGCTTTGCCCGGCTTTTCGGGTGATTGCTTCTTCGTGACCATGGCGTGAGTCTAATCCGGATCCCGTTGGAAGCAACGGGCGCCGGAATGCTACTGTTCCTTCACCGGCGTCCAGCCTTCGGGGTTCACGTCGGTGCGTTTGGCGGATTCGCCGTTGAGCTTATTGCGTTTGTGGTCGTGCTCGCATTCGGCGGGGTGATCGCGGCCGTTGGCGAAGGTGACGTCTTCGCCATTGTCATCGCGGGGCGAAAGGTCGGCGTGTTTTGCAGTCTTCGCCGTTTGGGCGCTGCGCGACGCCTGCGGCGCGGGGCGTGTGGTGGGCGTATTGCCGTCCTTGCGCGCGGCGGGGGCCGGGTTTTCTTTCGAGCTTACCGGCGTTTCGTTGGTCGCGGTGCGGGCGCCTCCTTTGGCCTGACGCGCATCGGCGGTGTCATCGGGACGGCGCTGGCTTGCGTTGGGCATGACGGACTCCACGGCTCGCCGCCGGGACGGATTTCCCGAGGGCTACCGGAAAGAACGTCCGGCGCGGGGAGTAGTTTCGTCTGTCGGGCAGCGGCGCGGGCTGTTCAGCGCGGGGTATAGACCGCGCGCTGGCGCAGGGTGGGGCGCTCGATCTCCAGCCGCGAGGGCGTGACGCCGCGCGCCTTCATCTGACGTTCGATCCAGAGAAGGATGTTCTCGAAGGTCGGTTTCTCCAGCCCCTCGATCTCGTTGAGCAGGGAATGATCCAGCGGCGCGATGATCTCTTTCAGCAGCGCGTCCAGCTTGCCGAGGTCCATCACCCAGCCATCCTCGTCCGGCCCCGCGCTGGCGGCGCAGGCGGTGACGACGAAGGAGTGGCCATGGATGCGCCTGTACCCCGGAGCGCCGGCGGGCGCCTCGATATAATGGCTGGCGTCAAAGGCCGCTGTGACGCTGATCTCGAACATGGGCGGTGCATTACAGGTTTGGCCCTGCGGGTGCAATCGGGCGCGGCGCCGGGGCGCAGGGGCCCGCTAACCCTGCCAGCGAATGACCTTCTGGGAGAGGTCGGGGCGTTGGCGTTCGACGGGTTTTTCCTTCGCGGTGCCAAGGTAAATGAAACCGGCGATGCGGTCCTCGCCCCGCAGGCCCAGCGCCGCGCCGACTTGTCCGTCGAAGGCGGGCCATTCGGTCAGCCAGCATCCGGCCCACCCCATGGCGGACGCGGCGATCATGATGTTCTGGCACACCGCTCCGGCGGACAGGCGCTGCTCCCATTCCGGCGTGCCCTTCACGTCCTGCACGGGGGACGAGATCACGCACAGGATGACCGGCGCGCGCATGGGCAGGGCGCGGTCCGCCTCCACCTGTCCGGCGGTGGCGGAGGCGTCGCTGGTGGCGCGCACTGCGGCGAAGATGGCGCCCAGCCGTTTGCGCGCATCTCCCGCGATCACCAGCACGCGCCAGGGTTCGAGCTTGCGATGGTCCGGCACGCGCAGGGCGCAGCGCAGCAGCACGTCGAGATCTTCGTCCGACGGTCCCGGCGTGGTGAACATCGCGCCCGGCGTCGACCGGCGCAGAGCCATCAGACGCAGCGTTTCCTCGCTCTCATAGGTCGGCTCCATCGGGGCGCCGAATTCAGGATGCGGAGGAAGATCAGGACGGATGGGCATCGCGTCTAGTGTCCTTGGCCCGGCGCGTGATCGTGGCCATCGTGCGCGGCGGGGGCTTCGGGCGGCGGCGTTTCGCCGGCGAGCAGCGCATCGATGCGCGGGCCCATGACTTCGAGGCGCGGATTGTTCACCAGCGTATCGTTGATGAAGAAGGTGGGCGTGGAATCGACGCCGCGCGACCGGCTCTCGGACTGCATGTCATAGACGTGCTGGATGATGGCCGGATCGCGCAGGCAGGTTTCGACCTGTTCGCCGCTGAGGTTGAATTTGGCGCCGACCTTCTGGAGTTCGGGCACCGCGCCGCCGGGGCCGCTGGCGGCGCGCACAATGTCGGTCTGGCGGGCGAACACTTCATCGAGCACCGCGAAATAATCGCCATCGCCCGCGCAACGCGCCACGGCGAAGATGGCGGCGTCGAGTGCGCCGTGAACGGCCAGCTCGCGGAACTCGAAGCGGACCTTGCCGGTGTTGATGTAGTTGGTCTTCATCGCTTCCCAGTACTGGTCATGCCAGCTCTTGCAGCCGGGGCAGGTGGGCGAGCCGTATTCGACCACGACGACCTTGGCGTCGGGCGGGCCCATGGAGGCGTTGCCCTGCACCGGCTGTATCGCCTCGCGGCCCGGTTCTCCGCAGGCGGCCAGGGCGATGGCGGCGAAAGCGGCGGCCAGGGTCTTCAGCTTCATGGCAAGGTCTCCGGTCATGCGGGCGCGAACCTAGCGCAGGGGATGGCGCGCGTCTCCCCTCCGGGCGGTCTGCTTGCGCGTGGCTGGGCCTGCGCCTACGCCAGAGGGCATGAGCGATGCGCCGAAGAAGTGGACGATCCAGTCCTCGCAGCAGAAATACGACAACCGCTGGATCCGCGTGACCGAGCACCAGGTGACGGCGCCCACGGGCAAGCCGGCGCTCTACGGCCTCGTGCATTTCAAGAACCTGGCGCTGGGGGTGCTGCCCATCGACGAGGAGGGGCGAACGATCCTGGTGGGGCAGGAGAGGTTCGCTTTTGGCCGCTATTCCTGGGAGCTGCCGGAGGGCGGCGGGCCGCGCGATCTGGAGGCTCTGGAGGGCGCCCAGCGGGAATTGAGCGAAGAGACGGGGCTGAAGGCGGACAATTGGCTGCCGCTGCTGGCGGACGTGCACCTGTCCAATTCCGTGACGGATGAGGTCGCCTTCGCCTTTCTGGCGTGGGGGCTTTCGGCCGATACCAGCCGGGCGCCGGACGATACCGAGGCTTTGACGGTACGTAGGGTTCCGTTTGTTGAGGCGGTGCGGATGGCGGCGGCTGGCGAATTTACCGATGCTTTTACTCTTGTGATGCTGCTGAAGGCCGACCATCTCCTCCGCAACGGGGCTTTGCCTGCGGAGTTGGCCCGGCTAATGCTGCGGGGCGCGTAGCGGCAGGCCGGTCAAACGGCCGCCGGTGAAACGGCAGGAGGATACAATGGCGGATCGTCGCGCGGCGCAGGGGGAGCCCTCTGTGACGTCCAGTCCCGCCGGTGGTGCGCCCGTGGGCCGGGGCGCTGCGGCTCCAATCTGGCAGAGGCTGAGATTCGATGCGGCGACGGCGGCCGAGCAGGAACCGGCGCTGGCCAGCTATCTCAACGCCACCGTTCTCAATCATTCCGCCTTTGCCGAGGCGCTGCGTTATCAGCTTGCGCAGAAGGCTGGCGGTCCGAACATCTGCGCGCTCCAGATCAGCGAGATTTGCGAACAGGCTTATGAATCTGACCCCTCCATCGTCGCCGCCGCGGAGCGCGATCTTCAGGCGGTGATGGACCGCGATCCGGCGACGCGTTCGACCTTGCAGCCCTTCCTGTTCTTCAAGGGCTTTCTGGCGCTGCAAACGCATCGTGTGGGGCATTGGCTGTGGGGGCAGGGGCGCGAGACGCTGGCCTTTTTCCTCCAGTCGCGCACATCGGAACTCTACAGCGTCGATATCCACCCCGCCGCGCCGATCGGGCATGGCGTGTTCATGGATCACGCGACCAGCGTGGTGATCGGCGAGACGGCGCGCGTGGGCAATGATGTTTCGATGCTGCACGGCGTGACGCTGGGCGGAACGGGCAAGGTGTTCACCGATCGCCACCCTAAAATCGGCAATGGCGTGCTGCTGGGCGCGGGCGCGAAGGTGCTGGGCAATATCACCATCGGCGACGAGGCGCGCGTGGGCTCCGGCTCCGTGGTGCTGAACGACGTGCCGCCGCGTTGCTCCGTAGCCGGCGTTCCAGCCCGTCCGGTGGGCGGCGCCTGCATGGAACCCTCCAAGACGATGGACCAGAAGTTCGACGTCGGGCTTTAGGTTTAGGCAGTCGGCATTGGGCAGTCGGCAGTCGGGGTTCATTCGGGCCGCCGGCTGCCGACTGCCCAATGCCGACTGCCTCAAACGGGGTTGGCGCCGGGTCCGGGGGCGGGTAAGGCTCCCCGCGAACACCCATCCGCCGGAGGCGCCGCCATGAATCCCGAGACCGTGAAGCGCGTCGAAGACTATCTGAAGCGCACGCTGAATCCCGGCATCACGTTGGCCCCCCGCCCGCGCGTCACCGACAGCGTGGAAGTGCTGATCGCCGGTGAGCATGTCGGCCTCGTTTACCTGATCGAGGACGAGGGCGAGGTTTCCTATCAGCTCGAAATGACGATCCTGCAGGAAGATCTGGAAGATTAAGCTGCAACCGGTTGAGCGGGGGCGCAGCTTAAATCCCGCTCGTCCCGATGAAAATCGGGATCCAGGGCTGGCGGTGAGGATTGTCCAGACGGCTCGCGCTCCAATCCCCGCTTCCCCCGCGACATGATTGTGAACCGCCAGGCGCGGGTCTAGCCTGATGGCGTCAGGGGCGAAGACCCCTGCGCTGGAGGGAATCATGGTCCGCGCCGTCGCATCCGTTGCATCCGCCGTTCTGCTTGCTGCTGCGCTCGCCGCGTGCCAGCCATCCGCGCCAACACCTGAAACCGCCACGCCGGAGGCCGCGACGCCCGGCGCCGCGCGCGCGGTTGAATCGAAATTCGCGACCAGCTCTGACGGGACGAAAATCCACTACGCTGTCTCCGGCGAGGGACCGCTGGTCGTCGCCATCCACGGCTTCCCGGATTTCAGCGGATCGTGGGATACGCTGCGTCCCGCTCTGGATGACGCCTATCGCGTCGCCGCCATCGACACGCGCGGCTACAACCTTTCAGACCAGCCCGAAGGCGTCGCGAACTATGACGCGGCGAAGCTGGTCGAAGACGTCGCCGCCGTCATCGCGGCGGAGGGACAGCAGAAAGCGGTGATCGTCGGCCATGACTGGGGCGCGTTCATTTCATGGCGCACGGCCCTGACGCGGCCCGATCTGGTCGACAGGCTTGTGATCATGTCGGTGCCGCACCCGGCGAATATGGGCCGCCAGCTTCAGGCCGCGCCGGAGAACAGCAACTACGCCGTCAACTTCCAGCGCGAAGGTTCGGAGAACAATCTGACTGCGGAGGGTTTGGCCGGATGGGTGCAGGACCCGGCGCAGAAGGCGAAGTATGTCGAGGCGTTCGGCCGCTCCAGCTTTGCGGGCATGATGAACTATTATCGCGCCAACTATCCTTCGGCTGGCGCCGCCGCCGCGCAGCCTGCCTTCCCGAAGATCGATGCGCCTGTGCTGGTGATCCACGGCATGCAGGATCAGGCGCTGCTTTCCATGGGCCACAACGACACCTGGGAGCATGTGGCGAAAGATACATCCATCCTGATGATCCCCGACGCCGGGCATTTCGTGCAGCATGATGCGGCCGCACTGGTGAACGTCACGATCCGCAACTGGCTCGACGCGCGCAGATCGTAAGGGGGGAAGAAACATGAAACGCACTCTTGCGGCCGCATGCCTTGCGGCATTGACCATTGCGGCTTGCTCGCCGCAACCGCAGGCCGAAGTCCAACAGGAAGCGCCGCAGCAGGCGACGTTGCCCAAGCCGGACATGAACGGGTCCTACCTGTTCTGGACGCCGGAAGAGCAGCTGATCGGTTATCGCAATCTTGAGAAGATCTTCCCGGCCAACACGATCAAGCGCGGTTCGCAGGTTGCGCCTCTGCCCGGCGCTGAGACGGAGTTGGAGATCGCCTTCACGCATGAAGGCGCAGCGATGACGACCGAAAGCTTCATGGAAAAAGGCATGGCCGGAGGCGTGCTGGTGATCCATCGCGGCGAGGTGGTGCTGGAGCGTTATGCCCACGGCTACGGTCCCGGTGAAAAGTGGACCAGCTTCTCGGTGGGCAAGTCGATCTCGTCCACGCTGGCCGGCGCCGCGCTGGAGGATGGCGCGATCCGCAGTCTGGATGATCAGGTGACGGAATACCTGCCGGGCCTGAAAGGCTCGGCGTATGAGGGCGTCACGGTGCGCCAGCTTCTCACCATGACGTCCGGCGTGAAGTGGGATGAGACATACTCCGATCCCAATTCGGATGTCGGGCGCATCCGGTCCTCGCGCACAGACGACGGATCCGATCCGGTGGTGGCCTATATGGCGAAACTGCCGCGCGAAGCGGAGCCGGGTACGAAGTGGGTCTATAAGACGGGCGAGACGCACCTTGTCGGCTCCGTCGTGCGTGCGGCGACGGGCAAGAAGCTGGCGGACTATCTTTCTGAAAAAATCTGGGCTCCCTATGGCATGGAGGCGGACGCGATCTGGTTGCTTGATTCATCCGGCGGCGAATATGCCGGGTGCTGCATCTCCGCGACGCTGCGCGACTTCGGACGCTTCGCCATGTTCTTCATGAACGGCGCGAAGGTGGACGGCGTATCCATCGTTCCCGATGGATGGATCGAGGAAGCGACGACGCCGGTTGCGCCGTCGATCCGCGGGACGGGCGGCTATGGCTATCAATGGTGGACGGGTGCGGAGGGGACGTATCGCGCCGTTGGCATCTTCGGCCAGATGATCCTGTTCGATCCGCCGGACGATCTGATCGTTGTGGTGCAAAGCGCGTGGCCGTCTTCGGGCGATCAGCCATCGGGCGCCATGCGTGCGGCATTCGTGGCCGCGGTTCAGGAAGCCGTCGTTGCGCAGCGTCAGTAAGAAGCAGGGTATGAGCGATCTGACAGGGCGCGTTGCGCTGGTGACGGGCGGCGCGCGCGGCAGTGGCGCTGCGTGAGGAAAGAGCCGCGCGACGCAGCGGCGCAACGTGCCGCCCCCAAAAACAAAAGGGCGCGCCGTGAAGCGCGCCCTTCGCTGAAGTTCTGTGAGTCTTGCGGCGGTGGCTTACGACAGCGCTTTCTTCACCGCGTCCAGGCTCTGGGCCAGATGGGCGTCGGCGGCGGTGCCGGAGAGCTGCTGCACCAGAACGGCGGCGGCGGCTTTCGAGGCGGTGTCGATGGCGGCGTTCTTCACGTCGCGCACGGCGTCTGATTCGGCGCGGGCGATGCGATCCTCGGCCATCTTTTCGCGGCGGGCGATGCGGTCGGCGAGGGCGACGCTGGCGGCTTGCGCCAGCTGGGCGGCCTCGCGGCGCGCGGCGTCCACGATGGCGGCGGCGTCCGCTTCGGCTTCGGTCTGGCGGCGCTGGGCGTCGGCCAGCTTGGCCTCCGCTTCCAGACGCAACGCCTCGGCGGTGGCGAGTTCGGCCGTGATCTTCGCGGCGCGGTCGTCCAGAGATTTGGTCAACATGCCCGGCGCCTTCATGTAGGCGACGATGCCCGCGAAGATGATCAGGCCGACGCCAGCCCAGGTAGTGGGATCGGCGAAGAAGGTGTCGATGCTGAAGCCAGTGGCCTCGCCCGGTTCAACGGCCATGTCAGCCTCCCATCACGCCGGAGACGGCGGACTTCACCGCGCCCGGCGCCGGTTTCACGCCGGTGATTTTCTCCGCGATCGCGGCGGCGGTGTCTTCGGCCACGGCCGAGACATTCGCCATCGCCTTGGCGCGGGTGTCAGAGATGCGGGCTTCGGCGGCGGCGAGGCGGGCGTTGAGGTCCGCCTCGACTTTCGCGGTCTGCGCCGCAGCTTCCTTGTCGGCTTCCGCCCGCGCGACTGCGGAGCAGGCCCGGGCGGA
>CAZJZQ010000055.1:10438-21646 GCA_964550535.1 uncultured Rhizobium sp.
TCCGCAGTCGCGCGGGCGCGGGCCTTGGCTTCGGCGATCTTCGCTTCCAGCGCCTTCACGGACTCGTCCGCTTTGGAGGAGAGCGCCGCCGCGGCCGACACGTTGCCGGCGATCGTGCCGTTACGGTCCTCGATGGCCTTCTGCAATTTGGGCAGGAAGACCCGCGAGACCGCCACGTAGAGCACGAGGAACGTCACCGCCAGCCAGAAGATCTGGCTGGGGAACGTATCGATCTGCTCGAACGGCGGGAATGACCCGCCTGAATGTTCGCCCGATTCTGTGGCCACGTGCGGCGCTCCGGAAGGAAGGAGTGATCAGTCGCTGTCGATTAGACGGCGAAGATCAGGATCAGGGCGATAGCGAAGCCGAAGATGCCGAGCGCTTCCGTCACGGCGAAACCAAAGATCAGGTTGCCGAACTGTTGCGGGGCGGCCGACGGGTTGCGCATCGCGCCGTCGAGGTACGAGGCAAAGATGTTGCCCACGCCGATGGCCGCGCCGAGCATGGCGAAGCAGGCGAGACCCGCGCCGATATAGTTGAGACCTTCCATTTCCGTTCTCCTTGGGAAGTTCGTGAAGTTCTGGCCCGGGAAGGGCCGCTAAAAGAGGTTAGTGGCCTTCGCCCAGCGCATCGTTGAGATACACGCAGGTCAGCATCGCGAAGACATAGGCCTGCAGGAAGCCGACGAGCACTTCGAGGGCGGTGACGCCCACGACCAGCGGCATGACCAGCAGGCCGCCCATCAGCATGCCGACGCCGCCGAGCGCAGCGGCCAGCGAGGGGATAAAGCCCGCGAACACTTTCAGCGCGACGTGACCGCCCAGCATGTTGGCGAACAGACGCATGCCGAGGCTGATCGGGCGCGACAGGAACGAAATGATCTCGATCGGCGTAACGATCAGCAGAAGCGGCAGCGGCACGCCCGACGGCACGAAGATGCCGAGAAATTTGAGGCCTTTCTTCATGAAGCCGACCACGATCACCAGACCGATGGTGAACAGCGCCATCGCGCCGGTGACGGCGATGTGGCTGGTGGTGGTGAAGAACCACGGAACCAGGCCCAGCATGTTGGCGATGAAGATGAAGGCGAAAAGCGAGAAAACCAGCGGGATGAAGGGTTTGCCCGGCGCGTGGTTCACGTCCTTCACGATGCCGGCGATAAAGCCGTACCAGATTTCAGCCAGCGACTGGACCCGGCCCGGAACCGTGGCGAGTTTCGATGTGGCGACAGCCAGGAAGCCGATCACGAGACCGACGCCGATCACCATCCACAGCGAGGAATTGGTGAAGGAGAGATCCCAGCCGCCGAGATTGATCTCGAACAGGCGCGTGATCTGGAACTGGTGCATCGGGTCGGTTGCGAGTCTCATCCGGCCTGGTCCCTATCCCTCTCCGCAGCCCCGTCGGCTGGCGTCGTCGTAAGTCCTGCGTTCGCCTCGGCGTTCGCTTGCGTGGCGGTTCGCACCACGTTCCTCACCCCGGCTGCAAAACCGAGGAAGAGGCATGTGATCAGCGCCCAGGGCGACCAGCCGAACAGCGCATCCAGACCCCAGCCCAGGATCGACCCCACGATGACTGCGGCCACAAGGTCCGACGCCATCTTGAAGCCCAGGCTTGCTCCCTTGCCCGTCGAAGACGGCGAAGGCCGCGATCTGGCGTCGAGCTTCTCCTGGGCGTCGGCGATCCGTTTGTTCAGATCGTCGCCCATGAGGCTCGTCCAGCTTGCAGCTTCGGGGAATAAACCCGGTCCTGTGCGCAACGCCGCCGGGGCCCGAAAGCCTCTGCCGCATTGTGGCGACACCTATACAGCCGCCCGGATTCCCGTCAAGGAAGGTTTCGGGAAGATTTCTGCCCTTAATGCCCTGTTTTTAAAGCAATAAGCCTGCGAGATTACGCCGCACGATGCACAGACGTCCGAAAGGCCGCAGACTCGGTTGCTGGCGGGCCCTGGGGAAATCGAACCCCATCATCATGCCGGGGCGGGAGCGGCCGGCCGGCTTACCCTGCGGGTATGACCCGCGCCGGCAATCAGAAGCCACATGCCAGCGACCGCTTCCGCAGCCAACAGGGCAAGACCGGAAAGCGAAAGATAGCCCGAATAGGCTGGTGCGCCAATCTGGAGCAGGGAGGACAGAAGGCTGAACCCGGTTGCCGCCAGCCCGAAAGCGGCGACGGAGCGGGGGATGATGCGGCTGCGCATCAGCAGGAAAAAGAAGATCAGTGATCCTGCGCAGAAATAGACCTGTGCAACATGCCCGGACGCGTTTCGGGCGCCGCCGGTGAGCGCCATGACGGCCTGATCCGCCGTAGCGAGCCGGTCCGCGCCTCCAAGATCCAATTCGACCAGACTGAATATCGCGAACACGCCGAACAGCGCGGCTTCTGCGACCCGGAAAAGGAGTGCGACGAGCGCAAGACCGCGATGCGTGGGCCGGAGGAGTTCGTAGAATGACCACGCCATGAGGATTGTCGCTGCGCTTGCCGCCGTCTGGAAGGCGACCCCCACCCGACGAATGTCGTCCGAGCCGCCTGCGGTCGTCACCAGTGAGGCGACGTAGGTTGCGTTGACAGCCAGAAACAGAAATCCGGCCAGCCGGGCGCGTGCGTCGATGTCGGCGTGGGGCCGGTCTGTCGGCATTTTGTCTCCTGCATGCTGGCCAGTCGCTTGCAGCGAGCGCGACGGCGATCTCCAGCAGTAAGTCGCCGCCAACGGGTTCTGCGGATGCAGCGACAGTCAGGTTTCTATTTTGCTTTTGTAGGTACGCAGGCTGCGCACCACCAGCAACACGCCCGGCGCGGCGGCTGCCCATGACGCCACCACGCCGCCACAAACCAGCAGCACAAACATCAGCCCCCCGGGATCCGCCCCCATCGCGATGCCGCTCGACAATACGATCGCAGCGATAAGCGCCATGACAAGCAGCGCCAATAATTGAATCTGGAACCGCTTGCGCTCACGCCGCTCCAGAACCGCCAGCCGGAAAAAGGGATCGTACACTGGCGGCGCGACGCGGTTCAGAAGCCCGGCAATGCGTTGATCGCTCATCTCGCTCATGCATCGTCTCCTAACACACCACGCAACTTGTTGCGCCCGCGCAGCACATGCGATTTCACCGTGCCGAGCGGAAGGCCAAGTATTTCCGCGGCTTCAGCGTGCGTGAACGCGCCGCCAAGACAGAGCACGGTCGCCGCGCGCTGATCCAGCGGCAGCACCTCAAGCGCCTGTTGTAGCGCCACGCGATCCGCATCAGGCGCGCCCACGGATTCCGAAAGCTCAGCCCATGCCGTGTCCCGGTCGCGGCGGCGGAACCAGCTGCGTTGCGCGCCCTTTGCTTTGCGCCACGCAATCGCGCATAGCCAAGACCGTACATTGGCGGCTCCGCGAAAAGCGTGCGCTTGCGTCCATGCCGCCAGAAAAGTTTCCTGCGCGATATCATCGGCATCCGTCACGTTCACGAGCCCGCGCAGGAATACGCGTACGGCCTGCTGGTGCCGATCAATCAATATGTTGAATGCGCGCTCCGATCCGTCGCGCACGGCGGCGATCAGGCTGGCGTCGTCATCGAACATCTATCGGTCGCGCGTGAGCAGGGCCGCGAGCAGGAGGCCGAAGGCGCCGAAACCGAAGAACGCCATGGCCGCCTGTGATGCAAACACCATCCAGTTCTCAGCGTCACCGGCTTCAAGCCAGCCGTGCAGTCCGCCCGCAACGCAGGCGCTGAACAGAAATCCGATGAACGCCTGCAAGAGCAGGCCGCGGCCTTGAAAAGGCTTCTGCCCCGCTTGATTTCCCGCTGCGTGCTGCGCCAACTGCTCCAGCATGGCAGCCGGAGGCTCGGCGCCTCTTTCCGCATACATCTTCAGGATATCGAGCGCTTTGTGACGCCGCTCATGCTCACCCTGGCCTGCCCAGATGGCGCAACCGAAGGAGATCAGCACCACGCCGATCCAGAAAACATACCAGTATATTTCGGGCAGCTTGCCTTCCACGGCGCGTCCTCCCTTTCCGCCAGCGTATGCCCGACGGTGTCATGCCTTTGTCGCCGCCGGAATGGCCTGCGGATGCAGGAGAAGGAAAGATTCTTACGCCGCCGCCAGCCGCTCAGCCGCTTCCAGGTCCACCGACACGAGCCGGGACACGCCGCGCTCCTGCATGGTGACGCCGAACAGGCGGTCCATGCGGGACATGGTGACGGCGTTGTGGGTGATGACGATGAAGCGGGTGGCGGTGCGTTTGCGCATCTCGTCGAGCAGGCGGCAGAAGCGGTCGACGTTGGCGTCGTCCAGCGGCGCGTCCACCTCGTCCAGCACGCAGATGGGCGAGGGGCGCGAGAGGAAGACGGCGAAGATCAGCGCCGTCGCCGTCAACGCCTGTTCGCCGCCCGACATCAGCGACAGCGTGGCCAGACGCTTGCCCGGCGGCGAGGCGTAGATTTCGAGACCGGCGTCGAGCGGGTCTTCGCTTTCGGTGAGGCGCAGCTCCGCTTCGCCGCCGCCGAACAGGGCGGTGAACAGCGACCGGAAATGCGTGTTGACGGATTCATACGCGGCGACGAGGCGCGAGCGGCCTTCCTCGTTCAGCGCATCGATGCCTTCGCGCAGGCGGGCGATGGCGGCGATCAGGTCGTCGCGCTCCTCCGCCTGAAAACCCATGCGCGCGGCGATCTCGGCGAGTTGGTCGTCAGCCTCCATGTTCACCGCGCCAAGGCCGTCACGCTCGCGGCGCAGCTGGGCGAGGCGGATATCGAGCACGGCGGGGTCGGGCGCTTCGCCGGGCGCATCTTCACCGGCCTCTGCGGCTTGCGCCAGCGCGGCGGCGACCAGCGCCTCAAGGTCTTCCAACTCGCGGTCGAATGCGGCGCGGACGGTTTCGGCGATCTCGGCTTCGCGGCGGATGGCGGCTTCGAGGCGCGCGTCGGAGCGGGCGAGGCCTTCGCGCGCATTGGCGGATTGTTCGCGCGCATTGCGCGTGGCGAACTCGGCTTCGCGCAAGACGGTGCCGGCGGCGGCGAGGGCGTCGGCCGCTTCGCGCCGTGCGGTTTCGGCGGCCTCGGCGCCGGCGGCCAGTTCGTCGAGCCGGGCCTGCGCCTTGGCGGGCGCTTCCGCTGCAACGACACGTGCATCGCGGGCGGCTTCGAGTTGCTCCACCAGACGCAACAGGCGCGCGGCGGCGGCGGCTTCGCGCCCCGCCCATTCCTGCTGCTCAAGCTTGAGGCCGGAGCGCACGGCCTCGGCGCGTTCTGTCTCACGCACAAAGGCGTCGAAATCCTGTGCGGCATGGCGCTCGGCTTCGCGCGCCGCCGTCATCGCTTCCAGCATGGCGGCGACATGTGCGCGGTCGGCGTCGGTCGGCATGGCGGAAGACGCCTCGCGCGCTTCGCCCAGCATGGCGACGGCGTGGCGGTGATCCGTCTCCAGCCGCGCAACGGAGTCACGCAGCGATGCGCCGCGCAGACTCAGCCGCTCGACATCCTGTTCCGCGCGCAGGGCGGCTTCGCGTGTCTGCGCGGCGTTACGCTGGGCTTCGGGCGCGCGGCGGCGGGCTTCCATCGCCGCCATCTCGGCATTGGTGAGCGCGGCGGACGCCTTGTTGCGGGCGGCGAGCGCGGCGTCGCGATCCTTCTGCGCCACGACGAGGTCGCGCTGGCATTCCTCGCGGCGGGTGCGTTGCGCCATGCGTTCAGCCGTGGGCAGCGGCGCTTCGGCGCTGCGCACGAAACCATCCCAGCGCCACAGGTCGCCCTCGCGCGAGACGAGGCGCTGGCCGATCGACAGGCCGGGTTGCAGCGCGGCGCCCTTGTCGCGATCCACCAGTCCGCATTGCGACAGGCGCGCCTGCATCACGTCCGGCGCCTGCACGATATCGGACAGCGGCGTCGCGCCATCGGGCAGGGGCATGGCGGTGCGGCCATGGCGGCCGGACCAGTGCGCAGGCGCCGCCGGATCAACCGGCGCTTCGAGATCGGCGTCGAGGGCTGCGGCGAGCGCGCGCTCCAGACCTTTCGCGCTGATCGAATCCATCACCGGCGCCGGGCCTTCATGGCGGCGCAGCAGGCGGTCGAGGCCTTTCAGCTCCGCTTCCAGCTCCACCACCCGGCGCTCGGTTGCGTGGACGGGCGGGGTGAGTTTGGCTTCCTCGCCGCGCGCGGCGTCGAGCGCGCGGTTGGCCTGCGTCAGCGCCGCTTGCGCCTGTTCGACCTGACGTGCGGCTTCAATGCTGCGCGCGCGCGCTGTCTCCAGCGCCGCTTCAATCACAGCCGCATCGCCCAGCGCGCCGAGTTCGCGGCGCAGGCGGGCGAGTTCGGCGTCCAGCCGCGCGATCCTGTCTTCCTCGCGCCGGATCGCGGAGGCGCCGGTGGCCGCACGAACATCCGCCTGCGCCAGCGCCATGCGTGCGGCGTCGGCGTCCAGTTCGGCCTTGGTGCGGGCGGCGTGCGCGGCGTCGCGTGCGAAAAGCAGACGGTCATGTTCGGCCTTGCGCGCCGCCGCATCGTCGGGGGGCAGGGCGGCCAGCGTATCGATGGCGCGTTGCATGCGCAGGCCCGCGTCGGCCTGTTCCGCCTGCTCGCGCGCGGTCTCTTCCTCGATGCGGGCGATGTCGCGGTCGATGCGCACGGCATGATCGCGCGCGGCGTCGCGTTCCGCCTCGGTGCGCGCGAGTTGCAGCTTCAGGGCGCCGAGACGTCCGGCCGCGTCGGCTTCGGCGTTGCGCAACGGATCGATGGCGGCGCGGGCGTCCAGTTCGGCGGCGTTGGCGCGGGCCACGGCGGAGACCGCCTCCGCCTCGGCTTCCTTCGCGGCGGCCAGCGCCTTGCGCGCTTCCGCCGTCTCCTTCACCGCGCCGCGCCAGCGGGTGGCGCCAAGACGCGCTTCCAGCGCCTGTATCTCTTCCGAAAGCGCACGATAGCGCCGCGCCTTGCCAGCCTGGCGTTTCAGCGACGCAGCCTGGCGCTCCACCTCGGCCATGATGTCGGCGAGCTTGGCGAGGTTCTCCTCCGCCGCCTTCAGCTTCAGCTCCGCCTCGTGGCGTCGCGCGGCGAGGCCGCCGATGCCGGCTGCTTCCTCAAGGATGCGGCGGCGGTTCTGCGGCTTGGCGGAGATCAGCTCCGAAATCTGTCCCTGCCGCACCAGAGAGGGCGAGTTGGCGCCGGTCGATGCGTCCGCGAACAGGATTTGCACATCCTTGGCGCGCACCGTGCGCCCATTGATGCGATAGGACGACCCGGCCCCGCGGCGCAGCGTGCGGCGGATTTCCAGAACGTCTTCCTCGTTGAACTCCGCCGGCGCCGTGCGCTCGCGATTGTCGATCATCAACACGACTTCGGCGATCTCGCGCGCGGGGCGTTCGGTGGTGCCCGCGAAGATCAGGTCGTCCATCTCGCCGCCGCGCATCGCACGGGCGGATGTCGCGCCCATGGCCCAGCGCAGCGCTTCCAGCAGGTTGGACTTGCCGCAGCCGTTCGGCCCGACAATGCCGGTCAGGCCCTCATGGACCGGCACATCGACCGGGTCCACGAAGGACTTGAACCCCGCGATTTTCAGGCCGGTGACCTGCACAGCCCTCTCCGGATCGGCGCGACGGCCGCTAGGACCTCTTGAAAAGGCCGGAAAAACCGCTCTTCGCGCGGCCAGCGCAGCGGGTCAATGGGCGCAAAGTCGCCTCTGGGGCGAACAAGGTCCTGTTTTGGGCCGCGTTTACTGTGTTTGCGCCGCCAGCTGGGCCTCAATGGCCGCCGACAGGTTCGCGAACGAGTAGTCCTCGACCTTCTGCCCGGCGACGAACAGGGTGGGCGTGCCGGTGACTTCCTCGGGCGCGTTCTGGGCCTGCCCGATGGTGATCGCCATCACCTCCTCGGAGTCGATGCAGGTGCGGACCTCGTCCGGCGTGAGGCCATGGCGGGCGCCGACCTTGCCCAGTTCCTCGCGGGCGGCGGCTTCGGTTCCGGCCATCACCAGCGTTTCCTGGTTCTCGAACAGGTCGCCGATCACATCGAAGAATTTGTCTTCGCCCGCACAGCGCGCAATCGACGCGCCCGCGACGGCGATGGCGCCCGGCTGGGTCGGCACCACGCGATAGACCAGCTTCGCCTTGCCCGTGTCGATATAGGCGGCTTTCACCTCCGGCAGCGTGCCTTCGTGGAAAGCCTTGCAGTGGCCGCAGGTGGTTGAGGCGTACTCGACAATCTCCACCGGAGCATTCGGATCGCCCATCACCGTCTCGCCCAGGAAGGGCGAGATCGGAACCGGCGTGAACGCATCGGGTTCAACCGGCTTGGGTTCGCAGGCGGCGAGCGCGGTTGCGGCGAGGGCGAGCAGGGCGGTGCGGCGGATCATTGGGCGGGCGCTTCCTCTGTGGCGGCCGGAGCTGCTTCCGTGGCGGGTGCAGCAGGCTGGCCTTCGGCGGGCGCGGCCTGCGGGTTCAACTTCGCTTCGATGGCGGCGGACAGGCCGGCCCAGCTATGGTCGGTCGCGACGTCGCCGTTCAGGAACACGGCGGGCGTGCCGCTCACCCGTCCGGCGGCTTCCGTCTGGACCGTCATCAGGTGCTTCTCGATGCCGGGATGCTCGATGCAGGCGCGCACCTCTTCAACCGACAGGCCGTGCGCCCCGCCGATCTCGACCAGCACGGGCCCCGCCGCGCCCTTCTGCGCCGCTTCAAACATATCGCCCTGACGCGTGAAGAACTCATCGACGATGGCGTAGTATTTGTCCTTGCCGGCGCAGCGCGACAGGCCCACGCCCGCAATGGCGAGGTCGGCCGGCGCGGTCGGCCAGTCCTTCATGACGTACTTCACCTTGCCGGTGTCGATGTATTCCGACTTCAGGCGCGGATAGACCTGTTTCCAGAAATCGCGGCAGTGCGAGCAGGTGAGTGAAGCATACTCCACCAGCTCAACCGGCGCGGACGCGTCGCCCAGCACCACGTCGCCGAAATACGGATCGACCTTCGCAGTGGATCCGCCGCCGCCTTCGCCGCCGCACGCTGCGGCCAGCACCAGCGCGGCCGCCGCGATGAAGGTGCGAACAGGGGTCAGAATGGTCATGCGTCGCGTCTCCCTCTGGTCCCGTCCTTTTCGCCGTCCCGCGGCCGGATGGGGCTGAACAAGCCAGCAAATCTGGCGACTGTTTGGCGTGGCCTGCGTCCGGGGTCAACGCACGGCTGTGTCAGGCATATGTGCGGGGCGGGGCGGCTAGCCCCTGGGGCCTTTGCGCGGGGTCAGGACCGCCACGCCCAGCGCCGTCAGCGCCGCCCGGACCGACGGATCGCGCACCTCGGCCAGCTCGTTCAGCAGCGCCGTCTTTTCGTCCTCGGTCAGCGGCTGCGGACGCGGGGCGGAAGGCTTGGGCGGCGGCGCCGAGGTCTGGATGATCTTGATCGACTTCACCCTGGAGCCCGAGGCGAGGTTCACCCGCTCCAGAATATGCTCCTGCGCGTGCTGGATCATCGGCGCGGCGGCGGATGGGGCCCGCAGGTGCAACACCCCGCCGCCCTTGGCCGGGGCGACGCGCACCGGCTGGGTCACGGCGGCCAGACGCGGGCCGACAATCTCGGCCCAGCGCGCAACCAGCGTATCCGCCGCCGGTCCCGCTTCCTTGAGAATAGGCGCCAGCGCCCGCGTCAGCGCATTCCCGAATGGTTTGGCGCTGCGATAGACCGGCGTGGCGCGCACTTCCGCCAGACGCGCCTCGGCCGCGCGTTCCGCCTCCCGTATCTTCCAGTCAGGCGTTTTAGGCATGGCCCGATCTTGCCAGCATTCTGCGGATGACGGAACCAGTCGCCATGAAGGTTTCACAGCCGAAAATTGCGCAGCCGGAAAACACGCGGGAAAAAGCCCCGGAAAGGCCGAAGGCCCGAAGCCGGGCTCGCGCGCTGGACGCATGGTATCGCGCCCACGCCCGCCCGCTGCCCTGGCGCACCGGTCCGGCGGATCGCGATGCGGGCGTCAGGCCTGATCCCTATCGCGTCTGGTTGTCGGAAGTGATGTTGCAGCAGACCACCGTGCCGCACGCCGCGCCCTACTTCCTGAAATTCACCCAGCGCTGGTCCCGCGTCGCCGCGCTCGCCACGGCGCCATGGGAGGATGTCTCCGCAGCATGGGCCGGACTCGGCTATTACAGCCGCGCGCGTAACCTCCATGCTTGCGCCAAAGCTGTGGCGGAGCAGGGCGGATTTCCGCAAACGCGCGACGGCCTGCGCGATCTTCCCGGCGTCGGCCCCTATACCGCCGCCGCCATCGCCGCGATCGCCTTCGACGAACCGGTCGCGCCGGTGGACGGCAATATCGAGCGCGTCGTCTCGCGCCTGGAAGCCATCGGCTCCGATGGCGCGGAAGCCGGCTGGCGCGCCGCCAAGAAATGCGCGGCGGAATATGCGCAGTTCATGTTCGAGGCCAGCGCCAGCGATGTCCGCCCCGGCGATCTGGCGCAGGCGATGATGGATCTGGGCGCAACCGTCTGCACGCCCCGCAATCCCGCGTGTGGAATATGCCCCGTCGCCAAAGGGTGCGTTGCACGGGCGCAGGGCGATCCGGCGCGCTATCCCATGAAACCGGACAAGAAGGCGCAACCCGTGCGCCATGGCTCAGCCTTCGTCGCGACAAGGGGCGGCGAGGTGTTGCTGATCCGCCGTCCGCCGCAGGGGCTTCTGGGCGGGATGCTGATGCCGCCGACAAGCACGTGGGAAGATGCGCCGCCCGCCGATCCGCTGTCCGGCGCGCCTGCGCGGTTGTCGTGGGAGCGTGTGGGGGAAGTCCGCCACGTCTTCACGCACTTCGCGCTCAAGTTGGATGTCTGGCGCGCCGAGGCGCCGGCCCGCGCCCGGCTGGAGGGCGAATGGATCGGGCGAGACGCGGCGCTGGCGTCGCTCCCCACTGTCGGCAGGAAAGCTGTCCGTCTCGCGCTGGAATGAACGCCGCTCCCTTTGCGGCGCGCATGGCGTATCCACGAAATCGGCCTTGAACCGCCGCCGCTTCCCACTTTGGGTCGCAAGGCGGCGGACCCGTCGCATCAAAACCGCCGGGACGGGCTGTACGCCCTCCACAAAGGCTGGCGAAGGGCTATAGTCTCCGCCGCACACGACCACAGGGCCAGCGCAACGCGGCCCATTGCAACAGGGATCTCCCCATGAGCGCCGACCTGCCTCCCGTGAAGCTCGATCCGCCTGGCCGGGGCCGCATCTATGAAAGCATCCTCGACACTATCGGCAAC
>CAZJZQ010000056.1:0-21513 GCA_964550535.1 uncultured Rhizobium sp.
CATCTCACCGGCCTGGACGTTGTCGAGGCCGTGGACGCGGGCGATGCCGTCGCCCACCGACAGCACCTGGCCGACGTCCGAGACTTCGGCTTCGTTGCCGAAGTTCTTGATCTGCGCCTTCAGGATTTCGGAAATTTCAGCAGCGCGGATGTCCATGGGCTCAGGCCCCCTTCATCAGGTTCGTCAGTGTATTGAGCTTGGTGCGGACCGAGGCGTCGATCAGGCGCGAGCCCAGCTTGAGCTGCAAACCGCCGATAAGGGCGGGATCGACTTCCACGTCCACGGAAACGGAGCGGCCGAGAGATTTCGAGACCGCAGATTCCAGATCGAGTTTCTGCGCATCGGCCAGCGGGCGGGCGACGCGCGCCACAACACGCTGCGACCCGCGATGGCGGGCGGCGCGTTCGGCGAAGGCTTTGGCGATGCCGGGGATTTCGCCCGCACGGCGGTTCAGGGCGGCGACGCCCACCAGACGGCTCGACAGGCCGGAAAGACCCAGCTTCTTGCCCAGCGCGGCGAGAACGTTGGCTTTATCCTCGGCGCCATGCAGCGGCGAGGCCAGCGTGCGGGCCAGTTCGGCGTTTCCGGAGATGACTTTCGCCAGCGCGGTCAGGTCCTTGTCGACCGCGTCGACGTCGCCTGTGTCCAGCGCCAGATCGAACGCGGCGCCGACGTAGCGTTGGGCCGCTTCACTCACCGCGGATGTCGTTGAACCCGTCACTCGTCCCGCCCATCAGCCTCTATCCAGAAACCCTGGAATCGGGGCCAGAAAATGAATTGAAAACAACGGCCTATCGACGGCTGGCCGCAGTCGCCGTCAGTCGTTGGCGCGTGTGCTACCACGCGCCCCCGCGTGTGACAACAAGCCCGTTTTGCGAAAATCATCAGCATTCAAGGGCGTTTCGTCGCGGCAGAACGCAACAGGCACGACACGCCATCGCCTAGCTCTGTTTGAGCAATTGCCGCAACTGCCTGTCCCAGGGTTTGGCCTGATCCACAGCCTTGGCCAAAACTGAACGGGCATCGGCTTTGTATCTGTCGATGTCCTCCCGATCCCAAAGGGCGAGCATGAACTCGTATTCGTGATCCATCGCCTCCAGAAAAGCGTGCGGCGTCGACACGGAGCGGGCATCGGCGATTAACCGCCGCGCCACGGTTTCGTCGCTTCCCCCGGGCCCGCCGTGCTGTTCGTCCAGCATACGACGCAGTCCGAAACGCACGCCCTCCATTGTCGTGAATGGCGCGAGCGCCGGGAAAACCTGCTCGATCCCATGAGGCTCATGACCCGGATCGCGCCTCCCGAAATACCCTTCCAGATGTTCAAAGGCGCAGGGGTCCAGCAGCGCCAGCGCCAGGGCGGGAAACCCTCCCGCCGAAACCATCTCCGTGCTCCACACACCCTCCCCGCCCATCTCCACCTCATCCAGCACAGCCAGCAATCGCGGCAGCGCGGCGGCGGCGCCGGGGCAGGATGCGGCGACATGCTCGAAAAACGCCTCTTCCGTCAGAACGCCTCCGGCATGCCGGAAGCGGACATTCATCTCACGCCCCCAAAGCGCCCGCGCGGGCTCCGTCTCGATCACCCGCGCCAACGCTTCGATCGCGGCGATGCAACTGGTCTCATCCAAACCGCCAAGTTCGATCGTCACGACGGCTGAGCGATCAATGAACTCACGCGCGCGCTCTTCAATATCAAGAGCAAAGGCCGCAGGAAGGAAGGTGCGCGCCGGCTGGTCGGCCACCTCCGCCAGATCACCGTCTATGGACACGCTGCGCTGTTTGCCGTCGGCAAACGTCATGCGAAACTCAGTCGCCGAGTTCCAACCCGCGACTTCGCCGCGCACAGTGTTCAGCAGCGGCATGAAGACGTGCCACCACGCCAATCCCCTCGCCCCCTCAAGATGGAACATCGCTGGAGCGTCGGGCGTCCACGCACCATAGGGCGCCAACGGCGCCATCAGCGCAGCCGTTTCGAGAGCCCTTTGACCGCGCACCAGCGCGTCGCGCAGGTTATCGATACGATCGAGGTCAGCTCTCGCAGCGTTGATGGCCGCCGCGCGGCGAGCGTCCGGCTGCTTGCCTGCAAAAGGCCTCCCGATCGCTGCGAGGACCTTCGTCGCCCAGTTTCCGTCACGCAAGCGCAACAGCTTTTTCAGCGCCGCCTGCCGCTCCCCTCCGATGCCGATCGACTCCACCATCGGCCGCGGCGGAGGAAAACAATCAATCATCGGCAAGGTTCGCACCACGATGCGGCGGCGGAACGCCAGCGGGGCTGCATCCCAGACCTCGACGACACCATGAATCTGCACCCGCTCCAGCGCGGCGATCCGTTCACGGTCATTGCCCGAGGCGATTGTCGCCAGATCCGCCGCCGGCTCGCCATCTGGCCCTGTGATAAACAGCGACCCGTCATGCGGCCGCACCATCGTCCTGCCATCAGGGCTCAACGCGAAGCGTGAAAGACTCACCGACGCGTCCCCATACGGCCTTCGCACCGCCTGCCCGAAGGTTTCAAAACTCTGGCCATCCGCTGCGATGCACAGCACGAGCGGGTGGTAATTTGGCGGAGGCGACTCGCTGATGACCTCCTGACGCCCGTGGCACCTGACGACAATGGCGCCGTCATCACGCACGGCCGCCTCCGCCGGATTGAGGGCCGGCGTCACCAGCACGCCTTCCGGCTGCAGATCAGGAAGCGTCCAGGACGGACTCTCGAACGATTTCACGCACGTCAGCCGCGTTCCGCCCCGGCTGACCACCAGTTGATTGTAGATACTGGCTGCATCCACCTTGAGAGGACCGGCGATGACCTTCTGCTCCACCGCATCCATCACAGTCATCAGGAACCCATCGCCTGCAGCGCCCGCACTCGCCAGCGCGAGGAAGTTACGCTCATCGATGGCGATCAGGCGTTCGGCAGGCCGCTGGCCGAACGGCATGCAGAACCACGGCTCCGCGCCGCCAATATGTGAAACGACCGCGACCGCATCGTAATTCGTCCCGCGCACAAGACTTGCGCGCAACGCACCACAAGAGATGTCGCGCAGGACGTCCGGCCACATTTTGGTCATTGCGCCCCCGCCTTGCGCCCGCTCCACCGGGGCACGCTCCTACCCCAACAGTAGAACGCCGCCCCCCAAACGCAAACCGGCCGGAGCTTTTGGTTTTGGTCCGCTTACACGCTCGCTCCCGGCGTCCTTGGCTGTCCTTGCGCGCTTCACCCAGACCGGAAACGAAAGAGGCGCCGGTAATGGACAACGAGACCTGCTCCCAACGCCCCGATCACCATCGGCAACGGCACGCCCATGATTTCGGGCGCCGCCGCGATGACCTGCGCCAGCTCCGGCTCGAACACGCGGGCCGCGCCGAACAGCCCGGCGGCCACAATCAGGATCAACAGCGCAGGCAGCGCCATCCGGACAAGACGCAGGCCCAGCCGCGCCCGGCCGATCCGCAGGTCGGTCTGGCGCACGAACGCCGCATCGCGCTCAGGCGCGCTTCCTTCCTCAGCGAACAGATCAGCAAGCTTCTCGTCAGTCATCGCCATGCATCCCAGCAAGGAGCCGTTTCAGTTTCTCCGTCCCCCGCAGCACATGCGACTTCACCGTGCCCAGCGGCAACCCGCAGGACTCGGCGATTTCGGGATGTGTCATCCCCTCCCCGTGGGCAAGCACGACGCACACCCGTTCGGCCGGCCGCAGACTTGCGAGCGCGCGCTCCAGATCGATACGGCCAGCCGCCCGCTCGGGTGAGACCGTGGGATCAGGCGCTTCGACAAAGGCTTCCTCGTCATCATCGAACGGCAGCCGCGCGCGCCGCGCCTCGGCCAGCCAGACATTCACAGCGATGCGCTTCAGCCAGCCCCCAAACGCGCCCGGCTCGCGCAGGCTGGGCAACCGCCGCCACGCCAACACAAAGGTCTGCTGCGCCAGATCGTCCGCCAGCGCATGATCGCCGCACAGCCGCCGCAACAGGTCGCGCACCTGCTTCTGACGGCGCAGCACCAGTTCAGAGAAAGCCGCGTCGTCGCCTGTCATCGCCAGCACGACAACAGACGCTTCCAACGCCACCCCCAACCTGGCGCGCTGGTCACGCACCGGACCGCGGCCCTTTCTCCGCATCACGCTTCTCGGCGCCCTTCTGGCCGCGCGCGCCGCGATAAGTCATGACGGCCAGGCGCACCCCGCCCACCCAGGCCGCCAGCGCCGCCGCACCAGCGACCGCCAGCGACACAGGCGAAGGCCCGCCCATCACCCGCATGACAAAGGCGACGACCGCGAGACCCGCCACGAACATCAGCACGCCCACGATGAAGGCGAGAATGCCCGCCCCGACCTTGTCCTCCGCCCTCAGCTCGCGCGCGAGCTGCTGATCGGCGGCCTCCCGCTCGCGGATATACTTCAGCGTCTCGGGCGTGAGTTTCCCGTCCGCCTCCAGCCGCATTATCTCGCGGAATGTCTCGTGCTTCTGGCGGTGCTTCTCGCGCTCCTTCATCGCCTCGGCGATGATCGAGGCTGCGATGACGATCCCCACCGCCACCCAGAACCCCAACCGGGCAATTTCTTCCATCGCCGCCGCCTCCGTGAATGCTGACTACATAAGGAAGGATGCGGCCGCTCCGGTCCATGGATGCAGAGGCGTGCACCGGACGCCATTTTTGACGCCGCCAACACCACTGAGGCGCGGCGTCTTCCCCCAAACGCAAACCGGCCGGAGCTTTTGGCTCCGGCCGGTCTGGACGTTTCCTCTTTATACCCTGGCTTTCTGCTCCCGGATCAGGCCGCTCTCGGATTTTTAGACCTATTGCTGACCGCCCGTGCCGCCGCCACGGCGTTGAACCGCCGCAGCTTCCTGCAACATGCGTATGCCTGCGCCGAACTCCTGCGGGGTGAGGCCGCCATCGGCGTCCGTATCCATCGCGGCGAAGTGGGGCTTCATGTCCTCGAACATGCGGCTCTTCAGTTCCGCCACCTCGATCTTCCCGTTGAGGTTGTCGTCGATGATGGTGAAGGACAGGCTTTGCGACAGCGCCTGCTGGAGATCGTCGCGGCGGTTGGCCGCCGTTTCATCAACCCAGCGGAACTGAACGCCGGTGAACAGCATCTCCTCGAACGACTGGTCGCCCCACTCCACCAGCTTGTTGGGATCGGGGTTGGCGGGATTGAGATCGGAATTGTCATACCAGTAGTCGGCCACCAGCTTTGTGCCCGCCGGCAGGTCGATCAGATCCTTGAAGATATATTCGCGCTGCCAGTTGAAGTCGTATTTCGGCATGTTGAGGATCAGCTTCTCCGTGCCGTCCGGCAGCACCGCCGTCAGCTTGGACGCATAGCCGCGATAATGCGCGTGAGGTTGCGCCGCGAACAGCTGCACCGCCGCCGGGAACTGCACATAGGCGCGCTCATGATGGCGGCGCGTGTTGGGCTGGATCGTCAGCGACGGGTCCGCGATCACGATCTGGCGTTTCACCAGCTCGGGCGCTTCTTCCATGAAGTAGAAGCCGATCTTCGATTTATCGACCGCTTCCCTGCCGAACGGCGTGTAGTGCATCTGGAAGTTGAAGGCGCCGCCCGCCGGCACCCACGTGCCCCAACTCGCGGGCGCAAGGTTCGATTCCGATCCCACGGCGTAGCCGCCCATGGTGACGTCCCAGTCGAACTCGTTGCGATTGGCCGCCGGAACCTTTGGAATCCAGCCAGCGAGGATGTGGTGCACGCCCTGGCGCTCGCCCGCCTTGAAGGTCGTAGCCTTCAGCCAGCGGCCTTCCTTCAGCGGGCTCGCCACCACCGGCACCTGATAATCGACAATGCCCGACGCCGGGATGGCGTAGTCCGGAATCTCCACCACCAGATCCGGCTCGCCCAGCGGCCAGTCCGGACGCTGCGTCACGCCGGCCAGCAGCGGATCATCGCCCTCGCCGCGCGGCGCGCCCGCCTCGATCCAGCGGATCAGCGTCTTCATTTCGATTTCGGAGAGGTTCTCGTCATTCGCATACGCGCCGACATGCGGGTCCACATCATAGGGCGGCATGCGGTCGGTGCGGATCGCCTCGCGGATCATCGGCGCGAAGCCTTTGACGATCTCGTAGTTCGTCATCTGGAACGGGCCGATGCCGCCCGGCTGGTGGCAGTCCACGCACTTGTCGAGCAGGATCGGCGCGACTTCGTTGGCATAGGAGATGTTGGCGAACTCGGCCTTCTTCACGCGATCAGGGAAGCCAATGTCGGCGCCCTTCACCGCAACGCTGGTCACCACAACCGGCTGACCCGCCTTCAGCGCCGCGACCGCCTCGGCGAGATAGCCATCCGCCTTCTTCGCCGCGCCTGCCTCGTCCACCGCGCCGTGATAGGCGACGGTCCACGTCTTCGGATCGATGGCGAGAACTTCCCCGCCCTTCGTCACGCCCAGGTTGTCGCCGATCAGCTGATAGTCGTCATGCAGGATCGGAAGCGTAATGCCCTGCGCCGCCGCTTCCGTCGTGATCGCCTCGCGCGTCACGCCGGGGCTGGAGTTCAGCAGCAGCACCTCGATCTCGGGATTGGCTTCCTTCAGCGCCTGAAGCGACTTCGCCGCCGCCTGCGAGGCCGGATCGCCATTCACATAGGTCGCCAGCACAACCGCCGGGGCCTTGCTGTTGTATTTCAGCGTGTGGGCGAGGCCGGTCTGGTCGACGAGCAGGAAGTTGTCGACCTGCCTGCCAGTCAGCGCTTCCATCGTCTCCGTCTGAGAGCAGGCGGAAACGGCGAGGGCGGAGACGCCCGCGAGAAGAGCGAAGGCTGCGTGCCGGACCATGGGAGGAAACTCCTTCTTATCCCGATTTGCGCGCGACAATAAGCCCATCTGACACTGTCAACAATCGGGCGCCGCTGCGGCAGCCGGGAATAATTTCACGGTAACGATCCGCAGCGGCTTTTTACATACCACTTTTCTGAATTTGGTTGCACCCTCAGACCACCGCCGCTGCGCGAGGCCGGTCCGGCATGGCGTTGAACAACCGCCACGCTTCCACGCCAACCGTAATCGCCCACACGATACCCGTGATGACGATCGACCAGCGGAACGGACCATCGATAAACCAGCCCACCGCGCCTGTGCTCGCCTCCGCGCCATCGTACGCGACCACATCCACCAGCGGCCCGGACAGAAGCAGCATGGAGACCACCACCACGCCCGCAGCGTGTCCCACAATACTCACCACGGCGCGCACGCGGTTCCACGCGGGATAAACAATGTCGGCGGCATGCACGGCGGCCGAAAGCAGCGCCAGACCAAGGATCGGCCACCACACCACGTCCCACGCAGAGGACAGATGCACCCCCACCGATCCTTGCGGCTCGCCGGGCACGCGGTTCGGGAAATCGATCCAGCGCACCCACCACAGGATGAAGATCACATCGACCGCCAACGTGAACAGCGTCTCGAACAACCCCTTCGGCGCGCGCACATGATCGGCGGGCAGTTGCCGCGGATCCCATTTGGCGCCGAGCACCGCCGGCCCCGGCGACCGCTCCATGATGACGAAAACCATCGTCACGATGCCGAACGTCACCAGCGCCATCTCCCACGTATCTATGGCGGCGCGAATGAATTCGCGCAGCGGCCGTTCGGCGTCCAGCGCCTCAATGCCCGCAATCGCCAGCAGGATGCCGACCACCAGCCCCACGGCCATGCGCTGCGCCGGCCAGAACCATGGATAAAGCTGCGGGCCGATCAGGTATTCGCGGCCCGCATAACGCGCAGCGACAATGGTGGGATGGCCAAAGCCTTTCAGGATCGCGGCGATCTCCGCGCGGTCCGGCTGACGGCCCAGTTCTTCCTCGCGCGCCTCGATACGCCCCACGATGGCCTCGCGCAGTTCAGCTGAAATATCGCGCGCCTGTTCTTCCGGCAGACGCCGCTCCACCGCCGCGATATAGCGCAGCACCAGCGCATCGTTCGCCGCATCCGGCATGGCGTAGCGCGCGGCCACCTGCTCTGGTGTTCCCTCGGCGGCCAGCATCGCCGCGACCTCATCGGCCGACAGCCGCCTGCCCTTCTCTTTCTCCAGAGTCTTGCGCTTGCGCTTCAGCAGCGCATACAGCGCGCCCGCCGTTTCGATGCGGTGCGCAGGCGGCAGGTGTTTTTCGACCTGTTTCACAAACGTCCAGATAGGCCTCATCGCTTGCCCTCCTTCAGGATGGCTTCCAGCGCGCGGTTCATGCCGCGCCATTCTTCAGTCAGGGTTTGCAGCGCCGCCGCGCCGTCATCACTGAGGCGGTAGAAGCGCTTTTGCCGTTTGGCGTCCTCGCGCCACTCGCTGGTCAGCAGGCCTTGCGTCTCCAGCCGCCGCAGCATCGGATAAAGCGCGCCCTCGTCGATCTCGACGCCCCGCTCCGCCAGCTCCGCGCGCAGCGTGTACCCATACTTCTCCACCCGCAGCGCCGAGAGCACAGCCAGGATCAAAGTCCCCCGCCGCAACTCCATCCTCAGGCTTTCAATGATGTCCGGTTCAATCGGCATGGGCGCCACATACTGTTTGTTACACAGTGTATAGCGCACAGGTGGATGAGATACAAGGGGTCTCCATCCAACGAAACGCGGCGAAGGCGGATGCCTCACCACGCCCTAACTCTTCCACCGCCGCCGCAGCCCTCTCTCCCGGGCGTTCATCACCCTGTCTCGTTTGTAATTTCCCCGCCACAGAACCGCCTTATCGCGCGGGCCAGCTTCGCGCGGGTGTGACTGGTGGGGCCGGACACGCAGCTGAAAGGCCCGCTGTGCAGGAAACCGTTGATCCAGCGGCGGCTATGCCGCCGGCCGACGCCGCTATGGGAAGCGGCTCTTTTTTTGGAATCCCGCATGGCTGGCCGCTCGCGCTCGCCATTGTCGCGTTGATCGCCTTGATGTGGATGGCGCGATCGCCGATGCGGCGCGTGCTGTGGCAGACTTTCTTCGTCGTCGCGCGCATCTTTGGCCGCTGGGGCCTGTGGCTGAACCAGCATGGCCAGGCCGCGAAGCTTGCGACCTCCGAAAAGATCATCGCGCACCGCGCCGATGAACTCGCGGACCGTCTGCTGGTGATGGAGGACCGCATCGGCCGCCGCGCCGAAAAGCTTCCGCAGGAATCCGGCCCGCTGATCGCGAAGCTCGACTCCAGCGCGCACGCCATCGAGACATCAGCCAACGCGCTCACCGGCATCAATGTCGATGACGTGGCCGAACGCGCCCTGCGCGCCGCCCTGCCCCGCATCGAGGAAGGCCGTGGCCTGACCAAGATCGAAAAGAGCACCGCAGCCGCAGCCGCAAAAGGCCTGCACGAGCGCCTCGCTCCGGTGCGCCCGACGCTCAGCCTGCTGAAAACCGAGGCCCCGCGCCTGCGCGCCACCGCGCAGAAGCTTGGTGATATGGAGCGCCGCTTCACGCAGAATGTGGAGAGCGTGAACAAGTCCTTCGCCGACTATGAAGACTGCCTGCGCTCCGGGGACCGCGTCGCCGTCGCCGGCCGCCACTCGCTGGTGATCCCGTGGATCATCGCGGTGTTCATCACCGCCATCGCGTTGTCCGGCGTGTTCCTCAACTTCTTTCTGATCCAGCGCCCGATGTCCGAGATTGTCGGCGAAGGCGCACGCATCGGGGGCATCTCGCTGCCAACCTTCGCGGCGATGATCCTCATCTTTCTCGAATTCGTCGCGGGCGTCGTGCTGATGGATGCGGCGGGCTTCACCCGCATCATCCCCACCTTCCAGTCGATGTCGGACACGGCGCGCCGCATCATGTTCTGGACGGCATTCGCTTTTCTCGCCGCCTTTTCCTTCCTCGAAGCGACGCTCGCCATCGTGCGTGAGCAGATCATCGAGACGGAGCAGGAAACGCGGATGCTGGCGTCGGGCATGCTCACCGCGCCGGCGCTCGCCGCGCCCGTTGCGCCGGATGCAGCGGCGCCCGAAACCGCCGCGACGCCGGACGCAGCAGCAGCAGGCCCGGCCGGCGACGACAGCCCGCAGCTCATCACGCTGGCGCAGATCATCCTCGCCGTGCTGATCCCCTGGCTGCTCGCCGTCGCCGCCTTGCCGCTGGAGACGATCGTGCGGAACTCGGTCTTCCTGATACAGATCGCGGGCGCTTACCTGATGCTGACCGGCGGCTTTGTCTGCAAGACGCTGGCGACCGCGCTGAAGAGCATCGGTCTGTTCGTTCTTGCCGTGTACGACCTCATCATCTTCGCCCCGCTGTGGGTGGAGCGAAAGGTGAAAGGCCTCGGCGGCGGATCGCGGGACGAACCTCCACCCGTCTCCGCGCGCGACGAACGGCCCGAACGCGCGGACCGGGAACAGTCACCGCGACGCGACAAGGCAAAGGACGGCGGGGCAAAGGACGGCGGCAAGGACCAGAAATCCCAGGACCGGGAGCTTCAGCGCGCATGATCGCCCGCATCATCGCCGCCTCTGTCGCGGCTCTTTCGCTCGCTGCATCTCTGGCCGCCTGCGGGATCGTCACCTCGACCAGCCGCTCGGTCTTCGTGCTGTTCGACGTCTCGGGCACCTACGCCAAGGCCGTACCCGACGCAGCGAAGCTCGCCAACCTGATGATCGCCGAGCTTCAGCCCGGCGACTGGATCGGCGCCGGACAGATTTCCTCGTGCTCCTTCTCGGAGGAGGAAATCATCCTGCAACAGCGCCTCCCTGAAACACCCTCGCTGGCCTCCAGCGCCAAGCGCGACCTCTTCACCGCTCTGATCAACTATGCGCAGACCGTGAAGCCGACGAAGTTCACCGACATCAAGGGCGCTCTCGCGCAGGCGGTGTTTGAGCTGCGCCAGCGTCCCGAACAGGCGCGCTACATCGTGATCTTCTCGGACATGGTGCAGGACTTACAGGCCGGGTGCGATACGTCCTCCGTCACGCTCGACCTGTCGGGCGTCACCGTCATCGCCGCCAATGTCATCAAGACGACGCCGGGCGATCCGGAAAAATACTTCGCGCTTCTGGCTGACTGGGAAAAGACCGTCACCGAAGCCGGCGGAACGTGGAAGATGGTGACGTCCCCGGACCAGTTGCCGGAGTTGGTGACGCAGTAGGGAGGGCGCCGGTCCAACTTCTTCCCTGCAAGGCGGGGGAAGAGTTTCCCCGAAAGAACTTCCCGCTATGCTGCCCGTATGACCCGCCGCGCCACACGTCCCTATCCCGCCCGCCTGCCCGGCCCCGCCGCCGGGCTGGCCATCGGGCTCATGGGCGGCAGTTTCGATCCTCCGCACTCCGGCCACGCGCATGTCATCGAGACGGCGCGCAAGGCGTTGGGACTGGACTGGGTGTGGGTGATCCCCGCGGAGGGCAATCCGCTGAAAAAAACACAGACCGCCTTCTCCGACCGCTTTCACGCCGCGCATCGCCGCCTCTCCGGCCCGCGCACCCGCGTGACGCCGATCGAAGCGCAGCTTGGCCTGCGCTATTCCATCGATCTGGTGCGAACCCTCAAAGCTCGCGCGCCCGGCGCGCGCTTCGTGTGGATCATGGGCGGCGACAGCCTCGCCACCTTCCACCAATGGCGCGCATGGGAAGCTCTGGCGGAGCAGATTCCCATCGCCGTGATCTCCCGCCCCGGCGCCAGCCCCAAGGCCGGTCTCTCCCGCTTCGCCAATCGTTTCGCGGCGCAGCGTCTGCCGCCGTCAGCCGCCGCAACGCTCTCGCGCCGCGATGCGCCCGCCTGGGTCTTCCTCACCGCGCCGTTCGATGCGACCTCCTCCACCGCCCTCCGCGCCAGACGCCACGCCGCAACGATGGTGTATCCGGCCTGAGCGCGCACCAGACATCCGTCCGAAAAAGATGCGGCCGCCTCGGAGGGAGCGAGGCGGCCGCGGGGGCGATCTGACGGTCAGACCGCCGGGGTTCAGGTCGCGCTAATCACTGAGCGCCCACAGCACCAGACCGGTCGCGGCGGCGATCAGCAGAAGGTCGCCATTGTCGGTCCGCGCATAGTAATGGCCATGGCGCGGCGGCGGCACGTGATAGCGGTGATAGTCGTGCACCACGACGTGGCGGTGGTAGCGGCCGTCGAAGCGGTCGCCCTTGCGCCAGTAGTGACGCGCATCACGGCGGCCATCGCGATAGCCATCCCCGTAGTAACGGCGGTCGTCGCGGCGATCCCAGCGGCTATCACGGCGATCGTCGCGCCAGTCACGATGATCGCGGCGGTCATGACGGTCGCTACGGTGATCGCGTTCATAGCCGCCACGATGATGGCGCGGCGGGTCGGCGAAAGCGGGGGCCGCGACGCCCAGCGCCACGACGCCGGCGACAAGAGAACGGACAAGCATACGCATCTGGAACTCCTTTCGCGGTGTCCACGATACGAAAATGCGCGAGCGAGCCTGAACGGTGCTCGAACCTGTTGTTCATCTTCACGATTCTTGGGGGGCGGGCGGGCGCCGCGTGAAAAAAATTAGTGAAAACAGCCTGCAACAACCTGCACATGCGCATGGAAAATCACGCGGACATGGCGCGGGCGATGGCCATTTCCGCCGATCCGGTCACACCGGCGTTCAGCTTCGCGGCTTGCGGGGCCGGGTCAAGCCGCAGCGATCGAGCGCGCATTTTCCTGCGCGGCGGCGATCCAGCCGTCCAGGCGCTCGGGGTCGGGCAGATCCTGCCCGCGCAGGGCGCGTTCGCCCTCGCTGGTGGCGGCGAACATCGCCATCGCATCCATCAGCATATCGCCATCGGCCGCGGCGAGATCCGCAACGCTGGAAATGCCCGCGCCGACCAGCAGCTGCGCCATCGTGCCCGAGAGTTCGGGGATGGAGCACGCCAGCAGCGCCTGGGTCTGCCAGTCGCGGATAATGCGCGCGTTGATGTGGCTGGCCTTGATCTGTTTCGCCGCATCGTCCGGCGAGAGTTCAAGAAGATCGCCCACCGTCTTAACGCCGATCACGCTGAGACGGCCGGCGGTCTTCGGTCCGATGGAGGGCGCGTCCACAACCGACGCGTCGCGCGAGAGGCGGATGCGCGCGGCGCGCAGGCTGGCCGGCGCCGCGGGCTCGACAAGAGGCGCGAACATGGAGACGGATTCCGGTGCGGATTTTTCAGATGCGGCGCTCTCAGGTGAAACCTTTTCAGGCGCAGGCACGATATGCGGACGCACCGCCTCGATCTTCGTGGGTTGCGGAGCAGCAACAGGAGTTTCTGCCTTCGCGCTGGCCGTTTCGGGGCGGCGCACCGGGGATTTTTTCGTTACGCGCGGCGCGGCGCCCTCGCCCGCCTTTGTTCCCGTCTCACGCGGCCACTGGCAATCGAGGATGGAGAGCGATGTCTTCAGCACCTCCTCGGCATGCAGCGCGCGCACCGCCTTGTCGTCATCAGACAATGTCGCGCGGACTTTTCCGGTGAGGCGGAAT
Organism: uncultured Rhizobium sp.; assembly: GCA_964550535.1. Taxonomy (GTDB): domain Bacteria; phylum Pseudomonadota; class Alphaproteobacteria; order Caulobacterales; family Hyphomonadaceae; genus UBA7672. The sequence goes on from CAZJZQ010000056.1 coordinate 13,370, forward strand.
TCGTTGTACTGCGCGCTGACGATCTTGCGTTCCGCCCCGTCCTCGATCTTCGCCAGCACGGCGCGCGCGGGCGCGGAGATGACGAGCGAGGTGGTGTCCCACACCAGGCTCACCCTCGGCGCATCAGCCTGCGATTCCGCAATCGCGCGGTCGAGCACGCGCGCAAGCAGCACGGCGGCGAGGCCAAGCAGCGACGCGACCGTGTCTTTCAATTCCTGGTCAAGACCGGCTTCCGGCTTCTTGCGCCCGATCTCGAAATCATAGTGATCGATGACGGTTTCATAGTGCTGGTTCGCCGATTTCGCGGCCGAGATAATCAGTTTCTCCAGCCAGTCATCGCCCGCCGGCATCGGCACGTCGGGATAGCCGATATCCTGTTCGAGGATCAGAAAGAGTTCGGGAAAGGCTTTCGAGAAGCTCCACTCCACCGCACGGTGGATGGTGTTCTCTTCTTCCGTCTGGCCGGTGTGGAAAGGCTGCACCGGATCGACGACATAGTGGCTCATCACGCCCGCGCAGTAGGCGGCATGCGGCCAGTCGCCCTGGTTCAGCGCGCGCACCGTGCGTCGGTACCATTCGCGCGCGGCCTGTGGCGCGCCGCCCCAATTGTTGTCGCGCACATGCAGGACATGGTTCTTGAAATCCTTGAACGTGTCATCCGGCGCCTTGGCCCCCGCGAGCAGCTTGTCGCGGTGATGCAGGAAGAGGTCGCGCCAGGAATCCGCGGCATCGTTTTCGAGATGCGACAGCGCCATCACCGCAAGCCGGTGGTGGTTGCTGCGGCAAAGCGATCCGAGAACCAGCCGATAGCAGGCCGACATATCGTGACTCCTGACAGTAACGCTATCGCGCCACTTCGGGAGCGTTCGGTAAACGCGGCGTTAACCGGTGGGGCGGGGGCGGTGATTTGGGGGATGAGCGCGGCAAATTGCACGGCCTGACGACCGGATTTTATCGGGATTCCGCACCGCGCACGCAGGCTTCGATGTTGTTGCCATCGGGATCGAGAACAAACGCCCCGTAATACGCGCCAGCGCCTTCGCGCGGCCCGGGAGGACCATTGTCGCGCCCCCCGGATTCCAGCCCGGCCTTGTAGAAGGCGTCGACCGCCTCCTTGCTGTCCGCCGCAAAGGCGACGTGCATCTGATTGACGCCCGCGCGCGACCCTTCCACCCAATAGCTGGGCCGCAGAACACCAATCCACAGATACGGATATTCGGTGGCGCTGCGCCCGAGGAGAAACGACCCCTCGCCATTGTCCGCCGTCATCAGGCCGAGCGCCCTTGCGATGGCGTCGTAGAAGGTGCGCGCCTTCTTCAGATCGGTGACGACAAAGCCGGTGTGGTCGAGCATGCGGAATGAACCAGCGGCGGAAAACCCGGTTCCCTGCCCGCCCCGCCGCTCTACGCGCACTGGACCCAAATAAAAAGGACGGACTCCAGGGAGAGAGATCCCGGAGCCCGTCCCGAGTACGACGAGACATTCCGTTCACCGGAGCACGCCCGATGCAGGAAGCGGGAAGCAATTCCTGCGTAAGGCGATCCGGCAGCGGTACGTCCGCGCCGAGGGTTGCAGCTGAGGGCGGTTCGGACACCCTCAAAAAGATGCAAATGACTTGCAGAAGCAGAATTAGCCTGCGATCTCGCCAATTGCAAGTGAGTCGCAACAATTTTTTCGGAAGACAAAAAGCTCTTTCAAATCAGGGTAAAAAAGAGACGCCGGCCCTTGGGGGACCGGCGTCAGGTGCGTCTGATGCGAATGGGGAGGAGAGTATCCGCACCGCGCTAGGGCGCCGTACGCGGGCGCCAAGATGAAAACCGGACCGGCAGGAGCGCCTCATGGGGGAGGAAGGCTTTTACTCCGCCAGGCCGGATTTTTAGTCAGTCAGCTCAACCGGTTAGCCCGCAATGCGCGAGCCGGCGCTGGCGAGGAAAAACAACAGGGCCGTACCGGCGAGGGAGAGCGGCAGGGCGATCAGAAGGGCAAAAAGGTCTGCCCGGCTTTCAACGAGTTTGGGGAGGAAGGTCATGGGGAGGCTCCGTATCATCTGTTTTCGAGGTCTCTATCGGCCTCGTGTTTGTCGAACGGCGGGTTGGTGTTCTCTCCGTTCATGACTCTATATAACTTATCAGTGAGGGAAGCGCAATGAACAAAATCAAAAATGTTCAATATTTCTGCTGCGGAGCGGCATTGGCTGCACTAAGCAGCGGGCGCACAGGCGCGACGGCGCAATCAAACACCTGGAATCAATGATTTTTATGGAAAACTAGCGCCGGGCGGCCAGACCGGTGAAAATCAGCCGGAGCACACCGTCCAGCTCGCCCTGAAGGGCCTCCAGCCTTTCCGTTGTCCACAATTGAGGGAAACGGAACTTCATTGCAGCGCACTGCACAAGATCGGCAGTGATCGCCACGCTGGCCGGCAGCATGAAATCACCCGCTTCGGCGCCCTGTTCCAGGACTGCCTCGATATAGCGGCGCTCCTGTCCGTATTCCTCGGCCAGATATTCAGGCCGTTCGCGGGCCAGGATCTGGGCCAGTTCCATCAGTTTGGGATGCTTTTCGAAAGTGCGGAAACTGCGCTCCAGCCGGGAATTGAGGATGTCGTAGAGCTTGCGCGAGGCCGAACGCCCGGCGTCGTTCACGATATCACGGAAATTGCTGTGGGATTCAGCAGCATAGTTACGCGACATCGCCTCGGCGATATCGATCTTGGAGGGGAAAAAGCGATAGATGTTACCTGCCGACATGCCGCAGTCTGCGGCGATCTCGGTCATGGTGGTCTTGCCGTAGCCATAATGAAGGATACGTTCGGCCGCCGCTTTAAGGATCGCCTCGCGGGGATCGGCCTTGTCGATGGTTTCAGCCATGTCGTCGCTTCTGCGCTGGATTGATCGCACTTCCGGCGTCCAGAACCCCCATAACCGGGAATCCTGAACATTCAATGCAATCTTCAGAAATAATACCCGGAAACGGCGAATTGTTCCAGCACATGGGAGTCGCAGGGGCTGGCGCGTGGGGAACCGCCCTCGCCGTGTGCGCCCTGACGGCCGGGCGCGAGGTGCATGTCTGGGCGCGCGAACCGGATGTGGCGGCGGCGCTGTCGGCGGGTGAAGGCAATCCCGCCTTCCTGCCGGGCCTGCCTCTGCCGCCCCTCCCCGCCTCCACCGATCTGGCGGACCTCGCCCGGTGCGACGCCATCCTCGCCGTCGCCCCGGCCCAGCATCTGCGCGCAACCCTCCGCGCTCTCAAACCGCACCTGAAACCCGGCACGCCGGTGGCGCTGTGCGCGAAAGGGATCGAGCGCGGCACGCTGAAACTGATGACCGAAGTGCTGGCCGAGGAATTGCCGCAGGCTTCGCCCGCTGTTCTCTCCGGTCCTTCCTTTGCGTCCGATGTGGCGCGCGGCCTGCCCACCGCCGTCACGCTCGCCTGCCCGGATCAGGCGACGGGTGAAGCGTGGATGCGTTCGATCGGGCGTCCGCATTTCCGCACCTACTGGACCGACGACCTCACCGGCGCCGAAGCCGGCGGCGCGGTGAAGAACGTGCTGGCCATCGCGTGCGGCGTCGCGGAGGGCATGGGCCTTGGCCGCTCCGCCCATGCGGCGCTGATCGCGCGCGGCTTTGCGGAGATGACGCGGCTGGGCGTGCGACTCGGCGGGCGGCCTGAAACGCTCGCCGGTCTGTGCGGGCTGGGCGATCTGGTGCTCACCTGCTCCAGCCCGCAATCGCGCAATATGAGTTTCGGCATGGAGATCGCGCATGGTGGCGATCCGAGGGAGATTCTCGCCGCGCGCAAGGCCGTCACCGAAGGCGCGGAAACCGCGCCCGCCGTCGTCGCGCTGGCGCAGAAGCTTGGCGTGAACCTGCCGATCTGCGAAACCGTGCTCGCGCTGATCGAGGGCCGCGCCAGTCTCGCCGAAGCGCTCGACAGCCTGCTCAACCGTCCTTTCGGGAAAGAAGCCTGATGCCGCTCTATGCTTTCTACGGTCTCGACAAGCCTGGCGCTCTGGAGCTGCGCAAGGCGACGCGCCCGGCGCACCTCGAATGGATCGCCGCTTTCGGCGCGGCGGTGAAGATGGGCGGGCCGATGCTGGCCGAGGACGGCCAGACGCCCGTAGGTTCGCTGATCGTGATGGAGTTCGACTCGCTGGAAACCGCGAAGACCACTTTCGCGCAGGATCCCTACGCAAAAGCCGGCCTGTGGGCCACCGCCGACGTGCGGCCGTTCAACTGGATATTGAAGACGTGAGGCGAGAGGGCTTGCTGTCAAAGCGGATCGCCAACGCGCCTTACTTTCGCACTCTTCCCCCGCTTGCGGGAGAAGTACGGCGAAGCCGGGATGGGGGCGAGCGTCGAGGGGATTGTTTGCGGAGAGAGTCCCCTTGGGGCGCGCGCCCATCATCCCTTCGGGGCGCTTCCCTCGCAAGCGGGGGAAGAGTTGCCCGCGCCGCCTGTTGCGCGCCGCAAACAATGCGAACCTCAACTCTACGCGCAACCGTACTCACCCTGCTTCTCTGCCTCGCAGCGCTCACCCCGCCCGCCCTCGCACAAACCCCAATCGACACCGTTCTCGCCGATCGCACGCGCCCGCAGGAACACCGGCTGCGCGACGAAACGCGCGGCGTGCGCGCCATTCTTGATGCGGCGGACGCCAGACCCGGCGAGCGCGTGCTCGATATGGGATCGGGCGGCGGTTATCTCGCGCTGATCCTCGCGGGACTGGTGGGCGCGAGCGGACAAGTGGACGTTCACAACACGCCGGGTTGGGTCGCGCAGTTTCCGGGCATGGACCCCGATATCCTACAGAGGCGCATCGGCCGGCCGAACATCGGCTATATCGTTTCGCGCTGGGATGATCCGCCCGGCGAACCCAACACCTATGACCTGATCGTGCTGGGCCAAGTTTATCACGACGCCATTCTCGAAGCCGCGAACATGCAGGCGATGAATGCGCGGATGTTCGATCTGCTGAAGCCTGGCGGCCGCGTGGTGATCGAGGATCATGACGCCGATCCCGCCATGCCCATCGGCAAGCAGGCCGGCCTGCACCGCGTGGCCCGCGCCGCCGTGATCGCGCAGATGGAGGCTGCGGGCTTTATCACGCGCGACACCCTGCTGATCGCGACGGGCAAGGACGATTACCGTTTCAACGTCTTCCGTCCCGGCCTGCGCGGCCGCACCGACCGGTTCGTGATCGCGTTCGAGAAGCCCGCCTGACCGGACGGCGGCGCCCCTCACCCATTCCGTAACGGCACGCGCACACGCGCGCGAAGGTGTTGCCATCGCAGCGATGGCGCATGATTGTCTGCGTCGGGACATGGCCCCGCGCGCAGCGGCCAGCAGATCACCGGGAGGGCCCCATCATGCTTCATCGCAAACTTCCGGCCGCAATTTTTGCGGCTGCGCTTCTGGCCGCGTGCAGCACCGCGCCATCGGCGCAGACCGTTGCGGCGCAATCCGCCCCTCACGCCGCGAAGACACAAGCCGCGCCACGCAATCTCTCCGTCACGGCCAGCCCGGAATCCCTCGGTTTCGATCCGGCGCGTCTGCAAAAGCTGGATGACTACATGGCCGGCGCCGTCAGCTCGGGCCGCGTTGCCGGCATGACCACGCTCCTTGCACGCCACGGCCAGATCGTCAGCTTCAACAAATACGGCAAGGCCAGTCTGGAGAGCGGCGTCGATGTCAAGGACGACACCATTTTCCGCATCTATTCGATGACCAAGCCGGTCACCGGCGTCGCGATGATGATCCTGTTCGAGGAAGGCAAATGGCGCCTCGACGATCCGGTCACGCGCTACGTGCCCGAGTTCAAGAACCTGCGCGTCTTGAAGTCCATCAACGCCGACGGTTCGGTGGTGCTGGAGGACATGAAACGCCCGCCCACCATGCGCGAAGTCATGTCCCACACCGCGGGCTTCGGCTACGGCCTCACGGAAGAACACCCCATCGACAAGATGTTCCGCGAGAAGGAAGTTCTCTCCTCCACCAGCATGCAGCAGATGATCGACCGCATCGCCGGCATCCCGCTGATGTTCCAGCCGGGGACAAGCTGGTACTATTCTTCCGCCGTCGACATTCAGGGCTATATCGTCGAAAAGCTTTCGGGCCAGACGCTCGGCGCCTTCATGCAGGACCGCATCTTCGCGCCGCTGAAAATGCCCGACACCGCTTTCTACACCGGCGCGGACAAGGCCAGCCGCCTCGCGGCCGTCTATGTCTGGGATGGCGACCAGTCGAAGATCGTCGAGGCGAAGACCCTGTTCGGCATCGCCATGCCCGACTACACCAAGCCGCAGCCCGTGGAGAGCGGCGGCGGCGGCCTCGTCTCCACCACCATGGACTATGCGCGCTTCAGCCAGATGCTGGCCAATGGCGGCGAACTTGACGGCGCGCGCATTCTCGCCCCGGCTACGGTCGAGCTGATGGGCACGAACGTCATCCCGAAAAACGTCCTCGTCTCCAACAACGGCACGGGCGTCGCCTCGTTCAATGAAGCGGTCGGTTTCGGCCTCGACTTCCAGGTTGTCACCGACGCGCGCGCGTCCGGCTCGTTGCAGGGCGACGGCTCGATCAGCTGGGGCGGCGCGGCGGGCACGTGGTTCTGGGTTGATCCGGCCAACGACCTGATCTTTGTCGGCATGATCCAGCGCATGGGCGGAACCGGCGGCGACGACCTCGGCACGATGGCCCGCACGTTGACTTACCAGGCGCTGACCGATCCCGGGAAGTGACCTCAGGATTGCGGCAGCGCTGCTGACTGCGGGCAATACGCCGTGCTGGAAACCGCCGGCGACATCAGCATCATCCAGGCGGATGATGCTCGTTAGCCGCGATCAGCCCCCGAACACGAAATCCAGGAACACCGGCGCGCAGTCGCCGAGCCGCTTTTCCTGATAGCGTGTCGTCACATGATCGGCCGGCGGCGCGCGCCAGTCATCGGCGCGAGCCGCCACCCATTCGAATCGCCCGTTACGCGTGATGTCGAACAGCGCGCGGTTGGCGTAGTCGGCCCAGTCCGTCGCAAACCTCAACCGTGCGCCCGGTTGCAACACGCGCGCCAGCGCCTCCAGGAACTCCGGCTGGATCAGTCGTCGCTTGCGGTGCCGCGTCTTGGGCCACGGATCGGGGAACAGGATGAACACCCGCGCGATGGATTGCGGCGCCAGTTGTTCCACCAGCTCCCGCGCATCGCCGCGCCGCAGCCGCACATTGGTCAGCCCCTGCTCGTCCACCTGCGTCAGCAGTTTCGCTACGCCGTCGATGAACGGCTCCGCGCCGATGATCCCCACATCACGATGCCGCGCCGTCTGTCCCGCCAGATGTTCGCCCCCGCCGAACCCGATCTCCAGCCACACCTCGCGCGCCTCCGCGAACAGGGTGCGCGGCGCCAGTTCTCCCGGCGCAGTTAGCGGCACGGCGATGCGGGGCAGCAGCTCGTCCACCAACCCTTGCTGCCGCGCCGACAATGGCTTGCCAGCGGCGCGGCCATAGAGGCGGTGTTTGGGGTGATGGTCTTCAGGCGGGTTGGTCATCAGGCGCTCATACACGCGTCCCGTCCGGCGCGTCCACTATTCCGCCAGCTCCCGCCAGCCTACGCATCCACCTCCGCTTCCAGCGCGAATTCCTGGATGAATTCGCGGCGGGGTTCGACGACGTCGCCCATGAGTTTGGAGAACATCTCGTCGGCGGTGTCGGCGTGATCAACGCGGACCTGCAACAGCGTGCGCGCGTTCGGATCGAGCGTCGTCTCCCAGAGCTGTTCCGGGTTCATCTCGCCCAGACCTTTGTAACGCTGGATCTTGATGCCCTTGGCGCCCGCTTCGACCACCGCGTCGATCAGCGAGACGGGGCCGAAGACCTGGGCCTCGCCGCCCTTCTCGTGCCGCAACACGGAGCGCTCGGCGTAAAGATCGCCCAGGGCGGCGGCGCGATCGGCGAGGCGGCGCGCGTCGGGCGAGGCCATCAGGGCGGGATCGAGGGCGGCGCGCTCCTCCACGCCGCGCACCACGCGGCGGAAGATGGCGGCGCCGTTGTCGAACGCGCCCTCCCATGTGTCCTCGCCCTCTTCCGCGATGCGGTTGAGGCGGAGGGCGGCGTTGGCGGCTTCAGCGTCGCCCGCATCGGGGCCCAGCACGCC
>CAZJZQ010000057.1:0-21170 GCA_964550535.1 uncultured Rhizobium sp.
CTCGATCATCGCGGTCTCTTCGCCGCAGATGTAAGCGCCCGCGCCATGGTGGCAGTAGATGTCGAAGTCGAAGCCCGACCCACACGCATTCTTGCCGACCAGACCCGCCGCATACGCTTCGGCGATGGCCTTCTCTAGCGTCTCACGCTCATAGATGTATTCGCCACGCAGGTAAATGTAGCATTTGCTGGCGCGCATCGCGAAAGACGCGATCAGGCAGCCTTCGATCAGCAGGTGCGGATCGTGACGCATGATGTCCCGGTCCTTGCACGTGCCGGGCTCGGACTCATCAGCGTTCACCACCAGATAATGCGGCCGGTCGCCGACCTTCTTGGGCATGAACGTCCATTTCAGACCGGTGGGGAAACCCGCCCCGCCCCGCCCGCGGAGACCCGACGCCTTGATCTGGTCGCAGATCCACTCCGGGCCGAACTGCATCAGCTCCTTGGTGGAGTTCCACGCGCCACGGCGCTTGGCCTCTTCCAGACGCCAGTCCTGGCGCCCGTACAGGTTGGTGAAGATGCGATCCCTATCGAGAAGCACGATCGCGCTCCCTCATCACACGCACAAAACGGATAACGGCCGGCAGCGAGAACCCGAGGCTCGCGACGATACCGGTCGCGATCCAGATCAACTTGCCAGTCAGGAAGAAAGCAATAACGCCCGCGAGTATGCAGGCGGCTTCGCATAGCCCCGCGAAGACCAGGTCCTGCACGGCCGTCTTGTTGACGGCGGGCGAATTCGTGGCGTCGCTCATGCCGCGCCTCCCGGCTTGGACGGGTCGGCGGCCGCCGGTTGCGGCGCATTCGGAATGGATGCCAGCGGCTTCGCCCGCGAGCCGTCATACAGCGTGTCGTCGGTCAGCGAGGTCGCGGGACCAGTCGGCGCGCTGGTCTGGCGCTTCACATATGGGCCCGGCTTCGGGGCGCGGCCCGCCGCCAGATCCTCGATGATCTGCTCCAGCGTCTCAACCGACAGGTCTTCATAGTAGTAGTCGTTGATCTGGATCATCGGCGCATTCACGCACGCGCCCAGGCATTCCACTTCGACCCACGAGAACGTGCCACCCGGCGACACTTCACCCTTGGGGCCGATCTTGCGTTCGCAGAAGCCTTTCAGCTTCTCGGCGCCGCGCAGCATGCATGGCGTCGTGCCGCAAAGCTGTAGGTGGTATTTGCCCACCGGCTCCAGGTTGAACATCGTGTAGAAAGTCGCGACTTCGTAAACGCGGATATAGCTCATGCCCAGCCGGTCAGCGACCGCGCGCAGCGCCGGCTCGGACAGCCATCCGCCATTCTGCTTCTGCGTGATCCAAAGAGCGGGAATAACGGCCGATTGGCGGCGCTCCTGCGGATATTTCCGCTCCCACCACGCGATCTGGTCTTCTGTCGCCGGCGTGAAGGCGAAGGGCTGGTGGTCCTCGGGATGGTGGAAGCGACGATGGCTCATCTTCAGCCCGCCCTCACGAATTCACTGCGGACGATCAGGCCGTCCTTCACGGTGTAGATCACAGCGACGCCGAACCGCTCGCCGCCCGGCGCGCGTTCCACGTCCTCGTGGTCGATAACCTTGTCGCCGAGCACGATGCGGTGAAGCAAGATCGCGCGGTTCTGGGGGTGCTGGGCGAACAGCGCGACGTGACGCGAGCGCAGGGCGTCGAGCCCCTCTCCGATCACTGCGCCATTATAGCTGGCGACGACGCAGTCAGGCGAATAGGCGGCGCACAGACCGTCCACGTCCTGCACGTTATAAGCGTCGAACTGCGCCTGCACGACTTGCTCGGGCGTCTTTCCGTTCACCGGTCCACCTCTCCGAACACGATATCCAGCGAACCCAGCACGGCCGATACGTCGGCGAGCATGTGGCCGCGGCACACATGGTCCATCGCCTGCAGGTGCGCAAAGCCGGGCGCCTTGACCTTCAGGCGATAAGGACGGTTGCCGCCATCCGTCACCAGATAGACGCCGAATTCACCTTTGGGCGCTTCCACGCAGGCATAGATTTCGCCGGCGGGAACATGGAAGCCTTCGGTGTAAAGCTTGAAGTGATGGATCAGCGCTTCCATCGAAGACTTCATCTCGCCACGGCGCGGCGGCGCGTACTTCGACCCTTCCGGCAGCACGGGGCCAACCGGCAGCATGTCGATGCACTGTTTGATGATCTTGATGGACTCGCGCATCTCCTCGATGCGGCAGAGATAGCGGTCCCAGCAGTCGCCATTCTTGCCGACCGGAATCTTGAACGCGAGTTCCGAGTACGTCTCATACGGCTCGGCGCGGCGCAGGTCCCACGCCAGGCCCGAACCACGCACCATCACGCCGGAGAAGCCCCAGTCGAGCGCCTCCTGCACCGACACCACGCCGATATCGACGTTGCGCTGCTTAAAGATGCGGTTCTCGGTGACCAGCGTTTCGAGGTCGTCGAGCACTTTCAGGAACGGATCGCAGAACTTGTGAATATCCTCGATCAGTTCAGGCGGCAGGTCCTGGTGAACGCCGCCCGGACGGAAATACGCGGCGTGCATGCGCGAACCCGAGGCGCGCTCATAGAACACCATCAGCTTTTCGCGTTCCTCGAAACCCCACAGCGGCGGGGTCAGCGCGCCCACGTCCATCGCCTGCGTTGTGACGTTCAGCAGGTGCGAAAGGATGCGGCCGATCTCGGAGAAGATCACGCGGATGAACTGCGCGCGGCGCGGAACTTCGATGCCCGCCAGCCGCTCGATGGCGAGGCAATAGGCATGCTCCTGGTTCATCGGCGCCACATAGTCGAGGCGATCGAAATAAGGCAGCGCCTGAAGGAAGGTCTTGTACTCGATGAGTTTTTCGGTCCCCCGATGAAGGAGGCCGATATGCGGATCGACGCGATCGACGATCTCGCCGTCAAGGTCGAGCACCAGCCCCAGCACCCGGCGGCGCACGGCGTGCTGGGGCCCGAAGTTGATCGTGAACTTGCGATCGTCGGAAAACACAGAAGAGCTGTCAGCCATGGCTATTTCTGGCCTCCGGCTTTTTCATCGCCCGGGATGACCGACTGCATGCCTTCCCACGGAGAGAGGAAATCAAAGTTGCGGTATTCCTGAACCAGCTTCACGGGCTCGTGGACCACGCGCTTCTGCTGGTCGTCATAGCGGACCTGCACATGGCCCGAGAGCGGGAAATCCTTGCGCAACGGATAACCCTCGAACCCATAATCGGTGAGGATACGGCGCAGGTCCGGGTGGTCAGAGAACAGCACGCCATACATGTCGAATGCTTCGCGCTCATACCAGTTGGCCGCCGGGAAGACCGGGATCGCGCTCGGCACCGGCGTATGCTCGTCCGTGCGAACCTTCAGACGCAGACGCTGGTTCAGACGCATCGACAAGAGGTGATAGACGATCTCAAAACGCTCCGGCGCGGCCGGATAATCGGCGCCGCAGATGTCCACCAAAGTCTCGAACCGGCACTGGCTGTCATCCCGCAGGAAGGTCAGCAGCGGCAATATCTGATCGCGCTGCGCCACGACCGTCAGTTCGCCATTGGCGACCGTCGCGGAGATGATGGCTTTCGTTTGCGTTCCGATCAGGTGAGCCTTCAGCTCGCTCACCATGCTGGCGCGGTGGGCGTCGATGCTCATCGCTCGATCCCCCCTTCCCGCCGGATTTTCTTCTGTAGCTGCAGTATCCCGTAAATCAGGGCCTCGGCCGTCGGCGGGCACCCGGGGATATAGATATCCACAGGCACGATACGATCGCATCCGCGCACGACCGCATAGCTGTAGTGATAGTATCCCCCGCCATTGGCGCAGGACCCCATCGAGATCACGTAGCGCGGCTCCGGCATCTGGTCATAGACCTTGCGAAGCGCGGGAGCCATCTTGTTGGTGAGCGTGCCGGCGACGATCATCACATCCGACTGCCTTGGCGAAGCCCGCGGCGCAGCCCCAAAGCGCTCCATGTCGTAACGTGGCATGGACGCCTGCATCATCTCCACGGCGCAGCAGGCCAGACCGAATGTCATCCACATCAACGAACCCGTCCGGGCCCAGGTGATCAGATCGTCGGCAGCGGCGACAACGAAGCCCTTGTCCGCCAGTTCGTCGGACAGTCCCGTGAAGAACGGATCGTCCGCGCGCACAATCGCCCCGCCCTCGACGCCAACACGTTCCGCGGAACCGGCTGCAACCTTGATGTCAGACGCGCCCGCCATCACTGCCACTCCAGCGCACCACGGCGCCACTCATAGACAAACCCGATCGTCAGCACGCCCAGGAAGCCCATCATCGACCAGAACGCCGCGACGTTCCCCGCCGAAACCTCGAAAATCCACGGGAACAGGAAGGCGACTTCCAAGTCGAAGATGATGAAGAGGATCGACACTAGATAGAATCGCACGTCGAATTTCATCCGCGCGTCGTCAAACGCGTTGAAGCCGCACTCATACGCCGAGAGCTTTTCCGAGTCGGGTTTCTTCGGCGCGATAAGCGCCGACGCAAGCAAAAACGCGATGCTAAGAACTGCCGCAATCGCAAGAAAAATCACGACGGGCAGGTAGTTCACTACCAGCGACTGGACGTCCTGCATGCCACCCTCGGCGATATTGTGCGGCTGGCCTATTCCGCTTTGACGCCAGAGGCAAGAGAGCGGCCCCGCACGTTTGGCGGGAATCGAGCCTGTCGCACTTTTCGGTATTAAAACCGTGCGTTGGCACGTCGCGAAGCATGCGGCGGGGCGTCACAGCCGCCGACGCCTCGTCATCAGACAATCGGTCGCTCGCGATCGCGCATCCACTGTGACAGCAGCCACTTCCACCCCTGCGCCGGCGCCCTGCCCGCACGAAGCAACTTCGAGTCGAGGCGGCGGTCTGGCGTGACATTCAGGAACAGAATCCATCGCCTGTTTTTCCGCGTTGTTGCCCGGTGACCTTGGGAAAGCTGGTTCCCCGCATAATCATCATTCAGCCAGGCGCAGGCCCGCACGGGTAACGCGAGCCGGGAGGATTCTGGAGCATGCGATGGCCAATACGATCAACAGCCGGACGCACCTTTCTCGACCTACGCGTTCGTCGCGAGTCGCAACATCCTGACCGCCCGGGAGGCGGACCAGACCGCCATGGCGGTCAAATTTTAAAAGGCTGACAATTTACCAGTTTTGAAAGACAGGGGCACGATAGCCGCAAGTCCTTGAAAAAACTGGCGCGAGTGACGGGGCTCGAACCCGCGACCTCCGGCGTGACAGGCCGGCACTCTAACCAACTGAGCTACACCCGCGCTTTCCCGTTGCGCCCTGAGGGCCCGTCGGGAGGACGAGGGTTTAGGCGCCTCGCCCCGTCCGGTCAAGCGCGATCCTGCGCCGCAACGCCGGTTTTACGTCGTACAGAACGCCTCAACGATCGAGCGAGCCCTCCAGAACGAGGGAATCACCCTCTGGCCGGAAGCCCAGCTCCGCCAGCCGGGCGGCCGCCTGACCCGTTGCGCCCCGCACTGATGCATCCAGCCCCATCCGCAGATTATCAGCCACCGTAATCTCGGCCGTCACCGCCTCGCCGGTCGTCGCCTGCCCTGTCGCCCGCAAGATCAGGCCGTTCTCAGAGCATGTGACCGGCCCGCGCAGTTCAGGCCCGGTCCAGTCGCCCTGGAAATCCACCTTGGCCAGAGCATCCGTCCACACTTCACCCGATGTCAGCACACAGACGCCGTTGCTGAGGTTCAGTTGGCCGATTGTAATCGTGAAGGCCCCGTCGGCTTCGCGAATCTTCTGCGGCAGACCGGGAACAGCAGTGGTCCGGCCATCCAGCTTCAGATTCGCCAAGGCTGGTCCGCCGCCGGTGAGGGGCCAGGAAATGTCGCCATGTCCCGCCAGATCCGCACGGGCGAGCCCAATCGTTCCGTTGATCTTGCCGATGAACAGGCTGGTAGGGCTCGCTTTCAGCAACACGTCGCCAACAAGGTTCTCTCCGAGTTGCAACTGCGAGAGCTTGCCGTTCCAGACGCTGCCCGAAGCTTGGGTGAATTTGATTCCATCGTACCGCCCGGCGAGGAAACCCGCCGCTACCGACATGGGCAGAAAGGCGACGCTGGCGACCAGCGCTACCAATAGAACGCCAACACCGATCAAGACCCATTTCATTGGATGGTTCCGTCCTCGTACCCACAGAGGATTATAGACCGCCATTCTGCGACGGAAATCAGGCGGCGGCAGCTATCTCTGCATTATGCCGGGGCGACGAGCCAGTTTACCCCGTTTGTTGTCCAGACGATCCAGAACGCCAGGGCGATGAAAGGGCCGAAAGCGGAATACCGAGGGCCCGGCTGCTTCCTTCGGATCAGGGCAAGGCCGCTGACAATCACCAGCGCGGAAACCGATGCGATCAGCATGACTTGCGGCAGATCCTGCCAGCCCAGCCACGCGCCTGCGGCCGCGAACAGCTTCCAGTCGCCCGCCCCCAGACCTTCCTTCCCACGCAGCCGCAGGAACACGAACGCCACAAGCGCCAGCGCCGCATATCCCGCCGCCGCACCAATCGCGCAATCCAGCAAGCGTCCCCACCCTTCCTGCATCGCGAGCAGCAGGCCGCCGACAATCAGGCCAAGCGTGATGAGATTCGGCAGGACCAGCCGGTCGATATCGATCATTGACGCCCATGCAAGCGCGAGAGCCAGCACCACTCCCGCAACTCTTGGCTCGCCTGCTCCCCACAGCCATCCGGCCAACGCAAAGGCAAGCCCCGCCGCCAGCGCGACAGCAGCCTTTGGTGGCGAAAGTTTCATGGATGCGAGCATGGCGGCCACCGGTATCGACCAACGATATGGGGGTGGTAGCCCGCGAGCCTGAAAAGGAAAGGCCGGTGTCTCGCGACACCGGCCAGTCTCACAGGAACAGAGCCGGAAGAAACCATCGAGGGACATCAAGGCGTCCTCCCGGCTTGATCTCTTTCTACGGGAGTGAATCTGAACGCCGATTGAGGCCGCTGTTGCCCGGCATTCAGAAATGAAAGCGTCCCAACGTATTGGTTTAACGTCGGATTTCCGCCAGGATCGGCAGCATCAGAGCTTCGCTTGAACAACCGCCCCGCCAGACAGGAAGCGAGCGGCCAGGTCTTCCTGAACGCCCCAGTCCTGCAGCACACCCGCAGACTGAGCGCCCGAGGCAGGAGGTTCTCCCTGGATCGCGCCCGCCGTTCGGGAGAAGCGAGGCGCCGGCGCCGGTTGCACCACGCCAGCAAGCTTTGGAAGAACTCCGCGCGCCTGCATATGCGGATGATGCGGCGCCTCCTCCATCGACAATACGGGAGCGACGCAAGCGTCCGTTCCGGCGAACACGGCCATCCAGTCGTCGCGCGTGCGCGTGCGGACGACGCCAGCGACACGCTCCGAGAAAGCCGGCCATTTCGACCGATCCATGCGCGCCGGGAATTCGGCTTCAGAAAGACCGAGCCCATCCACCAGCACCTTGTGAAATTGCGGTTCGATGGCGCCCGCCGCCAGCCATCGCCCATCCGCGCATTCATAGGTGTCATAGAAATGCGCGCCGCCATCCAACAGGTTGTCATCACGCCTGTCGTTCCACAGACCGGCATGACGCATGCTGTAAAACATGGTCATCAGCGAAGCCACGCCATCCACCATCGCGCAATCGATGACCTGCCCCTTGCCGGACCGCTGCGCCTCGAACACGCCAGCCATCAAGCCAAAGGCGAGGTATAACGCGCCGCCGCCATAATCACCGACCAGATTGAGCGGAGGCGCAGGCGGTTCGCCCGCCCGGCCCATCGCATGCAACGCGCCGGTGAGCGCGATATAGTTGATGTCATGGCCCGCCATGCTGGCCCACGGCCCTGTCTGCCCCCAACCCGTCATGCGGCCATAAACAAGTTTGGGGTTGCGCTTCAGCGCCACATCGGGGCCGAGCCCCAGCCGTTCCAGAACACCGGGACGAAAACCCTCGAACATCGCATCCGCTTTTTCGATCAGCGCCAACGCGGCTTCGACGCCTTCAGCACTCTTCAGGTCAATCGCGATTGACCGCTTTCCGCGGCCCATCAGATCCGGCCTGTCGGCGCCGACCGACTCCTTGCGGTCGATGCGCACGACATCGGCCCCGAGATCGGCCAGCAACATTCCGCAGAACGGCGCCGGGCCAATCCCCGCAAACTCGATCACCTTCAGGCCGACAAGCGGTCCGGTCGCCATCGTATCACTCCGCAACTGCGTTCGACACTCCGCCGCTAGCGGGTTCCGTCAAGCCTGCCGCGGCGGCAACGATCCTCTTCCAAGGCCGGCGCCCGTCAGTAGCGATCACATCAGGCTTTGAGCGTCATCGACCAGCAGGTTGGCGCCGGTGACAAATTTGGACCCATCCGAGCAAAGGAAAAGCACGGCCTCGTCCAGGCTTTCAGCATCCATCACGCGGCGGCGCGGCGACTTGCCGATGATCTTCTGACCGCCCTCGCCCGCCAGCCACTCTTCGGTAAGTTCGGTAGCGACATAGCCGGGCGACAGCGTGTTCACATTTATGCCGTAACGCGCCCATTCGCGCGACAATGAACGCGTCATATGCACCACCGCCGCCTTCGACGTGTTGTAGGCGGTGACATTCGGGATGACCATCGTGCCAGCCATACTGGCGATGTTGACAATGCGTCCGCGCTGCGACGTTTCCGGACCCGCCTTCACCAGACGGCGCGCGGCCTCACGTGCCACGGTCCACACAGATGTAACGTTAAGATCCATGATGCGGCGGAATTCATCGACGCTCTGCGTCAGCGCGTTGTCGACGTGGGTCATGCCAGCATTGTTGACGACGGTGTCGACAGTTCCGAAGGCGGCCTCGGCCGCGTCGTAGGCGGCGATGATCCCCGCTTCGGCGGTGACATCGCACTCGACCGCGAGTGCATTGCCTCCCGCGACGCCGATTTCGGCGACCAGATTGTCCAGACGCTCCTTGCGCCGCGCCGCAACAACCACATTCGCGCCTTCAGCTGCAAGGACGAGGGCAAAGCGCCGCCCCAGTCCGCTGGATGCGCCCGTTACAAGGGCGACACGTCCTGAAAGCCTGTCCGCCATGCGTTTACTCCCCGATATGTCTGCTTCTTCCTGCGAACTGCTAATGCAGTCCAAGTCTGGGCGAAAGCATCACTTACGGAGCAACGTCCTATAATAGGCCGCTCATGTCCTTCAGCAGACTTTTTACCGCCACGAATCGCGACGGAGCGTCAGGCCAGGCCCCCTGTTGCACGAGTTTGAGGTCAGGCCGCAGCTTCAGGATATTCGGGCGCTTCTGCACGTAGGCGACCAGCTTGCCGGTATCGAGCGGAGCATCAGCGCGGAAGGCGAAAGTGGCTCCCTTCGGTCCAGCCGCCACCTTGGCGACGCCGAGGCGTTTGCAGAGCGCCTTTACCGCGGTGATGTCGAGGAGCTGTTTCGTTTCGGGCGGCAGGGGTCCGAAACGATCGACCAGTTCTGCGGCGAAGCCCTCGCGCTCGTCATCAGTTACCAGATCGGCAAGACGGCGGTAGAGCGAGAGGCGTGTGGAGAGGTCTTCGACATAGCTCTCCGGGATGAGCACGGCGGCGCCGATTTCGATCTGCGGGGACCAGTCGTCGGCCACCTCGTGCCCGTCGAGGCTTTCGCCGGAGCGCAGAGCCTTCACGGCGTCCTCCAGCATCTGCTGGTACAGCTCGACGCCGACTTCGCGGATGTGGCCGGACTGCTCGTCGCCCAGCAGGTTGCCCCCACCGCGCATATCGAGGTCGTGGCTGGCCAGCATGAAACCAGAACCGAGGCTGTCGAGCGATTGCAGGACCTTGAGGCGCTTCTCGGCGCCCTCGGTCAATGTTTCGTCCTCCGGCGTGGTCAGGTAAGCGTAGGCTCGCACCTTCGACCGCCCCACCCGTCCACGCAGCTGGTAAAGCTGCGCCAGGCCGAACATGTCGGCGCGATGGACCACCAGCGTATTGGCACGCGGAATGTCGAGACCGGACTCAACAATGGTGGTGGCCAGCAATACATCCGCCTTGCCCTCATAGAACGCCGTCATTGCATCTTCGAGTTCCGTGGCTGACATCTGGCCGTGCGCTGTCAGAAAACTTACCTCAGGCGCCTGCTCGCGCAGATACCGTTCCAGGAATGGCAGGTCCGCGACACGCGGGGCGACGAAATAGGTTTGTCCGCCGCGATACCGTTCGCGCAACAGCGCCTCGCGCACCGTCACCGGATCGAACTCCACCACATAAGTGCGGATCGCGAGACGATCGACCGGCGGTGTCGCAATGATCGACAGGTCGCGAATGCCCGTCAGCGCCATTTGCAGGGTGCGCGGGATCGGCGTCGCGGAGAGAGTCAGCACATGCACATCCGCCTTCAGTTCCTTCAGGCGCTCTTTGTGCTTCACGCCAAAACGCTGCTCCTCGTCCACGACGACGATGCCCAGCCGCTTGAAGTTGACCTGCTTGGACAAAAGCGCGTGCGTGCCAACGACCACGTCGCACTCACCGTTGGCGATCTCCTCACGCACTTGCGCGGCTTCCTTCGCAGAGACAAAGCGTGATAACTGCCGCACTTTCAGCGGCCATCCGGCGAAGCGTTCGGCG
Source organism: uncultured Rhizobium sp. (assembly GCA_964550535.1). GTDB lineage: Bacteria > Pseudomonadota > Alphaproteobacteria > Caulobacterales > Hyphomonadaceae > UBA7672. Next base: position 10,572 of record CAZJZQ010000057.1, read on the forward strand.
AATGTCTGGAAATGCTGGCGCGCCAACAAGGTGGTTGGCGCAATCACGGCCACCTGCATGCCCGACATGGCGACGAGGAAAGCGGCCCGCAACGCCACTTCCGTCTTGCCGAAGCCCACATCGCCGCAGATCAGGCGATCCATCGGACGGCCCGACGTAAGATCGCGGATCACGTCCTCGATGGCCGCAAGCTGGTCGTCCGTTTCCTCATAGGGGAAACGCGCGCTGAACTCGCGGAACACGCCATCAGCGCTGTCGGTCTTCTGCGCCTTCTTGAGTTCGCGAGCGGCGGCGAGGCGGATCAACTCCTCCGCCATATCCATAATCTTCTTCTTGGCCCGCGCCTTGCGCGACTGCCATCCGCCGCCGCCCAGCCGGTCCAGAGCCCCCTCGCCCGACTCAGCCCCATAACGGCTGATCAGTTCGACGTTCTCGACGGGCAGCAGAATCTTGTCCCCGCCGGCATAGAGCAGTTCCAGACAGTCGTGCGGCGCCCCATTCACATCGACCGTGCGCAGACCGTCATACCGGCCGACGCCGTGATCAACGTGGACGATGAGATCGCCCGCCGCCAGCGCCGCCGCTTCGGCGATCACCGCCGCTGACGACTTGCGCCGTCGCGGACGAGCAAGCTTGTCGCCGAGAATGTCCTGCTCGGTAATCAGCGCGAGGTCGTCATCTTCAAACCCGGACTCAATCGCCAGTTCGGCTACCGAGATCGTTCCAGGTTGCGCCTTGGGCCAGCTATCAATGGCGGCGACATTGGCAAGGCCGTGGTCTGTCAGAAATCCTTCCAGACGGCTGGCCGAACCCGTGCTCCAGGCCGCGATCACAACTTTTCGCCCTGCCTTCTGGCCTTCGCGCACATAAGTCGCCACGGCGTCGAACAGGTTCACGGAAGGGTTGGCCCGCTCAGCCGCGAACACCCGGCCCGGCCGCGCACGCCCGATCAAGCCATCAGACTTCTCGGGCGCATCCTGCACCACAAAGCGAATGGTGGACCGCGCCGCCAGCGCCGTCTCCAGTTCCTGCGCGGGCAGATAAAGTTGCTCAGGCGGCAACACGTTCGCGGATCGCGTGCCTGCTGCCGCGGCAGAACTCCGGCGAGCTTCACAATACTCGACCGCTTGTTCAAACCGCTCCGCCGCAGCCGCTTCGGCCCGGGCATCCAGTCCGATCAATGCATCCGGTGCAAAATAGTCGAACAGCGTTTCCAGATGATCGTAGAACAGCGGCAACCACTGCTCCATGCCCTGCCGCCGGATGCGCTCGCGAGCCGCCTCATAGGTGGGGTCGCCGCCGGGCGAACCGAAGTTCTCCAGGAATTTCCGGCGCAAAGTGCTCAAAGCGCCGTCCGAAAAATCGATCTCGCTGACGGGCGCCAGCACCAGCTGCTTTATCGGCGCCGTGGAGCGTTGTGTCTCCGGATCGAAATAGCGCGCGGCGTCCAGCGTATCGCCGAAGAAATCCAGCCGCACGGGTTCCGGCGCTCCCGCTGCAAATATATCGACGATGCCCCCGCGCATCGAGTACTCGCCCGGCTCGCGCACCGTTGACGTGCGGACATAGCCGTTCGCCTGTAGATAGCCGTTCACCTTGTCCGGCGGCGCCGTTTCACCAACGCTGATCACCAGCGACGCTTTCGCCATGTGCGCGCGGGGCGGAACACGTTGCACCGCCGAGGACGCCGTAGTGATCACCAGCAGGGACGATTTTCCCGCGCCAGCCAGCCGCGCCAACGCCGAGCATCGCTGCGCCGCATTGCCGGGAGACGGACTGGCGCGATCATACGGCAAGCAATCCCAACCGGGCAGATGCAGCACTTCCAGATCGGGACAGAAAAACCGCGCCACATTCCCGGCCATGAAAGCGTGACGATCATCGCGCGCAACATAGAGAGCCTGGCCGCTCCGGCGCGCCGCCGCCTCCGCGAACAGGCGCACGTCCGCTGGAAACGGCGTCTCGTAAACCCTGGCCGGACGGCTCAGGCTGGCGATCGAATCCCATACACGCATCAAGTCAGCCTGGCGGGCGAAGTTTCAGATATCGGACGGCGCAAAGCGCTCAGCCCGGCGATCCGTTACCGTCTTTCACGCGGGTCGCATAGGGGAACGACAGCAACTGGTCCAGCGTTCCCGACCGCTGCTCCGCCGGAGGCTCCGCACGGCCCAGAACCCAGTCATAAACAATCTGGTCCGGCACATCGAGAATGGCCTCGAACTCGTCCAGTTGGCGATCGTCCATCCGCTCCAGATGCTCCGCCGCGAAGGCCTCCATATAGAGGTCCAACTCCCGGAATCCCCGGCGCGAGGCCCGGAATCTCAACTTGTTGCGGCGGATGGCGATCTCGGTCATGGGCGGAGGTCTATCGTCCGGCGTCCCTGTGGAGCAAGGCCAAAGGCCTAACTTGCGCAGGGCCTCTGCCCCGCCCTCTCCAAACCCGCTAACATCGCCTACAATGCGTGATCCCGCCCTCTATCCTCTTTATGCCGGTATCGACAGCCTTCCGGGCGTGGGTCCGAAGGTGAAGCCCGTCCTCGCGCGTCTGATCGGCGGGGAAACGCTGCTGGATCTGGTCTATCACCTGCCCGTCCAGTGGATCGACCGCCGTAACCGGGCCACCTTCGCCGATGCGGCTTTCGGCGAGATCGCCACAGTCACCGGCGAAGTCGACAGCATAACGCCTGCCCGGGGCAAACTCCCGGTGCGCGTGCGCCTGCGTGACGAAACCGGTTTCCTCACGCTGATCTATTTTCACGCCAACCCGCACTGGTTGAAGAAGACCTTCCAGCCCGGCGCCCGCGTGATCGTTTCCGGCAAGGTCGAGGACTATCAGGGCGGCCGCCAGATCATGCATCCCGACCATGTCGGGCTGGCGGATGCAGGTGACATCCCGCCGGAGGTGGAGCCGGTCTATCCGATGACGGCCAACCTTACCGCGAAGGCGCTGCGCAAATACATCGCGGCGGCAATCGAGAAACTGCCCGTGCTCGATGAATGGATCGACCCGCACCTGCTGGAGAAGCGGGGCTGGCCGGCCTTCCTCCCGGCAATGAAATCCCTGCACCAGCCGGAAATCTATGACATCGCGGCCTTCGACCTGTCACGCGAGCGGCTGGCCTATGACGAGGCTCTGGCCCGCGAGATCGCCATCGGACAGGCGCGGCAGGCGCGCGAACGCCGCCGCTCCATTGCCATCCCGAAAGCCGTCGGCGTCGAACGTATGATTATCGAGGCGCTGCCCTTCAAGCCGACACGCGCGCAAATGAACGCGTATGCCGACGCCGCCAGCGACATGAGCCGCAGCATGCCGATGCGCCGCATGCTTCAGGGCGATGTCGGTTCGGGCAAGACGCTCGTGGCCGCCCTCACCGCAGCGCAGGCGGCGTCGGCAGGATACTCTGTCGCCATCATGTCACCAACCGAGGTGTTGGCGCGTCAACAGGCCGATGTTTACTCCCGCTTCCTCGCACCGGCCGGCATCCGCTGCACCGCGCTCACCGGCCGCGACAAAGGAGCAGCCCGAGAAGCCATCCTCGCCGACGCCCGTTCCGGGCGCACACAGGTCATCTCCGGCACCCAGGCGCTCTATCAATCGGATGTGGACCTTCCTGATCTCGCCCTTGTCATCATCGACGAACAGCACCGGTTTGGGGTCGCCGACCGTCTCAGGCTTTCGTCCAAAGGTAATGCGCCGCACATGCTGGTGATGAGCGCGACACCCATTCCACGCACCATGGCGCTCGCGGCGCATGGCGATCTCGATATCTCGGTGATCGCCGAAAAGCCCGCCAATCGCGCCGAAATCGTCACGGCCGCCGTGCCTGACTCGCGCATGGACGATGTGATCGGCGCAGTGGGCCGCGCCATCAAGCGTGGCGAGCGCGGCTTCTGGATCTGCCCGGCCGTCGACAGCGAGGAAGCGGGCGACGGCTCCGCGATCGCACGCCGCGATCTTCTGGCTGGCGCCTTACGCACGGATGTGGCGCTGGTGCATGGCCGCATGTCACCTGCTGATCGCGACAGCGCCCTCGAACGCTTACGTACCGGGGCGAGCAAGATCCTGGTCGCCACCACGGTCATCGAAGTCGGCGTCGATGTTCCCGAAGCCACGATCATGGTGGTGGAACGCGCCGAACGCTTTGGTCTCGCCCAACTCCACCAGCTTCGTGGCCGGGTTGGCCGGGGCGACAAGCCGTCATCATGCCTGCTGATCTATCACCCGCCGCTAACGGACAGGGGCAAGGAGCGTCTCGACATCCTTCGTCAGACGAATGACGGATTCGAGATTGCGGAGGCGGATTATCGCCTGCGCGGACCCGGCGATCTTCTCGGCTTGCGTCAATCCGGCCTGCCCGAGTTTCGCGTGCTCAACATCAACAGCGACACCGGCTTGATCGAGACGGCGCGCAACGACGCGCGCTCCATTCTGGCGCGAGATCCGGATCTGTCCTCGGAGCGGGGAATGGCGGCGCGGCGTATCCGCGACCTGCTCGCTCCGCGCATCGCCTCCAGCGCAGCGGACCCGGGTGAAGAATAACGCTGTTTATCCTGGACTCGACACGTTGTCCGGCGGAGGCGGCGCGTCCTGACCCACAATCCCGATCGATACGACCAGCTTGATCGCCGTCTCAATGCTGAAGTTCGGGCGCCGGATCTCGTCGGGCGACACGTAAACCAGAAAGCCGGTGGCGGGATTTGGCGGCGTTGGCACGAACACGGCAATTGCGTCCGGCACGATGGCCTGTATTTCGCGGTCCGGCGACCGGTTGGTCACGAAGGCGATCGACCACACATCCTTGCGCGGATACTCGATCAGCACCGCTTCCTTGAACGAACTGGAATCGCCGGACGCAAAAGTCTCGAAAACCTGCTTCAGCGTCGAATAGATCGACCGCACCACCGGCACCCGGTTCACTAGCCGCTCGCTCCACCGCAGCAGCGACCGGCCGATCAGGTTCGTGGTCAGCAGGCCCAGCAAAGTCAGCCCGGTCACCGCCATCACGATGCCCAGCCCGGGCAACACGACCGGCAGGTAGGTTTCAGGGTTCCACTGCGGCGGCAGCAGGGGTTTGATCTGGTCATCAACGAGGCTGACAAAACCCCAGACCAGCCAGATCGTTATGCCGATAGGCGCCGCAACCACCACGCCGGCGAAGAACCAGTTGCGCAGTTTCGCCAGAACGCGCGCCATGTGAGACGGCTTCGGTTTGGGCGGCGTTGGGTCAGTCGACATCGAAAGCTCCTGTTCGAAGAGCATGTAAGTGGCTTGGATCGATTCCACATCCATGGCGAATGAGCATCGAACACCGCTCAATTGCCATGGACCTCAAACCGCGACGCGGATTAGATGGCCATGATTTCCACGATGGCGCGATCCGTGAAGCTTTCGAAGACCCTGCAACACCGGCTAATTTTAGGCGCCGCCGCAATTTCGGCGGCAGCGCTCGCAGCGGGCGTCCTGCTTCAGGACGTCTTGTTCCGCTGGTCGATTCAGCCCTCCGCGGCTTTCAACGCAGCATCCGCCCCTCCCCAGCCGGATTACGCAACGCCGGAAGCATGGGCTGTGCGGCCCGCCAAAATGCCACCGGGGGCGTGGGAATCGCCTTGGGGCGTCGATGTGTTTTTCATCCACCCTACGACAGCCTACTCGGGCAAAAGCTGGAATGCCCCGGTCGATGCGGCTCCGGCCCGTGCGCGACTGGACGACCATACGCTGCCGAATTTCGCGGCTCCGCTGGAAGCAGGGGGACCGGTCTATGCGCCGCTTTACAGACAGGCGGCGCTGGCCGCGACGCTGGATTCCAGCGGCGGATCGGCGCGCGCGCTGGAACTCGCTTATACTGACGTGCTGCGCGCTTTCGATCATTACGCCGCGACCGCCAATCGCGGCCGTGGCGTGATCGTGGTGGGTGTTGGACAAGGCGGGATGCACGCGCTCCGCCTCGTCGCCGACCGTTTCCAGGACGAACCGATGAAGGAACGGCTTGCCGCAGCCTATGTCATCGATGCGGTCGTCCCCGCTGACCTCGTGTCGTTGGGCCTGAGCCAGCCCGCCTGCGCCGGCCCCGCCGATATTCACTGCATCGCCGCGTGGACGGCTGTGTTCGCAGGCGACAGCGGCGCGCGCAAACAGATCCTGACGGGCGCGAGCTACTGGAAGGCTGGCGCTCTGGCGCAACTGGATGGCGACGCCGCGCTTTGTATGAACCCGCTCCTCTGGTCGGTCAGCGAGGCGCTGGCGCCCAGGACCGATCATCGCGGCGGCGCGCGCGTCATGAGTGCTGACGCCGCCCCCCGGATCATTCCCGAGGCTATTACGGCGCGCTGCTCCGGCGGCGTGTTGGAGATCGAGCGCCCGTCAGAGCCCGAATTGCGCCCCGCAACCACCTGGGGCGCGCGGTACAAGACCGCCGACTTCAATCTCTTCTACGCGGATATCCAGTTCAACGCCGCAGAGCGCGCACGGGAAGCAAGCGTGTGGCTGGAAGTAAACGGACGGCGGCCAGCCAAGCCGTTGCCGCCGCCAATGGCGCTGCATGACGAGCCGATCCACCGCCCCGGCGGCGTGATCGACCCGGTGCAATAGCGGCTTGATAGGCCCTATAGGTCGGCCGCGACCTTCATCGACACGATCCGGCCCGGATTGCGCGGCGGCTCGCCACGCGGCAGGCCGTCAACGAACTCCATACCTTCGGTCACCTTGCCCCAAGCCGTATATTGGCGGTCGAGGAAGGATGCGTCGTCGAAGCAGATGAAGAACTGGCTGTCGGCGCTGTCCGGGTTGGTGGCGCGAGCCATCGAGCAGACGCCGCGCTGGTGGCTGATGTCGTTGAACTCAGCTTTCAGCTTCTTGCCGGAGCCGCCCATCCCCGTGCCATCCGGGCATCCGCCCTGCGCCATGAAGCGGTCGATCACGCGGTGGAAGGTCAGCCCGTCATAAAACCCTTCCCGGGCCAGTTCCTTGATGCGGGCGACATGCTTCGGCGCTTTGTCGGCCAGCAGCTGGATTGTCACCTTGCCGCTGTCGAGCGTCAGGATCAGGGTGTTTTCGAGATTGGCGTCACTCACTGGGGCATCTCCACGACGGCCGGCACGGGCGGCAGGTTGCAAACCGCATATGGATCAACATTGGCCGCCGCTGCAAGCTGCGCAGCAAATTCAGGTCCATCTGTGCGCTGGACATAGACCGAGGGCCGGCGCGCCTCGGGAATATCGGCGACCATGGTGGCGCGGGTCAGCTTGTCGGCCTGGCTCGGCGCCAGCCTTCCGTCCGTCTCCGCCGCCCCCGCCTTGATATCGCGGATAATATCCAGCCCGCTGACCGCCCGCCCCCAGATCGTATAGGTCTTGTCCAGCTGACTGTTAGCCTGACGCATAAGGAAGAACTGCGTGTTTGCGCTGTTAGGATCATCCGCCCGCGCCATCGACGTTACACCCGGGCAGTGCAACGCCCACGTTTTGACCGTCTGCGAAGCCATCAGCGCCGCCGTCTGGTCAGGCTGACCCGACACGATATAGCCATCGAGATAGCCCAGTTGCTCGCCCGACGGCGCCTTGCCAAACCACTGCACCGGCTTTTCGGCGGGTTTACGCTGGAAGGTGAACTCCGCGTTTATGTTGGGATAGGGCGGATACAGCATGTAGATCGCCGATACTTCCCCGCCCTGCGCCATGAAGTCGTCGATCACGCGATGGAACGGCAGATTGTTGTAGTGCTCGGCCCGCACGATTTTCTTGATCTGCTCGACATGCGCCGGGGCAAAATCTGGCCGCAGCTCGATCAGCACGTTCTGACGCTTGATGGTGAACTGGACCAGGTTTTCTGGATCGATCTTGCGCCAGTTGGCTGGATCATCCGCCGGTCCGGCGAACGCCGGAACCAGCGCAGCTATCCCCGCGAGAGCAAGGGCGGCGCAGGCAAAACGTAGTTTCATCACGAACTCTTCTTCGGACCATATCTAGAGAGCAGACGGGAATTCACATCTTCTGGAACGAATAGATCGGCTCTCCCGCCGAGACGCGCAATCTCTTTTACCAGTCGCGAGGACACGGCCTGATGAGCCGGATCAGCCATCAGAAACACGGTTTCGATGTCGTGATTCATCCGCTGGTTCATCGCAACCATCTGGAATTCATACTCGAAATCCGACACGGCCCGCAGGCCGCGGATGATGACCCCGGCCTCGCATTCTTCAGCGAAGTGAATCAGCAGGTTTTCGAACGGCCGGGCCTCGATCTCGACCCCATCCGCGAAGCGGCGCGTCTCGCTCATCACCATGTCGACACGCTCGTCGAGGGTGAACAGCGGACCCTTGTCGCGGTTGATCGCCACGCCAATGATCAGCTTATCGACCAGCTTCACCGCGCGCCCGATGATATCGAGGTGGCCGTTGGTGATCGGATCGAACGTGCCGGGATAGAGACCTATGCGTCGTGACGCTTTCGACGCCGGCCCCGATCGCGACGTCGTGGCCTTGCGCACTGGGCGCGGCTCAACCGCCGCCCGTCTTTCCGGACGCCTCGTCACCGTTCTGGTCCTCCAGCCTTTCGACCGACACGACACGCTCGCCGGCCGCCACCCTCAGAACGCGAACGCCCTGTGTCGCCCGCCCCGCGATGCGGATCTGATCGACGCCGCAACGTATCAACTGCCCGGCGTCTGTCACCATCATGATTTCGTCGGACTCGCCTATCGGGAAGGACGCGGCCAGCCGCCCACCCGCTGCGAGGCGATGCGCGATCAGCCCTTTCCCTCCCCGGCCGGTACGGCGGTAGTCATAGGCCGAGGCCCGCTTGCCCATGCCCTCGGTGGTGATGGTGAGGATATATTCCTCGCGCTTTTGCAGCTCCGCAAAGCGTTCATCACTCAGTGTAACTTCGCCGTTGGCGCCATCCGCAACGGCCTCGTCGCCGTCGGCCTCGTCCGCGGCGTCCTCCACCTCGGGCTCAGCGTCCTCGTCATCGGCGCGACGCAGGGCTCCCGCCGCCTTCATGTAGGCACGCGCTTCCGCCGGAGTCACATTCGCCTGCAACAGCACGCTCATTGCGATCAGTTCGTCGCCCGCGCCAAGGCGGATGCCGCGCACGCCAGTCGAGGTGCGGCCCGTGAAGACGCGCACGTCCTCTACAGCAAACCGGATGCACTGGCCCAACGCCGTGGTCAGCAGCACATCGTCTTCCGGCGAGCACAGCTGGACGTCGACAATCGCGTCGGCGTCGTCTTCCAGCTTCATCGCGATTTTGCCGGCGCGGTTCACCTGCACGAAGTCCGACAGCATGTTGCGGCGAACGCCGCCCGAGCGCGTCGCGAACAGGATGTTGAGTTTCTCGCGCTCCTCCGCGCTTGCCGGCAGCGGCATCACCGAAGTGATACGCTCACCCGGCTGAAGCGGCAGAATGTTCACCAGCGCCTTGCCACGCGAGTTCGGGGCGCCAAGCGGCAGGCGCCATACCTTCTGTTTATAGACCATGCCGGTCGATGAGAAGAACAGGATCTCGGTGTGCGTATCGGCCGCGAAGAGGCGAACGACGAAATCGTCCTCTTTCGTGTCCATCCCCCCGCGACCTTTGCCGCCCCGGTTCTGGGTGCGATAGGCCGACAGCGCCGTGCGCTTAACATAGCCGCCATGGGTCACCATGACGACCATGTCCTCGCGCTCGATGAACGCTTCGTCTTCAAGATCGAGATCGGCTTCGACAAACTCGCTGCGGCGTGGCGCCGCGAACTTTTCACGGAACTCCGTCAGTTCCTGCTTGATGATGCCAAGCACGCGCCCCCGCGATCCAAGAATATCGAGGAAGTCCTTGATCGCATCGGACAGCGCATTCGCTTCCTTACCGATCTCGTCGCGGCCCAGATTGGTGAGGCGCGACAGTTGCAGCGCGAGGATCGCCCGCGCCTGCTCGTCCGACAGGCGGATATCGCCATTGTCGTCCATCACGGTACGGCGGTCGGCGATCAAGCCGATCAGCGGCCCCATGTCCATCGCCGGCCACGCCCGCTCCAGCAAGGCGACGCGAGCAGACTCGGGATCCGCCGAATAACGGATGATGCGGATGATTTCGTCGATGTTGGCCACCGCCAGCGCGAGACCAATCAGGACGTGCGCGCGGTTGCGCGCCTTGTTCAGCTCGAATTTCGTCCGGCGCGCCACCACCTCTTCGCGGAAGCTGATGAACGCCTGCAGGATCGTGCGCAGGGTCATCAATTCCGGCCGGCCGCCATTCAGCGCCAGCATGTTCACGCCGAACGGCGTCTGCATCGGCGTCAGGCGGAAAAGGTTGTTGAGCACGATGTCGGCCGACGAGTCGCGCTTGATCTCGATTACGACGCGAATGCCGTGACGGTCGCTCTCGTCGTGCAGATCGGAGATGCCCTCGATTTTCTTGTCGCGCACCAGTTCGGCGATTTTCTCGACCATGCTGGCCTTGTTCACCTGGAACGGAATTTCGCTGACGATGATCGCCTCGCGGCCCGTCTTCGTCGTCTCAATCTCCGTGCGCGCCCGCATGATGACCGAGCCACGACCTGTCATCAGGCCATTGCGCGATCCCGCGCGGCCGATGATCAGACTGCCTGTCGGGAAGTCCGGCCCC
>CAZJZQ010000058.1:0-21160 GCA_964550535.1 uncultured Rhizobium sp.
AGTTCGAACCAAACAGGAACCCTTCCGATTCCTTCAAAAACAGAAATGCTCTAACCGACGCCCGGTAGCCCTCGGTAGCATGGCCCTCGGATTTTCTACGCGCTGACAGGCTCGACAGGCGTCTTCACCGGATCGGTGGACTCGACCTACATCAAGGCCCACCGCTCGGCGGCTGGCGCAAAAGGGGGCCTGTCATCATGTCATTGGCGCCTCGCGCGGCGGCCGGACGACGAAAATCCACGCGCTGACCAACGACGCAGGACGTCCCGTCGCCTTCGCCCTCACGCCCGGCAACGCCCACGATCTCGACGGAGTCAGGGCATTGCTCGACATCTGCTGCCCGAAGCGGCGACTGCTGGCGGATCGCGCCTACGACGCCCGGTCCCTGCGCGACTGGCTCGCTGAACGCGGGACCGAGGCCGTGATCCCGCCCAATCCAACCCGTAAACATCCTCACACCTACAGCCGCAAGGCTTATCGCGACAGGAACCTGATCGAGCGTATGTTTTGCAGGCTCAAGGACTTCCGCCGCATCACAACCCGCTACGACAAGCGCGCCGATACCTTCCTCTCAGCCGTCTATCTGGCCGCAGCCATTACATGGTGGACGCCAATTGAGTCCCGAGCCTAGAGCGCATTCAGCTATGTGGAGTGAGCCGGATTTACCGCCCCGGCCGTTGATGACCCTGGACTTCGCGGTCGTTGGCCCGCTTGTCCAGCCGGGACGGCCTTATATCCGGTCCTTGTTCATCGGGCCGCGAGTTTGCTCCGTGCTTCCTTCAGACCCCGCCTCGCGACGGCGTCCTCGCGTTTCACGAACCCCTCGCCGTCTTCAGACTGGGTAAAGCACTTGCGCCTGCCAGCTACCGATCACGCTCGGCGCCTCAAACAAAACGGGCGGCCCGCAGGCCGCCCGCCTATTTGTTGGGGAAATCCCCTTGTTAACGGAGGGGCCCCGGAGTCGTCTCTGCTAGACGAAAGCGATTTGCACATGTCTGAATTGTCTGGTCAAGTGCTTGAATACCGGGCTTCGGGGGATCGATGACCAAGCAAAATCGAACCGGGAAACTGCGCTATGCGTTCGATCTCGGCACGAACTCCATCGGCTGGGCCCTCTACGCACTCGATGGCGTTGGGCGGCCAGCCGAACTTGCGGCTTGCGGAGTGCGCCTGTTCAGCGATGGCAGGAACCCGAAGGATGGAAACTCGCTCGCCGCCATGCGTCGCGGTCCGCGCGCGGCGCGGCGGCGGCGGGACCGCTTCATCCAGCGCCGCGACTGGCTGATGCAGCTTCTTGTCCGCCACGGCCTGATGCCGGAGGACGAGAGGGCCCGTAAAGCGCTTGAAAGTCTCGACCCCTATTCCATTCGCGGACGCGCACTGGACGGGAAACTGGCGCCGCACGAAATCGGACGCGCCCTGTTCCACCTCAACCAGCGGCGCGGCTACAAGTCCAACCGCATTTCCGATGCGAAAGCGGACGACAAGGATAAGGGCAAGATCGCGGCGGCCGGCGAACAACTCGCCGAAACGCTGGAGGCTGATGGCTTTCAGACGCTGGGACAATACTATGCCAGCCGACAGGCCGGTCCCGTCCGCCAGCGGCAGGGCGTTCGCGCGCGGCTTCAGGGCGCCGGCGCAAATGCGTTCTACGAGCGTTACCCGCAGCGCGACATGCTGGAGCGGGAGTTCGACCTGATCTGGGCGGCGCAAGCCGCGCATCACCCCGCCCTGATGACGGAAGAAGCCCGCGCAGCAATCCGCAGCGTGATGTTTCACCAGCGCCCGCTGAAACCGCCAATCGTGGGACGCTGTACTTTCTTCCCGGAGGAATTCCGCCTGGCGGCGGCGCATCCGGTCGCGCAGGCGTTCCGCATCTATCAGGAACTCGCCAATCTCGAGATCGAGGAAGGACTGGCCCGTCCGCGCAAGCTGACGCTCGCCGAACGCGACAGGCTCGCGGCGCCGCTGCTGGCAGGGGAGGATTTGACGTTCGGTGGTCGAGGTCTTGGTCTGCGCAAGCTGCTCGATCTCGGCGGCGCGGCGAAGATCAATCTGGAGGAAGGCGGCCGCGACAGGCTGAAGGGCGACGAAAGCGCCCGGCGTCTTGGCGATCCGAAGAAGGGGCGTCTGAAACGGCTATGGCCGGAGCTGTCGCAGGAACGCCGCGCCGAGATCATCTCGCACCTTCTCGACGATCCCGAGGCGGCGACGCTCAAGACATGGCTGATCGAGACGATCGGCGCCACGGAGGAAGAAGCTGAGGAGGCGGCGGACTTCCGCCCGCCGGAAGGACATATACGTCTCGGCCTCACGGCGGCGAGCCGCGTCGTGGCGGAACTGAAGCGCGGCGACGAAGAGGCAGGTCTTGTCATCACCTACAGCAAGGCATGCGAGCGGGCGGGTTTCCACCATTCCGATCTACGCACAGGCGAAGTGTTCGACCGCCTGCCCGACTACCGCACCGTGCTGGAGCGCCATACCATCGGCGGCACAGGCGATCCTGCCGACCCCGATGACAAGCGCCTGGGCCGCGTGCCCAATCCCACGGTCCATATCGGACTCAACCAGTTGCGGCGCGTCATCAACGGGCTGATCGAAACATACGGCCCGCCGGAACAGATCGTCCTCGAACTGGCGCGCGAACTGAAACAGACGCGCGACGACAAGCTCCGCATCCAGAAGGACAATCGCAAGAACGAGGAAACCAACCGGCGCCGGACGGCTGACCTTGAAGCAGCCGGCTATTCCGCCACGCCCGCCAATCTTCGCCTCCTGCGTCTGTGGGAGGATCTTGGACCCCTGCCCCGTCTTTGCACCTACACGGGGAAACCGATCTCCTTCGAGCAGGTGTTTTCCGGCGAGATCGAGGTCGAGCACATCCTGCCCTTCTCCCTGACGCTGGACGATTCCATGGCCAACAAGACGCTGGCCTACCGCGAAGCCAATCGCGGCAAGCGGAACCGCGCGCCGGAACAGGCGTTCTTCGACGCCGAATACGACGCCATCCAGCAGCGCGCGGAAGCGCTGCCGCGCAACAAGGCCTGGCGCTTCAAACCCGGAGCGATGGAGAGGTACGAGAAGGAAAACCGCGACTTCCTCGCCCGCCAGCTCAACGAGACGCGGCATCTGTCAAAACTGGCGAAGGAGTATGTCGTAGGCGTCGTCGGCGATCATAACGCAGTCTGGGTCGTCACCGGCCAGCTGACCGCCCTGCTCCGCGCGCGCTGGGGCCTCAATTTCAGCAACACCAAGGATCGCAGCAATCATCGCCATCACGCCATCGACGCCGCCACGATCGGCGTGATCGACCGCGGCCTGCTGAACGAGCTGGCGCGGCGCGCCGGCGTGCGCGAGGCCGGCGATCTTCTGGAAGAGATCACCAAGGACGTGCCCGAACCGCCGGGCTTCGCCGCGGCGGGCCGCAACTTCCGCGACAATGTGCGGGAAAAGGTCCAGGCCCTGATCGTCTCGCACAAGCCGGAACATGGCGCCGGCGGCGCCCTGCACGAAGACACGGCATATGGCTTCGTCGATCCTGAGTTGCGCGAGGATGGCAACCTTGTCTATCGCAAGCCGCTGGACAGCCTGACAGCTGGCGAGATCGAGCGCGTGCGCGATCTCAAGCTACGGGAAAACCTGCTCGGCGTACTCGAAAGCGTGGGCGGCAAAAAAGCCAATGCGAAATCATTGTCAGATGCGCTGAGCGCTTTTGGCCGGGCGAACAATATCCGCCGCGTACGCCTGCTGAAGCAGGAGGCCAGCGTCGTCACGATACGCGACCGCCGTACAGACAAACCATACAAGGCGCTGATCCCCGGCGAAAACCACCACATGGATATTGTCGAAGGCGCCGATGGCGTCTGGCGCGGCTACGCCGTCACGGTCTTCGAGGCAAACCAGAAAGGCTTCCAGCCGCGCTGGAAGACCGAAACGCCGGACGCGCGTCTGATCATGCGCCTGCACAAGGGAGACATGGTGGAACTGGACGACGCTGATGGCGCCCGCCGCATTAAACGCGTGGTGCGGATCAGCCCTTCAAACAATATCGTCTATCTCGCTCCACACGAAGAGGGTGGCGAACTCGCAAAACGGCATGATGACAAGGAAGACCCATTCAGATGGGACTTCGCGAACATCGGCAAACTGAAGACACGAAATTGCGTCGGCAGGCGCGTCAACGAAATCGGAAAAATCAACCCTCAGGCGTAACCTGTTCTCCAACGGCATGACCTGTGCATCCCTGTGGATAACCCTCAGGGGCTGGGACAGGGAGCGTGCGCCATGCTGGGCAGCATTGTCGAACTTGCCACCGATGGCGGCCGGCTGGGCGTTGAGCGCGGCTTTCTCACGGTCACATCGGAAACCATGCGCGGGCGTATCGCGCTGGACGATGTCGAGGCGGTGATCGCCTCGGCCCAGGGCCTGACCTACTCCAACGCCGCCCTCGCCGCCCTGGCCGAACGCGGCGCGCCGCTGGTGATCTGCGGCCGCGACTATTCTCCCGCCGCCGTGCTGATGCCGGTCAGCGGCCATTACGAACAGGGCGTGCGCATGGTCGCCCAGGCCGCCGCGACGAAACCCGCTTGCAAACGCCTCTGGGCAAACATCGTAAAGGCGAAAATCTCCGCCCAGGCCGAAGCGCTGGAGCGGATCGGCGAGCCGTCCGCCCGGCTGCGCCGCCTCGCCGTATCGGTCCGGTCCGGCGACCCGGACAATTATGAAGCGCAGGCCGCGCAGGCCTATTGGCCCGCACTGATGGGGCGCGATTTCCGGCGCGAGCGCGCCCTGCCCGGCGTCAATGCTCACCTCAATTATGGCTATGCCGTCCTGCGCGCGGCGACCGCCAGGGCGATCACAGGCGCCGGCCTGCATCCCTCGCTGTCGCTCCATCATCAAAGCCGGGGCGATCCGCTGCGCCTCGCCGACGATCTGATGGAGCCTTTCCGTCCCGCCGTCGATCTGATCGCCCGTGAACTTCTGATGGAAGGCGCAAGCGACGTGACGCCCGCCGCCAAGGCGCGCCTCGCCGGCGTGCTGCACATGGACTGCGTCACCGAAAGCGGCCGGACCACCCTGTCCCAGTGCCTGTCGCGCCTTTGCGGCTCCCTCGCCCGTATCTACCTCAAGGAAGCCGGCCGGCTTGACCTTCCCCGCCCGCTTCTGCCGCTGGCCGATCAGACAGTGGACGACGAGGCGGCCTGATGCCGAAGCTGTCCGGGTACAGGCTGATGTGGGTAATGGCTCTGTTTGATCTTCCGGTTGTGACCAAGGCTGAGCGCAAGCGCGCCACGGGCTTCCGCAACTTCCTGCTCGATCAGGGTTTCGAAATGGTCCAGTTTTCCGTCTATGCGCGATTTGCTCCCGGCAGGGAGCGCGCCGAGGCGATCACCCGCATGATCGGCGGCGCGGTTCCGCAGGACGGCAAGGTCGATATCCTGTTTTTCACGGATAAGCAGTATGAGCAGATCGTCAGCTTCCGCGGAAAACCCTCGGGACCCAAGCCCAGGAAACCCGAACAACTGGCGCTTTTTTGATGCCGAAACAAAGAAAAACCCTCACGAAACAATATGTTCCGTGAGGGCAGGTCTAGCAGAGACGACCCCGGCGCCCAACCGCAACCCATTCGTTGGACACCAGCTTGATATTCGTGGTCTAGCAGAGACGACCCCGGCGCCCAACCGCAACCTGTGGATAGCCCATGGGATTGTAGGTCCAGGTCTAGCAGAGACGACCCCGGCGCCCAACCGCAACAACGTCGATGTGCGGTCAACCCTGCTCGAAGGTCTAGCAGAGACGACCCCGGCGCCCAACCGCAACGCAATCGCGCATCGCAGCAACGCGTCTTCGGTCTAGCAGAGACGACCCCGGCGCCCAACCGCAACCTGCAATCCCGCGCCGTTACCGACCCGGTCGGTCTAGCAGAGACGACCCCGGCGCCCAACCGCAACACGCCGTGCTTCAAGCTCTCGTCGCGCTCGGGTCTAGCAGAGACGACCCCGGCGCCCAACCGCAACGATGCTGGGGATGCATGGAATGCGACTGGCGGTCTAGCAGAGACGACCCCGGCGCCCAACCGCAACCACAATTGTTCCCACAAGGCGGCGGCTTCGGGTCTAGCAGAGACGACCCCGGCGCCCAACCGCAACGCCCGGAGAAGGCGAACCGGCATGGCATGTGGTCTAGCAGAGACGACCCCGGCGCCCAACCGCAACTGGAGCGCCTCATAGGCAGCTTCGAGTTCCGGTCTAGCAGAGACGACCCCGGCGCCCAACCGCAACCTAGGGCAGAGGAGGGTCCGGGGTGTACGGGGGTCTAGCAGAGACGACCCCGGCGCCCAACCGCAACCAAGACCTCCGTGTAAATATCTTGAGGCTTGGTCTAGCAGAGACGACCCCGGCGCCCAACCGCAACCTCGGTGTGTGCATTATTTCCAACTGGAAAGGTCTAGCAGAGACGACCCCGGCGCCCAACCGCAACGCATCCTCGTTTGTGTCGATGTCGTGCGGCGGTCTAGCAGAGACGACCCCGGCGCCCAACCGCAACTCGTTCGTCGGGCTCCCCCTACGCGGCCTGGGTCTAGCAGAGACGACCCCGGCGCCCAACCGCAACTTGCGCGCTACGACACTCGACGCAACTTGCGGTCTAGCAGAGACGACCCCGGCGCCCAACCGCAACTGCACTCTACTCGCCCGCCAAAATAGTAAGGTCTAGCAGAGACGACCCCGGCGCCCAACCGCAACGAGATAGTGGACGTCAAATTTACCGCCGTTGGTCTAGCAGAGACGACCCCGGCGCCCAACCGCAACGCGACGGATTCACGCCGCCGCTGCGCGGCGGGTCTAGCAGAGACGACCCCGGCGCCCAACCGCAACAGACGATGCGCGCGGCGCAATGGCGCGCGCGGTCTAGCAGAGACGACCCCGGCGCCCAACCGCAACCGCGCCGCCCGCCAGCCGCACGGCGGCGCGGGTCTAGCAGAGACGACCCCGGCGCCCAACCGCAACCCTCGGCGCGATAACCGGCCGCGTCCGCCGGGTCTAGCAGAGACGACCCCGGCGCCCAACCGCAACATCTTCGACATCACCGCGATCAATGCTGGCGGTCTAGCAGAGACGACCCCGGCGCCCAACCGCAACGCGAGAGAGAGGCGGACAAATGATCGACGGGGTCTAGCAGAGACGACCCCGGCGCCCAACCGCAACTATAGGGTAGAGGCAACATAAAGTTGACTGGTCTAGCAGAGACGACCCCGGCGCCCAACCGCAACCAGCATCAACTGAAGACGCTTCTCGACCTTGGTCTAGCAGAGACGACCCCGGCGCCCAACCGCAACCAACGCGGTAAAATAGTCCAGATTTTGTTTGGTCTAGCAGAGACGACCCCGGCGCCCAACCGCAACCGTAGGGATCAAGTCCCGCCAGCCCCGCTGGGTCTAGCAGAGACGACCCCGGCGCCCAACCGCAACCAGGCGATCAGAACAACAAGATCAAGTATGGGTCTAGCAGAGACGACCCCGGCGCCCAACCGCAACGAGTCTGGTGAGATGGTCACGGCTGAACGCGGTCTAGCAGAGACGACCCCGGCGCCCAACCGCAACCAGGTCTTCAAGCCCGTTTTTCTTGCGCCAGGTCTAGCAGAGACGACCCCGGCGCCCAACCGCAACAAAAACTTTGTGGCGCGCTCGACGCCGCGGGTCTAGCAGAGACGACCCCGGCGCCCAACCGCAACATCTTCGCGGTCAAGGTCTTGGCCCGTGCGGGTCTAGCAGAGACGACCCCGGCGCCCAACCGCAACCTGTTCGTGATCTCGGAAATCCAGCGCCTCGGTCTAGCAGAGACGACCCCGGCGCCCAACCGCAACTACGGACCTATAGAGGAGGCACTCTGATGGGGTCTAGCAGAGACGACCCCGGCGCCCAACCGCAACCGCCTTGAAGAGATGGCGCGCGTAGAACTGGTCTAGCAGAGACGACCCCGGCGCCCAACCGCAACCGCACCGCGGTGAGGGAAGCGGCCAGCTTGGGTCTAGCAGAGACGACCCCGGCGCCCAACCGCAACCGGACTAAGCGAGGTGACCTGACGGTATCGGTCTAGCAGAGACGACCCCGGCGCCCAACCGCAACGCGTTCTTCATCCGGGAAGCGGCCAGCTTGGGTCTAGCAGAGACGACCCCGGCGCCCAACCGCAACAGGCCCCCGGGCCATTCACAGACGCGGCCCGGTCTAGCAGAGACGACCCCGGCGCCCAACCGCAACCCATGCTGCACGGTCCACGATGACGTGCGGGTCTAGCAGAGACGACCCCGGCGCCCAACCGCAACGAAGCTGCATTGCTGGAGCGTTTTCGAGATGGTCTAGCAGAGACGACCCCGGCGCCCAACCGCAACCTGTATGGCTGCGTGAGCGCTTTGATGCGGGTCTAGCAGAGACGACCCCGGCGCCCAACCGCAACCTTTCAAAATCAGAGACCGTAGTTGTTGAGGGTCTAGCAGAGACGACCCCGGCGCCCAACCGCAACCAGCAGTGCGAAATCGCGCTGGTCTTTGGAGGTCTAGCAGAGACGACCCCGGCGCCCAACCGCAACCTTCAAGATCGTCAGGCTGATCGCCTGATGGTCTAGCAGAGACGACCCCGGCGCCCAACCGCAACCTGCGCAGGCGGCGCAAGTATGGGCTATCAGGTCTAGCAGAGACGACCCCGGCGCCCAACCGCAACGCCGCCAAATGCGGCAGCGCCGCGACACGGGGTCTAGCAGAGACGACCCCGGCGCCCAACCGCAACCGTGGCGCCCGCCTCGTCCTCGTAGGTCTGGGTCTAGCAGAGACGACCCCGGCGCCCAACCGCAACCCGCGCGACCGTCTCGAAAATCTCGCCTGGGGTCTAGCAGAGACGACCCCGGCGCCCAACCGCAACTTCATGAACCGCGATCTCGACGCCCGGCAAGGTCTAGCAGAGACGACCCCGGCGCCCAACCGCAACGAATTTGCCAGACACATTTCGTGCCGTTTTGGTCTAGCAGAGACGACCCCGGCGCCCAACCGCAACGGCCTTCGCCAACGACAACGACCCCGACCTGGTCTAGCAGAGACGACCCCGGCGCCCAACCGCAACTGCTAGCGCTCGTGCTCGCCATTGTGGCGGGGTCTAGCAGAGACGACCCCGGCGCCCAACCGCAACATCGCCTATTGGCTCCATGATTCCGTGTCTGGTCTAGCAGAGACGACCCCGGCGCCCAACCGCAACCAGGTCTTCCACCTTAACGACCGTAAGGACGGTCTAGCAGAGACGACCCCGGCGCCCAACCGCAACCGAGACGATCGCCTCCGCGAGCGGCGCGCGGGTCTAGCAGAGACGACCCCGGCGCCCAACGGTCAGGTCGAACGCATGAACCGGCCCCTCAAAGAGGCCACGGTCCGGCGCTACCACTACGGGACACGCAGACAGCTGGAAGCCCATCTTGCCAGCTTCCTCGACGCCTCCAACTTCGCCAGGCGCCTCAAGACCCTCAAGGGTCTCACGCCCTACGAACACGTCTGCAACGTCTGGCCGAAAAAACCAGACCGCTTCAGGCTCGATCCAACCCACCTCACCGCGGGACTGAACAAAGCCCGCGCCTCGCAGGCCCCCACCCGCGAGATCGTGGGCGCATGCGCGTTCCAGCCCCCCTCCATTAAGCATACCGCCCCAGACACTCGCCCCGAAAGCGAACATGGCCCGTCCCCTGCATGCGTGCGCGGGAATGATCGCTCGCACATCTTTTCTCGGCCTGGACTTTGACCCGCTCGACACGAATGCAGCGGCCCGCGCCATCGATGTACGCGCACGCGACAACAGCCCTCTGGTTTATGTCGCGACACCCAATGTTGATCACATCGTCCGCATGGAACGCGACGCAACGCTCAAGACGCTTTACCGTGACGCCTGGCTGAACCTTTGCGACAGCAGGATTCTGCAACGCATGGCGAAATTCTCCGGTCTCGCCCTGCCCGCAGCTCCCGGCGCCGATGTCGTTGCAAAGCTGTTCGCGATGCACATCGGCCGTAACGACCCCATCGTCATCATCGGCGGATCGGCCGCCGCCATCCGCGCCCTGCGTGCGCAATACGGCCTGCGCGACATACGCTGGCATCGCGCGCCCGCAAGCCTCAAGGACAACGCAGCAGCCCGCACGGCCTGCGTCGACTTCATCGCCGCCAATCCCGCGCCCTTCATCTTCCTCGCCGTCGGCTCGCCCCAGCAGGAGCAGATCGCGCACGAGGCGATCTCGCGCACCGGCGCAACCGGCGTCGCAATCTGCTGCGGCGCGGCGCTGCAATTCCTCTCGGGCGAAGTGAAGCGCGCGCCGTCCATCTTCCGCGCCTCCGGCATGGAGTGGCTGTGGCGTCTCGGCAGCGAGCCGGGCCGCCTCTGGCGCCGCTATCTCGTCGACGGCCCCCGCATCCTCGGCGTCTGGAGCCGCTGGTCCGCCGCAGCGCGCTAGCCTTCCGCAAAAGCCTGTCCTAGCATCGGTCCCGCAAATGGGATTGGGGACGATGGCCGGAGACCGCCAACTGCTTTTCTTCTGGGACAGTACGATCGACGGCGCCTTCCGCCGCCGCCTCGAAGCCGCATTGCGCGAGCTTGGCCTGCACGCACAGGACGGCGCCGATATCGACACCGATCCCGACGCGCCAACGCCCATCCGCATCAGCGTCAGCGCGCCCGGAACTCCAGTCTCGCTTCACGGCGCTGACCTGCTGGTGATCGGCGGCGACGGTGAAGCCGCGAGCGATCTGCGCGCCAACACCAGCATCGTCCGCCTCCACACCAGCGACATCCGCGATAGCTCGCGCGCATGGAAAGGCTTCGTCGGCCGCCTGCGCGCACTCACCGGCCGCCCCTCGCTCGGCCTCAACGCCGAAGCCCTGCGCGAACAACTGCACGCCGCAACCCAACGCGCCGACGAAGCTGAACGCGCCCGCGCCCAGTTCGAACTTGAACGCAACGACGCCATTCGCGCCGCACGCCGCGCCGAGGCAGATCTCGCCGTGGAACGCGCAGAAACAAAAAGGCTGCGCGGCGAGTCGCAACAGTTGCAAGCCGCCGCCGACGACACCACGTTTGCTCTCGCGCTGGTGCCTGAAACACATCGCGCCGCTGTTCACGAAGCCCGCCGCCACGCCTGGCGCGCACGGCTCGCAGCGGCGGATGCAGCGAAAGCGGCGGACGCGCACCCGGATGCGCTGGCGTGGAAAAAGCCCGACGCAGTCTATTCGGGCGAGACACGTAACGGACGTCCGCATGGCCTCGGCGTCCAGACCATCCGCGCAAACGGCCAACCCATCTCCACCTATCGCGGTGAGTTCGCGGAAGGTCAGCGTCACGGCCATGGCGTCGCGGAAGAGGCCGGCGGTCATATCTGGTCCGGCCAGTGGCGCGATGGCGAAGCCGTGGGCTTCGGCTGTCTCGACGCATCCGGCGGTCGCCGCTTCGAGGGCGAGACAAAAGCAGGCCGCGACGGCGAGCCCGTGAAATCATCCGGTTTCACCTGGGAGGCGCCAACAGGACAGCAAAAGCGCGCCGCCGTGCACACGCCCGTCGCTACCCTGCTGCCCGCGCCCGATACGCAAGCCAGCGGCGGCTAGCTCCCGATGATCCGCCGCAAGCGCGGGGGCGATGGCGCTCCGCCAGCCGCCCGCACAGGCGGGGGCTCACGCGGGGGCGCCTCACGTACAATCGTCAGGAACACGATCCCGAGGTCCACCGCGATACTGGCGAACAGCGCGAGAAACTCGCGCTCCCCGAATGCGATCTGCGGCGCATCGCCTGCCTTGAACCCCAGCGCCGCGCCCGCCCACGACGCCAGCGAGAACACCGCCGCCCGCGTCGCCGCCGGTCCCTCGATGAATTCGAAATGCGGCGCCGCGACATCTTCCAGCGACCGCACCTGCGCCGCCGCCGCGATCAACTGCCCGTGCAGCACCACATCCCAGCAATAGCCCGGATCAGACGCCCGCGCCGGATCAGCGCTCCCCGGCCGCGAAGGGTCAGCCCCCACCTCAGCCGCCAGCGCCTCCAGCCGCCCGGCAATCGCCGCCGCATGCAGCCCGCGCAGATTATTGGCCATCGCCGCAAACGCGATCGCGTCATCATGCACCGACAGGAACAGGGCGCGCCGTTCAGCCGCCGGAAGGCTCGCCGCCGCCGCAAGCCGCTCCAGCATGTCGCGCTCCGCCGTATCCAAGACAGCCGGGGCTCTGTGCGACGCCAGCGCGCCCGCCCGTCTTTGCAACACTTCGCCGCGCGCAGCGAGCAGCGCAATCCAGTTGCCTCGCACCTCCGCGCCCAGCGCGCCCGCGCGATCGGCAAACGCGAACCGGCTGCGCGTCAGCGGCCCGTCGCCCGGAACCGAGTAGGGCTGGTTGGCGCAGGTCCTCCCCTCGCGCGCCTCAACGCCTGCACGTTCAGCCGCCAGCGCCGAAGCGCCCGTCACCGCCAGCCCCGCCGCATCCAGCGCCTGTCCCGCACGATCCATCGAAGCGGAGAGGCCGGAGATCGCCCTCTGGAACTGGCGCTCGGTGAACTCCTGCCCGGCCAGCTCCTTCCAGAAGAAGCCATAACCAAAGCCAACCGACCACACGGCGAAGAAGAGATAGAAGACAAACGCGATGGGCCGCACCCACCATGCCTCGCCCGCCGCCACAACCTTGTGCAGCGCCACCACCATGGCGCTCACCACGAACAGGGTGGTCGCGATGGTCAGCGCGAGTTCGACCGGGGACAGATGCTGCGCCCCTGTATTGGCGATGCGCAGGTCGGCGAAGCCGAGCCCGGTCGCCAGCACCGACATGATGAAGAAGCCCCACAGGGCGAAACCGGCCAGCCAGCGCTTGCCCGGCTCGAACGGCGCGGTGATCCAGCGCCAGCGGCCTATGCCCCGTCCCCTGCCCGGCATGCACGTCCCCCACATTGCCGGACCCCCGCCCGGCGCGCGCCTACCTTTGTCGATCCGCCGGCGCCGGGCGAGTCAGCTCGCCTGTTGGAGGTAATCAGGATTTGCGAACCCGCTGACTTGGCCTATCCGGGAGGTCATGAGCACTGATCTTCCCAGCATGGGCCGGTTCGAGCAGGGCGTTCATCTGCTGCCGGCACGGGTCTATTACGAGGACACGGATTTCACCGGCGTCGTCTATCACGCCAACTATCTGCGCTTCTTCGAGCGCGGCCGGTCCGAATTCCTGCGCCTCATGGCCGCCGACACGCCGGACGCAGATCCGGGCGCTTTCGCGGTGGTCCGGCTGGAAATCGACTACAAGGCGCCGGCCCGGATTCATGACGGGCTTGTGATCCGCACTGCCTTTGCGGGCCTCAAAGGTCCCCGCATGTTTTTCGAGCAGCAGGCCGAAAAGAGCGGGAATGTGCTGTGCCGGGCGGTGGTTACCGCGACGCCTATACAGGCGGACGGGCGCGTCAGGCGCCCCTCCCCGGCGGAAATAGCCCTCTGGACCCGCTATCAGGCCCCCGCGGCCTTGCGTCCCTGAAGGGGCTGGTTAATCCCCTGCCTTCACCTTCATCTCGCCCAAATTCGTCACCAGAAGCTGGGCGTTACTGTTGGAGCGGCCTTCGGGCCTCCGGACTGCCTTGCGTAATGACGCCTGCTTACCTTTGAGAGGCCTGCCTGAATGGATCCTGTCGCTCTTTCCGAGATCTCTACATCTTCGGATTACTCGCTGATCTCGCTGTTCATGCGGGCCGACCTCATCGTCAAGATCGTGATGGGCATCCTGGCCGTCGCCTCGGTGTGGTGCTGGGCCGTCGCCATCGACAAATGGTTCGGCGTCATGGCCGCCCGTGGCCGGTCCAAGCGGTTCGAGAACTCCTTCTGGTCCGGCGCCTCGATGGACGAGATCAACGAACGCGTGACCGAGAAATCCTCCGACGCCATGGCGCGGGTCTATGCCGCCGGATCGCGTGAGCTGCGCGACATGCGACGCGGCGACCAGCTGAGCCCTGAACAGGCGAACGCCCTGATCGACCGCGCCAGAGCCCAGATGACCGTGGCGGTGAACCGTGAGTCGGCCCGGATGGAATCGGGCCTCAGCACGCTGGCCATCATCGCCTCGTCCACTCCGTTCATCGGCCTGTTCGGAACGGTGATCGGTATCATGAACTCATTCCGCGAGATTGCCGCGCGCGGCGAGACCAACCTGACGGTCGTGGCCCCCGGTATCGCCGAGGCGCTGTTCGCCACCGCGCTGGGCCTGGGCGCGGCCATCCCGGCGCTGATCTTCTACAACAAGTTTTCCGGCGACATCGCCAAGATCTCCGAGCAACTCGACAACTTCGCTCAGGAAGTGGCCATTCGCCTGTCCCGACGCCTCTCCGACCGCCGGGAAGGCTGATCATGGGAGCATCCATCAATCATGGCGGTAAAGGCGGGCGCCGGCGCGGCTCCCGCCCGATGGCCGAAATCAACGTCACGCCATTCGTCGACGTCATGCTGGTGCTGCTGATCGTGTTCATGATCACCGCGCCGATGCTGGCGACCGGCGTCGCCGTCGATCTGCCCAAGACGCGCGCGGAGCCCCTGCCCGCCAGCGACCAGCAGCCGCTGGTGGTCACCATCGATCGCGAAGGCCAGATCTATCTCGGCACTCAGGACGAGCCGGTGGCGATGGACGAAGTCGCCCCCCGTCTTACCGCTGTTGCGGGCGAAAATCTGGAACGGCGCGTCTATGTGCGCGGCGACGACGCCGTGGCGTATGGCAAGGTGGTGACAGTGCTCGCCATCCTACAATCGGCGGGCTTCACCAATGCCGGGATGGTGGTGGATTCCGAAACCGCAAAACGCATGATCGGAGGCAACTGACGCCCCAATGCGTATTGGCGTTCCTCTCTCGATCGGACTGCATATCGGCGCCGTCGCTGCCGGACTGGTGGCCGCGCCTGTGATGCTGCGCGAGTCGACGCCGATGATGATCCTGCCGGTGGAACTGCTGACCATCGCCGACGTCACCAATGTGATGGCCGCCGCTGAAAAGGAAGCGCCCACCGAGGAAGACCCCGCGGCCGCCGAACCCGCGCCGGCCCCGGCTCCTGCGCCCGAACCTGAAGTCGCACCGGAGATCGTGCCGGAAAGCGTCCCCGCAGAGAAGCCGCCGGAAGCGAAGGCCGAGCCTGCGCCGAAGGCGCCCGAGCGCCCGCGCCCGCCGCCGAAAAAAGAAGAGAGTTTCGAGGACGCGCTGCAGGGCATCCTGCAAAGTGTCGAGCCCAAGGAACGCCGCGCCGCGCCCGCCGCCGACAAGCCCGCCCCGAACCTCGCCAGCGTCGGCGACAAGCCGCGCGTGGGCGTCGGCGACAAGTCCGCAATGACCATCACGGTCGCCGACTTCATCCGCGACCAGTTGCAGCGCAAAGGTTGCTGGAACGACCAGAAAGACATGGCCGACGCGCGCCGCCTGCGCACTGTCATCGCCGTGCGCTTCGGCCGTGACGGCAAATTCTCGGACGCGCCGCGTCTGGTGGAGCCGTCGCGTCAACCGACGGGCGATCCGCCGCTTCAGGTTTTCGTACAGCGCGCCTTCTCGGCGCTGAACAAGTGTAACTCCATGGGCTACCAGGTGCCGCGCGAATATTTCGAGGGCGGCTCTCCGTGGATCGAGATTGAATTCCTGCCCTGACGGGCCGCCGTTATGCGGGGACGAATTTTGGAAGAGGCCAGACCGATGAAACTCCTCAGACTTCTGCTCGTGGCCGCCGCCGCCGCGTTCGGCCTCGGCGCCCCCGCCCTCGCCCAGCTCCGGGTGACGGTGACCGGCGAGAACTTTCAGCCGATGCGCATCGCCGTGCCCGACTTCGACGGAGGCTCGCAGCAGGCCCAGGGCGTCGCCCGGCAGATCTCTGACGTGATCCGCGCGGACCTCAACAGCTCGGCCATCTTCGAGCTGATCAACAGCCAGGCCTTCATCGAGCGCGATCTCGACATCAACCTCGCCCCGCGCTTCCCCGACTGGACGGTGATCGACGCGCGCGCGCTGGTGGTCGGCAACATTGTCATCGACGCCAACAACAACATGGTGGCGCAGTTCCGTCTCTATGACGTGTTCTCCAACAAGGAACTGTTCGCGCAGCAATACACCGTGCCGACGCCGGACAACTGGCGCCGCGTCGCGCACAAGGTGGCCGACGACATCTATTCGCAGCTCACCGGCGAGACCGGCTATTTCGACAGCCGGGTCGTCTTCGTCTCGGAAAGCGGTCCGGTGCTGGAGCGCCGCCGCCGCCTCGCCATCATGGACCAGGACGGCGCCAACGCCGAACATCTGCTGTCGGGTGTGAACACGGTCATCACGCCGCGTTTCTCGCCCTCCTCGCAGACCATCATCTACTCGGCCTATGTGCCGGACGCGCGGAACCCGGCGATCACCCGCCTGCGCGTCTTTCTGTACGATATCGAGACCGGCCGTCAGGAAGTGCTGAGCGAGGTGGAGAACGACCTGCATTTCGCCGCGCGCTTTTCGCCGGATGGCCGCTATGTCGTGATGAGCCGCACCCAGGCCGGCAACACCGACATCTTCGAGATCGAACTGGCCCGGCGCACGACGCGCCGCCTCACCACCTCGCCCTCGATCGACACCTCTCCCTCCTACTCCCCGGACGGGAACACCATCGTGTTCACCTCCGACCGGGGCCAGTCGGCGCAGATCTACATTATGAGAAAAGACGGCGCGCCGATGGATTGCCCTGCCGGTGGGCGGGATACGGCCTGCCGCATCTCCTATGGCGAGGGCACCTATTCCACCCCGGTCTGGTCGCCGCGCGGCGACTGGATCGCCTTCACCAAACAGCTCCGCGGGCGGTTCTATATCGGCGTCATCACCCCGGACGGCAAACCCGGCCCGGATGGCAATGTCGAGCGCCTGCTGGTTAACGCCTACCTCGCTGAAGGCCCGACCTGGTCTCCTAACGGCCGCGTGATCGCCTTCGCGCAGGAAGCGGGGCCAGGAGCCGGTCCTAAGCTCTGGAGCGTGGACCTTACGGGACGGAACCTGCGCCGCCTGGCGACACCAAATGATGCATCCGATCCGGCGTGGAGCCCGCTCCTACGCTAATCCACTTACTTCATGATGATTTTTATATTACAGTGTTGCAATCTTTATGTAGCTCTGTCACATCGCCAAAGAAGAATTCTCGGGGTTTCGGAACGATCTAAACGGTTCGGTCTTGCTAATTCGCGCGGCTTTGCAGGTAATGCACTCGCTAGTCTTTATGTTTTCGCGCCTACTTGGGGGGCGCGCCTCTGGAGGAGTTTTTGAAATGCGGTCTATTCAACTTGTCATGATGGGCGCTGCGGCAGCGGTTCTGGCGGCGGCTTGCGCCTCGCAACCCGAGCCCGAGCCCACCCCGGCCCCGACGGCTCCCGTTACGGAAACCCGTCCGGCTCCGGTCACGCCCCCGACGCCGCCGGTTTCCGGCCCGGCGGCTGGTTCGTCGGCCGACTTCCTGGCGAAAGTCACGGACCGCGTTTACTTCGACTATGACCAGCACACGCTGGACGACGCCGACCGCGCCTCGCTTCAGGCTCAGGCCGCCTGGCTGAAACAATACCCGTCCGTGACGGTGCAGATCGCCGGTAACGCTGACGAGCGCGGCACCCGCGAATACAACCTGGCCCTCGGCGCCCGCCGCGCTGAATCGGTCGCGTCCTACCTCGGCTCGCTGGGCATCCCCGCCAACCGCGTCACGACGATCTCCTACGGCAAAGACCGCCCGATCGATCCGGGCAACAACGAAGCCGCCTGGGCGAAAAACCGTAACTCGCAAACGGTGATCACCTCCGGCGCAGTCAGCTAAGGACCCTTCAGCCCGCCGCCCGTTCGCCTTATTTTTGGCGCGGGCGGCGGCTAGTCCTTGCAGCATGATCACGATGCGCACGACATCCGGACCCGCCCGTGGAGCCATGGCTGCACTGGCGGGTCTTGTCTTTTTGGCCGGGCCGCTCGCGGCCCCCGCCTCCGCTCAGGTTTTCGGTTCGACGCCCTACGCCCCCGCGCCGGACCCGGCGATGGACGCCATGCGCACCCGCGTCGAGACGATGGAGGCGGAACTCAAGCGCGCCACCAGCCGCACCGAGCAACTGACTTACGATCTCACCCAGACGCGCCGCGTCGCGGAGGAAGCCAACGCCGGCCGTATCAAGGCGGAAAAAGCGCTTGAGGAAATGACGGCGCGCGTCGATGCGCTGGAGCGTCTCGCCCGCGGCGAACAGCCCGCCGCCGGAGAGCTGCCGCGCAACGCCGCCGGCGCCACGATCAGCCTTCTGCCCGACGACGACGCGAAACCGGCCGCCGCCCCGTCGGAAACCGCCACCGTCGATCTGAGCCAGCTTCCGCAGGACGAAGCCGGCCTCCTGAAAGAAGCCCGCAACCTGCTGCTCGAAGGCCGTTATGCTTCGGCTCAGGCGGCGTTCAGCCATTACCTGTCGACGCACGGCAAATCGGCCTCCGCGCATGAGGCTCAGTACATGCTGGGCGAGTCGATGCTCTACCAGAACGATCTGGCTGGCGCGGCGGACGCCTATGGCAAGCTGCTGTCCGCCTATCCCAAATCCTCCTTCGGCCCGATGGGTCTTGTGAAGCTGTCGCGCTCGATGCGCCTGATGAACAAGAAGACCGAGGCATGCCGCGCGCTGGCTCTGATGCCGGCCCAATTCCCGAAAGCGCCAGCCGAAGCCAAGGAACTCGCTGCGACGGAACGCCAACGCGCCGGCTGCTGACGCGCAATCCCCGGAGAGGGCCCGGATGCATTTCAGTCCGTTTCACGCACGGGCCGTCGCCGCGGCCGCATTGCTCGCCATGACGCCCGTTGCGGGCGCTGTTGCGCAAACCCCGCCATCCGCCGAGCGCGTGCGCGGCGGCATGCTGGACGCGTCCGATCCGCCGGGCCTTACGCGCTTCATGGAATCCACCGGCTATCGCGTCACGCTGGGCGCCGACACGCGCGGCGACCCGCAGATCAGCGGCCGCATCTCGCGCTCCGACTATGTGATCCAGTTCTATGAGTGCGAGAACGGCGCGTTCTGCAACTCCATCCAGTTCCTCGCCCAGACCGAACGCCCGCCGGGGGTCACCCTGGAACAGGTGAACGCGTTCAACATGCGATGGCGGTATGTCCGGGCGACGCTGACCGACAGTCAGCTTCGGGTGCAGATGGACGTGAACATGGACGCCGGGGTCACGGCGGACAATTTCGAGGACACGCTCGACATCTGGCGGCAGCTGCTGGAAATCTACGAGCGTGACCTGCTCCCTGCCCGTTGAGGCGGCTCGCGCCAGCCCTCGTCTCCCAGCCCGCTTCGACGCTGCGTTCAAAGCCGTTTCGGGCGGCCGCCGCGCGCTGGGCGTCGCCGTTTCGGGCGGGTCGGATTCCACCGCGCTGCTGATTGCCGCCGCCCGGTGGACGCGCGAGAACGGCGTACGGTTGACCGCAGCGACCGTCGATCATGGCCTTCGTCCCGAGGCGAAAGGCGAGGCCGAAGCGGTGGCGCGCCTGTGCCGGAAGCTTGGTGTTGATCACACCACCATCATCTGGTCGCCGCCCGCATCATCAGTCAGCCAGCGCACGGCGCGGCTGGCCCGGCATGCGTTGCTGGCCGGATGGGCCCGCGCCGGGGGAACGGATGGGATCCTTCTGGGCCATACGCGCGACGACCGGATCGAAACCTTCCTGATCCGCGCCCGGGCCGGATCGGGATGGTGGGGCCTTGCCGGTCCCCTGCCGGATGCGCCATCGCCCGCCGCCGGTCCCGGCGGGAAGCCAGTGCGCCTGCTCCGCCCGCTGCTCGCCTTCGGGCGCGAGGAACTGCGCGACTGGCTGCGCGAGCAGGGGCGCGGCTGGGCCGATGATCCGTCCAATACCAACACAAGGTTCGAGCGGGTGAGGATACGCGCGCTGGCCGCCCGCCTGCCGCCGGACGTTCGGGACAATCTGATCCGGATATCGGACCGCCTCGCCCTTTTGCGCCGGCCGGTGATGGCGGAGGCGTTGGCCCTGCTGCAATCGGCGAACATGCGCGACGGCGCCCTGAGGATCAGCGCCGCCGCCTTTGCGGCCGCCGGGCAAGAAACGCAGCGGCGGCTGGTCGAGGCGCTGGCCATGGCGGCCAGCCCCTCCGTCCTGCCGCCCCGGCCGGGCGCTGTCAGCCGGATCGCCGGGACTCTTGCGGCGCACGAATCCGCCCCCGCATCCGGCACGCTGGCCGGGCTGTTGTTCCGGCGGCGGCGCGGAGAGGTTGCCGTCTCGGCCGCCCCTCGCCGGAAACACGGCCCGGAGGCTGGACCCATAGGCTGGGACCGCGCGTTCGAGGTGCTTGCGGACCCGTGTATTGACGCTCTTTTTGTTTGAATTCGCCCAGCCGGGGACGGAAAGTGCTCAATCGCCGCAGTAAAGTGACAGCGGCTTAACGGTTCAGCACTCGTTTTGTGAGCTGATGTCCACTATGTTTTCCTGTCGTATTCTCGCGGAAGGGCAGCCGGAATGAACATGCGCAACCTGACTTTGCTGGGGGTCGTGCTCTTCCTGCTCCTCGCCTTGGTCATGGTCATGACCTCCTCCTCGAACAACGGCAGCAGCGAGCAGGTCAGCTATTCCGAGTTCCTGCGCCAGGTGGACGCGGGCCGGGTTACGGCCGCCACGGTCGACGGCACCAAGGTCACGGCCGACATTGGCGACCGGAAGGTCTCCGTGGTGCGCGACACGCTGGAGTTCGATTTCGCGCGCAAGCTTTCCGAGAAAGGCGTCAATGTTAACGTCAAGGACTCGGATGGCGGCAACAGCCTGCTGAACATCCTGTTCTCGGCCCTGCCTTTCCTCTTCATCATCGGCCTGTGGTTCTTCCTGATGCGCCAGATGCAGGGCGGCGGCGGCCGGGCGATGAGCTTCGGCAAATCCAAGGCCCGCCTGCTGACCGAGCGCCATGGCCGCGTGACCTTCGATGACGTCGCCGGCGTGGACGAGGCCAAGGAAGAACTGGAAGAAATCGTCGAGTTCCTGAAAGACCCGTCGAAATTCCAGCGTCTGGGCGGCAAGATTCCCAAGGGCGCGCTGCTGGTCGGCCCGCCGGGTACGGGTAAAACGCTGATCGCGCGTGCGGTCGCGGGCGAAGCCAACGTGCCCTTTTTC
>CAZJZQ010000059.1:0-11581 GCA_964550535.1 uncultured Rhizobium sp.
CGACCACGATGATCCGCTCGGTCGACATGCAGATCTGGCCCTGGTTCATGAAGGCCCCGAACGCCGCCGCCTTCACGGCTTCGTCGAGATCCGCATCCTCCAGAACGATCAGCGGCGCCTTGCCGCCCAGTTCCAGCAGCACCGGCTTCATGTGCTTCGCCGCCCGCTCCGCCACGATCCGGCCGACGCGCGTGGAGCCCGTGAAGTTGATGCGCCGCACCGCCGGATGGTCGATCAGCGCGCCCACCACATCGCCCGCCGCTTCCGGCGAGTTGGTGACAAAGCTCACCGCGCCTTTCGGCAGACCCGCCGCCTCGAACGCCTCCGCGATCAGCTGGTGCGTGCGCGGGCACAGCTCGGAGCCCTTGAACACAACCGTATTGCCGCACGCCAGCGGCGTCGCGATCGCACGAACGCCAAGAATCACCGGCGCATTCCACGGCGCGATGCCCAGCACCACGCCCGCAGGCTGGCGAACCGAAAACGCCATGCAGCCCGGCTTGTCGGACGGGATCACCTCGCCGCCAATCTGGGTCGTCAGCGCAGCCGCCTCGCGGATCATGCCCGTCGCGAGCATCACGTTGAAGCGCGCCCAAGCTTCGGTGGCGCCGACTTCGCCCGCCATCGCCTTCACGAAATCATCTCCGCGCTTGGCCAGCTCGTCCGCCGCCTTGCTCAGCGCCGCGCGCCGGGCGTTCGGGCCGAGCACTGACCACGCCGGGAAAGCCGCGGCGGCCGCGTCTGCCGCCGCCCGCGCTTCGTCGGGCGTAAAAGCTGGAGCCCTGGTCGCGACTTCCCCGGTCAGGGGATTTTTGCGCTCAAAAGTCTTGGTGGACGCGCTCGCCATTTTTGCATCTCCCTGTTCTGCGACAGGCGCCCGATCCGCTGGCGCCTGCTCGACCGGCCTGTGGTCAAAACCGCCACGGCCATTTATATATGTATCATAACCGATTACCCGTCTTTGACGGGCCTGTCGAGATCGCGCACCCTGCGAATGCGAAAGCAGCATGAGGATTCGATGCCCGTCGAGAAGAAAGCCGCCCCCCGCACCCGCAAATCCAGCCGGCCCGAGAGATTCGACGCGCTGGCCTCGCAGCTTGGCGGCGGCGAAGGTTCACGCCTTGCTGAATCCGGCCTGTCGCAAAGCATCGGCTTCCTGATCCGTCTCGCCAGCGGCGTCGCCCAAGGCCACCTCAGCGCACAGTTCGACGAACTCGGCCTGCGCCAGAGTCTCTATTCCGTACTGCTCATCATCCACGAAAATCCCGGCCTGAAGCAGCAGGAAGTGGGCGAGATGCTGAGCATCCAGCAACCCAACCTCGTCGCCCTCATCAACGAGCTTCTCTCCTCCGGTCTCATCAACCGCACGGTGAACGCCGACGACCGCCGCTCCTATTCCCTCTTCCTCACACCCGAGGGACGCGCGCGGCTGACCGAGGCGAACCGCATCCACGCCCGCCACGAAACGCGGCTCGCCAAGGCCGTGGCGCCGCTGAAGCCCGCCGAATTCCGCGCCGCGTTGGTCCGCCTTCTCCAGATGGACGCGTCCGACTGATCCCAAAACGCCACTTGGCGCGGACGTCGCGCCAGTTTACATATGCGACATAATCACTTGGCCGGGCATGCAACCGGCCATGACGAGGGAGTCGCTCTGATGGCCGGCGCGCCAAGCGGAACGTTCGATACGCTGGGCTTTCACGCCCGCTTCCGGCCGGATGCAATCGCCTGCGCCGATCTCGCTTCGGGCGAACGCCTCACCTACCGCGACCTGCACAACCGCGCGCTGGCTTGCGCCGCGGCGATGACAGGCATCGCAGGCGGCCTGTCCGG
This sequence comes from uncultured Rhizobium sp., assembly GCA_964550535.1. GTDB lineage: Bacteria > Pseudomonadota > Alphaproteobacteria > Caulobacterales > Hyphomonadaceae > UBA7672. Next base: position 1,831 of record CAZJZQ010000059.1, read on the forward strand.
CGAGCGTGTCGTCGTCCTGTCCCGCAACACGTCCCTGTTCGCCGTCATTTCATCGGCCTGCGAGATGTGCGGCGCTGTTCTCGCCCCGCTGAACTGGCGTCTTTCTACGCCGGAACTCGCCGTTCAACTCCGCGACTGCGAACCCGCCCTGCTGGTCTGCGAGGATGAGTTCACCGCAACATTGCAGGACGCCGCAGCCAGCGCCGCTTCAAAGGCTCCCGTGACGACGCCGCAGCAAATCGCCGGTCCCGGCCTGCCGCCGCCGGGCAAGAACACCCGCTTCGCCTCCGCCCCCGCCGACGCGCCCTGCATCCTGCTTTACACCTCCGGCACGACCGGCCAGCCCAAGGGCGTCATCATCACGCGCGAAAACGCGCTGTTCTCCAGCCTCAACTTCGCCGCCGTCGCCAGCGTCGCGGCCTCGTCCGTCCTGCTTTGCGATGCGCCGCTCTTTCATACCGTGGGGCTGGTGGCGATCACACGCACCGCGCTGCAACAGGGCGCCTGCGTGCTGCTGTCCGGCCGCTTCATACCGAGCGTCACGCTGGAGCGAATCTCGAATGCGGCCCTTGGCGTCACGCACTATTTTGTCGTCCCGCAAATGGTGGAGGCGCTACTGAAAGATCCCGGCGCCGGCCGCGCGGATTTCAGCCGCCTCGTCGCCTTGTTCAGCGGCGGCGGCCCGCTTTCTGCTGACGTCGTGCGCGGCTGCGCCGAGCGCGGCGTGAAACTGGTGAACGGCTATGGCATGAGCGAAGTCGGCTCCGCCGTGCATACGCCGCTGGATCAGGATTACATCGCCGCAAACCCCACTGTTGTCGGCTTCAAGGCTCCCTATATCGACGTGCAAATCACCGGCGCGAACGGTCGCGCGGTGGCGGATGGAGAGGTGGGAGAAATCTGGATACGCGGCCCGTCCGTATCGCCCGGCTACTGGCGGCAGAAGGAAGCCAGCGCAGCTTCGCGCGCGAAAGCCTGGTTCCGCACCGGCGATCTTGGACGGAAGCAGGATGACGGCGCCATGGTGATCGCGGGGCGGCTCAAGGACATGTACATCTCCGGTGGAGAGAATGTGTACCCGGCCGAGGTCGAGGCCGTGCTGCGCGATATTCCCGGCGTGCTTGACGCAGCGGTCATCGGCGTGCCGGACGACCGCTGGGGCGAATCCGGCGTCGCCTTCATCGAAACGACGGCGAATGAGGCTCCACATGAGGCCGCCGTGCGCAATCACTGCAACGAACGGCTCGCCCGCTACAAGACCCCGGCGCGCATCGTTTTTGTCGCCGCCCTGCCGAAGACCGGTTCAGGAAAAATCCTGAAGGCCCGCCTCAAGGACGACTTCCTGAAAGCTCCGGACACCCCCTGAAATCTTCGCGCTGCAACATCGAAAACCGCTGTGACGCATGAATGATAGCGCTTGCATGTCGCCGCAGGCTGAGCCAGTGTTGGTTATATCGAATAAGCAATCCTGACGGATTCTGTCGGATTGCAGGGGAGGACGACAATGACCAACCGTTTCAACAAGCTGCTGTTTGGCGGCGTTTCTCTGGCTGGGTTTGCGGCCCTTTCCATGGCCGCGACGCCCGCCTCCGCACAAGAAGCCGGGTCGCAGGCAAACCAGCCTGTCACCGTCGATCGCGTGCTCATCACGGCTGAGCGCCGCGAAGTCGATGCGCAGGACGTGGCCATCGCCGCCAGCGTGTTCTCGGGCGACTCGCTTGCCGAACAGGGCGTCGCCGCGATCAACGATATCCAGCGCATCGCGCCGTCGATCGCGATCAACACGTTCAACCGCTCCACCTTCATCAACATCCGCGGCGTCGGCATCGCGCAGTCGGCGCCCACGTCAAATCCCGGCGTCGCCTACTACATCGACGGCGCGCTGATCCCGCACGAACAGTTCATCGGGCAGTCCTTCTTCGACATCGGATCGATCGAGGTTCTGCGCGGCCCGCAAGGCACGCTCACCGGTCAGAACTCCACCGGCGGCGCCATCTATGTCCGTTCGCCCTCGCCGGAATTCGGTGAATACAGCGGCTATGTCGATCAGACCGTCGGCGACTTCGACTGGCTGAAGACACAGGCCGCGGTCAACATCCCGCTCGGCGAATTCGCCGCCCTGCGCGCCGCCATCGTCAGCGAGAGCCGCGACAGCTTCACCACCAATATCGGCGCCAGCCCCAGCCAGCCCGGCAATGTCGATATGGTCAGCGGCCGCGTGAACCTGGAAGTCCGCCCCACGGACAAACTCCAGTTCAACCTGCGCTACGAGAATTTCGACTACCAGACCGACAACAACGCCGTGAAACGCCGCAACGATCTGGTGTCGTCCGATCCCTTCGTGATCCAGGAAGACGCCCTGTCCTTCATGCGTCAGGCGGGCTACCGCCTTTCGGGCGAAGCGAAATACGACATCACCGACGCGGTTCAGCTCCGCTACCTCGTTTCGCAACAGCGCGGCACGACGAAAGACCAGACCGACGGCGACCGCACCACCACCGCCGCGCCGCGTCCGGAGCCGCCGGCGCCGAACAATACGAATACCGGCCGCGTATCGTTCGCCCGCACCGAATTCGACACCATCATCCACGAGGTGAACGTACTGTCGACGCATGACGGCCCGCTGCAATGGGTCGTCGGCGCTTTCTATCTGGACGAAGATGTGCCGGTCGATCTGCTGCGCGACAACACGCACACCAACAACCTCGTATCACTGGTGCGCGGCTCGGAAATTCGTACGCTCGCGGTCAACACCTCGAAATCCGTGTTCGGCCAGATCGAGTACGATTTCACACCGCAATGGCAGATCGTCGCCGGCCTGCGCTATTCGGAAGACGAGCAGGACTACACTCGCTTCGCCGGACCGCCGCCTGTCCTCGGCAACAGCGTGCAGGAATCCGACGCGACCACCGGCCGCCTTGGCGTCAACTTCCGCCCGAACGACGATACCCTGCTCTACGCTTCGGCGTCGCGCGGCTATAAGGCGGGCGGCGTGAACCTCAACCTGCTCGACCCGAACTTCCAGCCTGAAGTGAACGACGTTTACGAAGTGGGCGGCAAGTTCGACCTCCTCGACGGCCGCGTTCAGCTCAACGGCTCGGTGTTCGTGTCCGACTATCAGGACATCCAGCTTGCCTCGCTGGCCGGCGGTCTGCCGGTCACGCAGAACGCCGCCTCGGGCGAAGCCATGGGCGCCGAACTCGAAGTGCGCGGCGTGATGGGCGGCTTCGCCTACAACGCCGGCGTCGGCTATCTCGACGCCTCGTTCAACGGCGACGCCTGCATCAACGACACCAACAACGCGGGCACCGACGCAGGCTGCGCGACCGGCAACCGCCTGGTTCCGGACGGCCGGGTTCTGCCCTTCTCGCCGGAATGGACGATCAACGCCGGGCTCGAATACGAATTCGACGTCGGCGACGGCCGGACGCTGACGCCGCGCCTCCAGTTCTCCCACGTGAGCGAACAGAACGCGACGCCCTTCCCCAGCCTCAACACGATCGTTCCCGAGCGTGACCTGTGGGATTTCCGCCTTACCTATCGCCCGACCGACAACCTGACGCTCGAAGGGTTTGTCATGAACCTGACGGACGAGCTCTATATCGCTTCGCAGATTCAGAACTCGTCGAGCGCCGACGGCGGCATTATCTATGGCGCTCCCCGTATGATCGGCGCCCGTGTTAAGGTGGCCATCAACTGAACCATGCCGTGGGCTGGCGCGGCGCTTTTGCGGCGCCCGCCAGCCTGCAGCCGTCCCGAGACTGGAAAAAGATGAAACTGCCCCGCCGCGTCGTCCTCTCCCTCGCGGTTGTCTCCCTCGCCGCCGCAGCCGCCGCCCAGCAACCGGTGCGAACCGCGTTCTCGGGCGGTTTTTCTTGGTGGGCGCCAGATGACGGCAAACCCTTCACGCGCCAGATCGACTATGTAAACGACACAGGCGTGCTGCGCACCTTGCTGCTCGACGGCCCGATGGAAACGAAGGGCCACCCCTTCTTCTCCGCACTCGGCGACAATGGCCGCGCCTGCGTCACCTGCCACCAGCCTGCGGACGCTATGGGCCTGTCGCTGGGCACCATCGTCGAACAATGGGCCACAAGTCAGGGCAAGGACCCGCTCTTCGCTGCGTTCGACGGCTCCAACTGCCCGACGCTGCCGCAAGGCGAAGCCGCCTCGCACTCCCTGCTCCTCGAACACGGCCTTATCCGCATCGAGCGTGAATGGCCCCCACGCGACGCGGCAGGCAAGCAGGTGAAACCCGACTTCAAGCTCGACGTCGTCCGCGATCCCACCGCCTGCAATTCCGGTGAGATGTCGCCCGCGAAGACAAAGAAGGTGTCCGTCTATCGCCGCCCGCGTCCGGTCGCGAATCTCAAGTACCTCGAAGCCATCGGTTTCTCCTACGATCCGAAAAGCGGCCTGCCGCTGCCGCTCGATCCCGAAACGGGCAAGCCGAGCAGCATGAACTTCCTCGCCGACGGCCGCGTCTTCTCACTGGAGGGACAGGCGCGCGACGCGATGCGCACCCACCTTGGCCTCACCGGCCCGCTCGATGAAAACGCCGTCCGCGAGATCGTGGCGTTCGAGCGCCGCCTGTTCAGCGCGCAGGCTATCGACGCACGCGGCGGCCGTCTCGACGCGATGGGCGCGCTCGGCGGTCCCGAGACACTGGAATCCTCAACCCCCGGCCGCCTCGGCAGTGACGGCGGGCGCCCGGTCTTCAGCGAGTTCCAGGCTTGGGAGAACATCCCCGCCGAAGCAAACCTCACCGCGTCCGAACGCGCCTTCCGTCAGTCCGTCGCCCGCGGCGCGCGCGTCTTCCGCGAGAAGACATTCCTGATCACCGACAGCGCGGGCATCAACTCGCCCATCGGCTTCGGCAATCCGGTGCGCAACTCCTGCGTCTTCTGTCACAACATGAGCCAGATGGGGAATGACGTGGCGCCGGGGCAAGTGGACCTTGGCACCACCAATCTGCCCTTCGCCGATCCCCAGCCGCACCTGCCGCTGTTCCGTGTAACCTGCCTCGCCGATCCGCACCCGCACTATGGCCGCGAGATCTACACCTACGATCCCGGCTACGCTCTCACCACCGGGCGCTGCGCCGACACGGGCAAGATCACGCTGCAATCCATGCGAGGCCTCGCCGGCCGCGCCCCTTACTTCTCCAACGGAACGGCCAAGACCCTGCGCGAGGTGATCGACTTCTACGAACGCCGCTACAATATCGGCTACACCGAACAGGAAATCGAAGACCTTGTGAACCTGATGAGCGTGCTGTGATGCGCAGCCTGATCGCACTCTGCTTGGCGTTCGCCATCGCCCCCCCCGCCCTCGCCCAAACGCCCGGCGAAACCGTCCGCTTCCTCTCCTGCCCGGTCTATCGCGACGTGGACGCAGGCCGGAAATCCGGTTGCTGGCTCACCGACCAGCGCGAGACCGGCGTGCGCTATGACGTGACCCAGGCGCCGACCAAGCCGGACTGGAATCACGAAATCCTCGTCGAGGGCGTCGTCTCGTCCGAGACAGACCAGTGCGGCGGCGTTGTTCTCAATCCCGTGCGCGTTTCGGTGATGCCCGGCGTCTGCACTCGCCAGCTACTGCCCGCCGAAGGCATGAAGGGTGTCCCTTTCAAACTCCCGCCGCGCAATGTCCGCCCCCTGCACGAAGCGCGCGCCGCCCCGGAAAACCCGGACCAGCCCGCGACCTTCCACATCATGTTCGACTTCAATCGCGATTTCATCGTCTATCAGCTCAGCGACTATCTGTTCGACATGGCCGTCGCCCACATTCGCGGTGTTAGCCCCGCGCGCATCAACGTCACCGGCTACGCCGCCACAACGCCCGCGAAAGTCTCGGGCCAAACCATTGCGGAAGACGCCGCCATCGCGAAACGCCGCGCGCAGACCATCACCGATGCGCTGGTCCGTATGGGTGTTGACCCTGAGATCATCCGCACACGCTGGAAAACCGGCGCGAAACCTGCTGATGCTCCCGGCGCGGATGGCCTGGTTGAAGCGTCCCGCCGCCGTGTCGAGATCGAGGTCATACCGTGAGCGAAGCCCTTCTCATCGCAACCGGCGATGTCGCGCCCGACCGGGAAGACCCGCGCGAATGCTTCGCCGCGGCGAAGGGCGTTCTGTCGTCCGCCGACTTCGCCTTCTGTCAGCTCGAAACCAGTCTCGCGACAAAAGGCGTCCGCGCGCCGCAAGCCCGCCATGCCGTGCTCACCCATCCCGGCGTCGCGCCGGCAATGAAGGAAGCCGGCTTCACCGCCGTCTCTTTCGCCGGAAACCACTCGCTGGACTGGGGCAATGACGCCTTCTTTGAAACCATCGGCCATCTGAAGTCCGCTGGCATGGACGTGATCGGCGCCGGCGCGAACATCGCCGAAGCGCGCAAGCCGGTGATCCAGAGAGCCAATGGCGTCACCATCGCCTTCCTCGCCTATTCCACCATTCTTCCCCAGGCCTACTGGGCGGAAGCGAACCGGCCTGGCGTCGCGCCCATGCGCGCCCACGCCATCCATGAACCGATCGAGCACGATCAACCCGGCACGCCTTCTCGCATCCACACCTTCCCCTATCGCGACGATCTCGCCGCAATGCGCGATGATATCCGCAAGGCGAAGGAACAGGCCGACGTGGCGGCCGTCTCCCATCACTGGGGCATTCACTTCGTCCCCTACACGCTGGCCGACTACCAGCCCGACGTCGCCTACGCCGCCATCGATGCAGGCGCGGACATCGTGCTGGGCCATCACGCGCATATCCTGAAGGCCGTCGAAGTCTATAAGGGCAAGCCGATCTTCTATTCGCTCTGCAACTTCGCCACCGACCTGCGCATGGACGAAGCGCACGCCAACTCCAAAGGCTTCCGCGAAATCCAGAAGCTCGCCCCGCGTTGGGAGCCGGACTTCGGCAGCCTCTATAACTTCCCTGAAGACGCGCGCATGTCGATCATGGTCCGCGCCCGTCTCGCAAAATCCGGCCTGCTCGAAACCGCGGTGCTGCCCCTCTGGATCGGCCGCGACGCCATCCCCACGCCGCTGAAAGCCGATGATCCCCGCTTCGCCCAGGTCATCGCCTACCTCGACGACTGCTGCCGCGAAACCGGCCGGCAGACCCGCTTCCGCGTCGAAGGCGACGCCGCCATCGTGGAAGGCGCGGGCGGATGAGCGCGACACAAGCAATCGCAGAAGCTTCAATCCCCAATCCCTCAGCACTCTTCCCCTCATATCGGAGCGCAAGCCAATGACTGGGCTCACGCTTCGTATTGCACACCACATCGCCACCGCCTCCGCCGCCAGCATCCCCGAAACCGCCCTCCACGCGTCCGAGCGCTCGCTGCTCGATGCGCTGGCGGTGATGCTGGCCGCAACAACGCTTGGCGAAGGCTGCGGCGCCTTTGCTGATCTCGCGGCCGATTCCCCCGGCTCCTGCACCGTGCTCGGCCGCCCCGCGTTGGCCCGGCCCCTTGCCGCCGTGCTCGCCAACGGATCACTGGCCCACGCCATCGACTATGAAGACGCGCTCGACGGCGCCCCCGTTCACCCCAACGCCGCCATCGTACCTGTGGTGATGGCGCTGGCGGAGAACGACCCGGACATCACCGGCGCGGATCTGATCGCCGCGCTCGTCATCGGCTGCGATCTCGTCTGCCGCATGGGTCTCGCCCTGCAACGCAATCCTGACGAGTTCGGCTGGTATCCTCCGCCCATCCTTTCCACCTTCGGCGCCGCCGCAGCAGCAGCGCGCCTCCTGCGCCTCGACACCGGACAGACCGCGCACGCGTTGGCATTGGCGCTGGCGCAGGCGACTTTCAGCTCGGAGTTCAAGACCTACCCTGCCTCCACTCTGCGCGCCGTGCGCGACGCCTTCCCCGCCCACGCCGGCCTGCTCGCAGCGCAACTGGCGCAGAAGGACGTGAAGGCCCACGAAACCGCATTGGAAGGCAAAGCCGGCTTCTTCAACCTCTTCGCACACGGCGAATGGGACAAGCAGGTGATGCAGCATCGCCTCGGCCAGAAATTCTACGGCGAGGACATCGCCTTCAAACCCTGGCCGAGCTGCCGCGGCACGCACGCCTTCATCGAAGCGGCGCTGCACCTGCGCGCTCAGGCCGGAGGCGTCAGCAACATCGCCGCCATCGAAATGTCAGGGGCGAAACTTCTCACCATGCTTGTCGAACCCGCCGCCCAGAAACAGGCGCCGGCCACCGCCATTGATGCAAAGTTCAGCCTGCCCTTCTGCACCGCCGCAGCTCTCATCGACGGCCGCGTCGATCTCGCCACCTTCACCCCGGCCAACCTGCGTCGTGACGATATCATAGCGCTCGCCCGCAAAGCCTCTTTCACCATCGATCCCGCGCTCACGATGAAGGACGGCGCTGCCGGCTCCCTCACCCTGCGCCTCACCGATGGCCGCACGCTGACCCACGCAATCAGTGAGGCGCGTGGCGCCCCCGCTTCCCCCTTGTCGGATGAGGACCTCATCGCCAAGTTCACTGAATGCGCCGCCCACGCGCGACAGCCGCTGACGCCAGCCACGGTCACGCGCCTGGCGCAGACCTGCCTCGCCATGCGCGATCAACCCGCCGCCAGCGCGGCTTTCGTTCTGCTGCGCGGCTGATTGGCGCGCCTTATGCGCTCTCGCGGTCGATGATCTCGAAGCCGACATCCACCACGGGCTTTTCGATCTCCCGGCCCGCCGCACGGTCCAGCAGCATGGACGCCGCGTGCCCTCCGATCGCCGCGCCATCGATCCGCACAGTACTCAACGGCAACGGCCCCTCGCTGGCGAGGTGCAGATCACCGAACCCGAACACCGCCAGATCATCGGGAACCTTCATCCCCCGCGCCCGCGCCTCGATGGCGCACGCATCGGCCAGCCAGTCGGACGTGCACACCACCACATCCGCCTCGCCGCCCTCATCGAGAAACCGGCCAAGCTCCGCCCGCGCCGGGCCATACCGCATCGGGCTGGCCACCGTCAGCCGTCCGACATCCCCACCATTCAGCTTGGTCCACGCATTCGCAAACGCCTGCGACCGCTCCCGCGCCCGCCGCATCTCGGCCGATAGCAACAGCGGACGCCGGTACCCCCGCTTGTGAAGATGCGCCGCCAGTTCCCGCCCTACCCGCGTGTGAGAGAAGCCCACAGCCAGGTCGATAGGCTCCGCAGGCAAAGCCCATGTCTCAATGATCGGCGCGCCGGATTCCTGCAATTTGCGCCGGATTACCGCATCGTCCTCGATACTGGTCAGGATCACCCCGTCCGGCCGCCGCCCCAACACCGCGTCCAGCGTGATCGAATGCCCCGGCCCGTCATCGAGCAGGGACAGCATCACAAGATACCCCTCCTCGCTCAGCGCCCGGGTCATTTCCTCCATCGTGTCGTTGAAGATCGACGAGGCGATGGACGGCACCAGCGCCGTGACCAGCCGGGTGCGATTCGAGGCCAGCGCTCCGGCCAGCAGGTTCGGCACATACCCTGTCTCATCAATGGCCAGGCGCACCCGGTCCACCGTTTCCTGCGCCACCATTTTCGGCGTGTTGATGACGCGCGACACTGTCGCGGACGAAACGCCCGCCCGCCGCGCCACGTCCGCCAGAGTCGGCCGTCCAGCGGTCAGGGCCGGCTGTCTCGGCCGTCCTCGCGCGGGCGTGTTGCGTATGGTGTTTCGCGTCGTCACGTCTCCAGCCTTCCTTCAGTGCGAGAAGCAGTTCATTTTCCCAGTTGATGAGGACATCGCC
>CAZJZQ010000059.1:11591-20796 GCA_964550535.1 uncultured Rhizobium sp.
GACAGGAAAAAATCGTCGCAGCCCGAAGTTTTCACCTTGATTGACTTGAGATCGCCAGCCGCATCATGATAGGCGATGTAAGCGCTTTCAGTTGGGGTGGCGCAAAGTTGCAGGCCCGGGGTAAGTGGAATGTCCGATCCAGCACAGGTACCGTCACGCGCCGAAGATTTCGACTCGACCGGACGAGAGACATTCGACAGCCCGCACCAGCAGTTCCGCAACCTCCGCGAACAATGCCCCGTCGCGTGGAGCAATGGCTGGGGCGGCTTCTGGGCGCTGACGAAATACGATGACGTCGTCGCCGTCCTGTCCGATCCCGCCACCTTCACCACCACCGTCCAGAACGTCGTCCCGCGCGTCGCCACCTCGCGGCGCCGCCCTCCGCTCCACCTCGATCCGCCGGATCACACGCCCTATCGCAAGGCGATCGCGCCGCTGTTCCGCGAATCCCGCATGGCGGTGTGGGAGCCCGCGGTGCGCAAGATGGCCCGCGAACTCTTCGCCCCGGTCCTGGCAAAGGGCGAAGCAGACATCTGCCGCGAATTTTCCTATCGCCTGCCGATCTACGTGCTCGGCGAATTCTTCAACATCTCGGGCGAGGAAGCCAACACCATCCGCAATGTCGGCTCCGCCTACAATGTAGCGTTGCAGGAACGTAACGATGCGCTGGTGCAGGCGACCAGCGAACAGCTCTACGACATCGCGAAATCCATCATCCAGCAGCGCAAGCACACACCGCTCGACCCGAACGACGATCCCACCAGCGCGCTTCTCGCCGCGCGCCACAATGGCGAACCGCTGCCGGAGGAGATGATCCTCGGCACGATCCGCCAGCTTCTGGTTGTCGGCATCATCGCCCCGACCACCGCCATCGGCTCCATGATGGTGCACCTCGCACGCAACCCGGAACTCGCAGACTTCCTGCGCGCCAACCCGCACCGCACGGCGGATGCGGTGGAAGAACTGCTACGTCTCTACACCCCCTATCGCGGTTTCGCCCGCACGGCCCGCCGCGATGTGGAGATCGGCGGCCGCTGCATCCACGCGGGAGAAGCCATCGCGCTCGTCTTCACCTCCGCAAATCGCGACGCGGACAAGTTTGAAAACCCGGACGCATTCGATATCGACCGCCCCGTGCGCGACCACGTCACGTTCGGACGCGGGCCCCATAACTGTCCGGGCGCGGGCCTCGGCCGCTTGCAGATCCGTATCGCGCTGGAGGAAATCCTCGCAGCGACCAAAGGCTTTGAAATCACTGGCGACATCGACATGACACGCTGGCCTGAATACGGACCACTCACCGTGCCGATGCGTTTCTGGTAAAGCGGAGGAACGCGCACGGGGCGGTCACAGCTCCGGCGCATCAGAGGGAAGGACGCTCCGCTGGAGGGTGTACAGCGAAAAACGGGACTCGCGGCTCACGCCGCATGGCTCCTGCGTCTCCTGACGCTGGGCGCCGTGCTGTTCGCGGCCGCCTGCGCGCGAGATGAACGCCCCGCCGGCAGCCTCGTCATCGCCATGCCCACCTTCGCCGAAGACACCTTCCTGCCCTGGACAGGCGGCGGACAGCGCAAGCCCTTCCTCGACGCGATTTATGACTATGTCGCCATCATCGACCCGGCGACGGGCGAGCCCGGCCCCGGCCTCGCCACGCATTGGGATGTGTCCGAAGACGGCAAGACATGGACCTTCCACCTCCGTCCTGGCGTGCAGTTCCAGAAGGGCTATGGCGAAGTCACATCCGCCGATGTCGAATTTTCCCTGCGCCAGATCATGGCCCCGACTGCCCGCGCCGGTCCCTCATCGCCGCTGCGGCGTCTGATCGAGAACATCGAGACGCCCGGCCCCTACACCGTCATTATCCATCTGCGGACGCCCGATCCGGAACTCGCGAAAGGCTATTTCGCCAACGCCCAGCAGGTCGGGATCGTCTCGAAAAAATACGTGACCGAAGTGGGCGAGCGGGCGGCCAACGCGAACCCCGTCGGCTCCGGCCCCTACGAGATGACCTATCGCCGCCGCGATTCCGAAATCCGCCTCACCATCCGCAAGGACGAGGAGAACCTCTGGCGCGTGCAGCCCGAATTCCGCACGCTCACCTTTTACTCCGTTCCCGAAATCTCCACGCGCGTCGCCATGCTGAAAACCGGCGAGGCCGATATCGCCCCGATCTCCTTTGACGACATCGAGGATATCCGCCGCGCCGGCCTGCGCATCAATTCGATCCCGCAAAGCTGGTCGCCTGTCGTCCGCCTCGGCGGCATGGTGCAGGAGGGCGAGCGTTACGAAGCCGCCAATCCGTGGGCGGATGTGCGTGTCCGTCAGGCGCTGAACCACGCCATCGACAAGCAGGCGATCATCGACCGCATCTTCCACGGCGAAGGCCGCCCTGCCGCCAGCGACACGCCTGTGCAGGCATGGTCCAGCCTCGTCCCTTATTCCTACGCCCCACAACGCGCGCGCGAATTGCTGGCCGAAGCCGGCTATCCCGATGGCTTCCAGATCACCCTGAAAACCTTCTCCACCACACCCGGCGCCGAGTTGCCCACCGTGGCGCAAGCCATCGCGCTCTACTGGCAAGCCATCGGTCTCGACGTCCGGATCGAGCGCATCGACTGGACCAGCCTGCGCTCAGCCTGGACCTCCGGCGCCGCGCGATCCTACGTCTGGACCCACCGCGGCTTCCCTTTCACCAGTGCGCAGAACGGCCTCGAAGCAGGCTTCGACGCCCGCAGCGTCTTTTCCGCCTTCTCCACGCCGGAGCTTCAGATAATGATTGATGCTCACGCCGAAGCGCTCGACCCCGACCTGCGCAACCAGCGCCTCACCGATATCGGTGCTTATCTTCGCGAGCAGGCGTCCAACATCTTCATCGCACACGTGAACGAACCCTACGGCGTCAGCCCCCGCGTCGGCGAATGGATCGTCACCAGCTCCAACGCCCTCAGCTTTGAAACCGCCCGCCGCGCCACCGCCGCGCCGGAGGCGCCGCAATGAAACGCATCCTGCTTTCCCGCCTTGGAGAAGCCGTTGTCTCGCTTCTCCTGATGAGCGTCGTGGTCTTCTTTCTCGCCCGCCTCACCGGCGATCCCGTCGCCGTCCTTCTGGGCGACGGCGCGACCGAGGCTGACCGGCAAGCGCTCGTGGCGCAACTCGGCCTCGATCGTTCACTGGCCGAACAATACTTCATCTTCCTCGGCGACATGCTGCGCGGCGATCTCGGCCGCTCCATCGCCGGCGATCAGGCGCCCGCGCTGGACCTTGTGCTGCAACGCCTGCCCTATTCGCTGGCCCTGGCTCTTGCAGCGCTCACCATCGCCATGGCGCTCGGCGCGCCGTTGGGCGTCGCCGCCGCGGTCTTCCGGGGCGGCCCCATCGACACCGCCGCCCGCGCCGCGGCGTTGCTCGGCCAATCCATCCCGCCCTTCTGGCTCGGCCTCGTCCTCATCTATGTCTTCGCCGTCACGCTGAACTGGCTGCCCACATCAGGATTTGGCGGTTTCGCGAACATCATCCTGCCCGCCTCCACCATGGCGCTGTTCTCCCTCGCCGCCGTCGTGCGCCTCATCCGCTCCAGCATGATCGAACAGCTCACGTCGGAATACGTAAAGCTCGCGCGCGCAAAGGGATTGCCGGAAACCCGCGTCGTCTGGGGCCACGCCTTCCGCAATGGCGTCTTCCCCGTCATCACCTTCATGGGCTCCTTCTTCGCCACCATGATCACCGGAGCCGTGGTGATCGAAACGGTGTTCTCATGGCCCGGCGTCGGCCGCCTTGCGCTCGACTCCATCATGCGCCGGGACTTCCCGGTCATTCAGGCCGTCGTGCTGGTCATCACGACGCTCTATATCTTCGCCAACCTGATCGTGGATCTGCTCTACGCCTGGCTCGACCCGCGCATCCGCGAGGGCGCCCGATGAAATCCTTTTTCTCCTCCACCATCGTTCGCGCTTCGCTCGCTGTCATCGCGCTGTTCGTGGCGGCCGCCATCCTCGCGCCGCTGATCGCGCCAGCCGACCCCGCCGCCGGTTCGCTGGAGAACCGTCTCGCCGCCCCGCCATGGGTGCAGGGCGGATCCCCCGCCTACATCCTCGGCGCAGACGATCTCGGCCGCGATATTCTCAGCCGCCTCATCTATGGCGCCCGCGTCTCCCTCGCCGTGGCCGCGCTGGCCATCATCGGGGCGGGCTTTTTCGGTTCAGCCATTGGCCTCGTCGCCGGTTATTTCGGCGGCTGGACCGACCGCATCGCCATGCGCATCGTCGATCTGGCGCTGTCCTTTCCGGTCATCATGCTGGCCCTGCTGATGGCCGCCCTGTTCGGCCCCTCGCTGGTCAACATCGTCATCGTGCTGATCCTCGTTCTCTGGTCCCCCTACGCCCGCATGGCGCGCGGAGAGACTCTGCGCGTGAAACAGCTCGACTTCGTTGACCTCGCCCGCACCGCGGGCGCCCCGCATCTCGCCATCATGCTGCGCCACATCCTGCCCAATATCGCCGGCGCGCTGATCGTGCTCGCGACACTACAGGTCGGCACCGTCATCGTGCTCGAAGCCTCCCTCAGCTTCCTCGGCGTCGGCGTTCCGCCGCCCACACCGTCCTGGGGATCGATGGTCGCCGACGGCCGCAACTTCATCGCATCTGCATGGTGGGTCAGCCTGATCCCGGGCCTCGCCATCATGATCCTCGTCATGGCCGTGAACCTCTTCGGCGACGCACTGGCGGACCACCTCAACCCCGATCGCAGGCGGGAAGGCGGCTGATGAACCAGACAACGCCAACCCCAGCCCCCCTTCTCGACGTCAGCAACCTGACCGTCTCCTTCCCCGCGTCCGGCCGCCGCGTCGCGCCCGTGGACAACATCTCTTTCGCGATCCACCCGGGCGAGAGCGTCGCCATGGTGGGCGAGTCAGGATCGGGCAAAAGCACGCTGGCCCTGTCTCTCATGCGCCTATTGCCCCGCATCAGCGGCCTGAAAGTCGATGGACGCATCACCTTTGGCGGCGATGACGTCTATGCCATGTCGCCAAGGCAACTATCGGCCTATCGCGGCGGCGGCGTCGCGCTGATCCCGCAAGACCCGATGACCTCGCTCAACCCCACGCTCACCGTGGGCCGCCAACTCACCGAAGCCCTGGCGCTGGACACAACCGATGCGCCCATCCGTGACCGTGCGCTCGAAAAGCTCCGCGCCGTGCGCATCCCTGATCCCGAAACCCGCCTCGGCGCCTGGCCTCACCAACTCAGCGGAGGCCTGCGCCAGCGTGCGGTCGGCGCCATCGGTATTGCGCGTTCCCCCCGCCTGCTGATCGCCGACGAACCCACCACTGCGCTCGATGTCACGGTCCAGCGCCGTTATATCGACATGCTGCGCGATCTCGTGCGTGAGCGCGCCATGGCGATGCTGTTCATCACGCATGATCTCGGCGTCGCCGCGCACATCGCCCAACGCATCATTGTCCTCTACGCAGGCGAAATCGTGGAGGATGGCCCCGCGTCGCGCATCCTCACCAATCCCCGCCATTGGTACACCGCCGCCCTCGTAGCCAGCGCACGCGGCGTAATGAGCGCTGGCAAGCGCCTGCCCGCGATCCCTGGCCATCCGCCCACACTGGTCCAACGGCCCGAAGGCTGCCGCTTCGCGCCACGCTGCACCAACGTCCAGGAAGGCTGCGCCACGCATCCGCAGCTCGCCGCGGCAGGCCATGACGCGCGCCTGCGCTGCCACTTTCCGCGAGACGGCGCATGACCGGCCCCATCCTCTCCACGCGCAACGTCACACGCACCTTCCCCGGCCAGGGCTCAGGCGGCCCCGGCCGCCCCGCCGTGCATGCGCTGGGCGGCGTCGACATTGACGTCCACACCGGCCGAACACTGGGCGTCATCGGTGAGTCCGGCTGCGGCAAGACCACGCTTGCCCGCCTGCTGCTGATGCTCGACAAGCCCACTTCCGGCGAAATCCGGTTTGAAGGCGCCAACGTCCAGACCCTCAGCGCCGCGCAGCGCCGCGAATTCCGCCGCCGCATCCAGCCCGTCTTCCAGAACCCCTACGCCTCACTGAACCCGCGCATGAAGGTGGGCGCCATCATCGCCGAGCCGCTGCTCGCGGGCGGCGGAACCACCGGCGCGCAGCGCCGCGAACGTACTGCCGATGCCCTGCGCAGCGTCGGCCTGACGCCCGATGACGCAAAGCGCTTCCCCTCCGAGTTCAGCGGCGGCCAGCGCCAGCGCATCGCCATTGCCCGCGCGGTCGTCAGCCGCCCCGATCTCGTCATTCTCGACGAACCCGTCGCCTCACAGGACATTTCCGTCCGTGCTCAGATTCTCAACCTGCTGAAAGACCTGCAGGACGAAACCGGCATGGGTTTCCTGCTCGTCACGCACGATCTCTCGACGCTGCGATTCATGTGCGACGAGGTTGTGGTGATGAAGGGCGGCCTCGTCGTCGAGCGCGGCCCCGCCGCCCAGCTCTGCGACGCACCACAGACGGACTACGCCCGCGAATTGTTCGGCGCAGCGCTTTCCATCGACGCGTCCCAACACCAGACCGCGCAATAGGCGGACCGGCGCCCCTGAAAAGGACAAGCCGCGCCCGGTGATCCCCGCAAAATCCGGACGCACTGGAAAATCAACAGCCAGTTCGCTGAGGGGGCTATCCATATGCCGAAAAAAATATAATTATGTGACATAGGCATTTCACTGCTGGACGTTCGGAGGCGGATCAGGATGAAAACCCAGGTCGGCATTATCGGGGGCGGTCCTGCCGGGCTTTTCCTCGGCCTGCTTTTGCGGCGCCAGGGTATCGACAGCGTGGTGATCGAACGCCGCGATCGCACCTATGTCGAAGGCCGCGTCCGCGCCGGCGTGCTCGAACAGACAACCGTGGACATCATGCGCGAGTTGGACCTCGGCGCCCGCATGGATCGCGAGGGCCTGCCTCACGATGGCTTCTCCATCTCCGTCGACGACGAGATGTTCCGTATCGACCTGCACGGCCTCACCGGAGGTTCGCGCGTCACCGTTTACGGCCAGTCCGAAGTCATGAAGGACCTTTACGACGCCGCGCCCGAACGCGGCCTGCAAATCGTCTTTGATGCGGAAGACGCCGCTCCGCACGACATCACGACGGACAAACCCTGCATCACCTGGTCTCACAATGGCGAGACGGTGACGCTGGCCTGCGACTTCATCGTCGGCTGCGACGGCTTCCACGGCGTCAGCCGCAACGCCATCCCCGCCAGCGTCCGCCGCGAGTATGAGAAGGTCTATCCCTTCGGATGGCTCGGCATTCTCGCCGATGTCCCGCCCGCCGATCACGAACTCATCTACGCCAGCCATGAACGCGGTTTCGCGCTGGCCAGCATGCGCTCCGCGACGCGCAGCCGCTATTATATCCAGTGCCCGATCGACGAAAAGCTCGAAGACTGGCCGGATGAGCGCATCTGGGAGGAACTCGCCCTCCGCCTCGGCTCGCGCGGCGCCAGGGGCATCACCCGTGGCCCCTCCTTCGAGAAAAGCATCGCCCCCCTGCGCAGTTTCGTCAGCGAACCGATGCGCTATGGCCGCCTTTTCCTCGCGGGAGACGCCGCGCACATCGTGCCGCCCACTGGCGCCAAGGGCCTCAACCTCGCCTCGTCAGACGTCCTGTTCCTGTCCGAGGCGCTGGCTGACCACTATCGCACCAAAACGTCAGCGGGCATCGACGAGTATTCCGCCCGCGCCCTCGCCCGGGTCTGGAAAGCCGAACGTTTCTCCTGGTGGTTCACCGGCGTCACCCACCGTTTCCCATCGAACACTCCGCTTGAGCGCAAACTGCAAGTGGCCGAAATCGACTACATCCGCTCCTCCCGCGCGGCGCAAATGACGCTGGCCGAAAACTATGTGGGCTTGCCCCTCCGGGCGTCAGATGTGCGATGATGGACGGCGGCTTTATCCGCCCCGCGTCTCGACCCGGCGCGGACGGATAGTTATACGATAAATGAATTGGCGCGGCCGACGCACAAACCCGCGCGAGGGAGCTGAACCATGGCCGTAGTGGTCACCGACATCAAGCGCGCCGATACCGCGACCGTGAAGGGGTTTGCTTCCGTCGGCGTCGCCACCGCGCACGAGGCGCAGGGCCGCAAGGGCCTCCTCGCCGCCTACATGCGTCCGATCTATCGCCCCGCCCATATCGCGGGCACGGCCGTCACCTGCTCGGTTGCTCCCGGCGACAACTGGATGATCCACGTCGCCGTCGAA
Organism: uncultured Rhizobium sp.; assembly: GCA_964550535.1. Taxonomy (GTDB): domain Bacteria; phylum Pseudomonadota; class Alphaproteobacteria; order Caulobacterales; family Hyphomonadaceae; genus UBA7672. The sequence goes on from CAZJZQ010000059.1 coordinate 19,832, forward strand.
CAGTGCCAACCCGGCGACGTTCTGGTCGTCGCTCCGACCAGTCCGTGCGAGGATGGATATTTCGGGGATCTGCTCGCCACCTCGCTGCGCGCGCGCGGCGTGCTTGGCCTCATCATCGACGCCGGCGTGCGCGATGTGGCCGACCTCACCACCATGAAATTCCCTGTCTGGTCCAAAGCGATCTTCGCGCAGGGCTCCGTAAAGGAGACGCTGGGCGATGTGAACACGCCCATCGTTTGCGCCAGTCAGTTGATCAATCCCGGCGACGTGGTGATCGCGGACGATGACGGCGTTGTTGTCATCCGCCGCGATGAAGCCGCCGCCGTCCTCGACGCCGCGCGCAAACGCGAAGCCAACGAGACCGAAAAGCGCGAAAAGCTGGCCAGCGGCGTCCTCGGCCTGGACCTCTACAAGATGCGCGAGCGCCTCGCTGAAAAGGGCCTCAAATACGTGAAGAGCAGCGACTAGGATGCAAACGGCCATCCCCTGCACGGTCATGCGCGGCGGAACGTCGAAGGGCCTCTACTTCCTGGCCTCCGGCCTTCCCGCCGACACGCAAACGCGTGACCGTGTCCTGCTCGCCGCAATGGGGTCGCCGGACGTACGCCAGATCGACGGCATGGGCGGCGCGCACCCGCTCACCTCGAAAGTCGCCATCGTCTCGAAATCCGCTCGCGCCGGCGCCGATGTCGATTATCTCTTCCTGCAAGTCACACCCGACAAGCCGGAAGTGAGCGACAGCCAGCCCTGCGGCAACATCCTCGCCGGCGTCGGCCCCTTCGCGATTGAGCAAGGCATGATAGCGGCGGGCGCGGAAACCACCGACGTCCGCATCTTCATGGTCAACACCGGCGCAATCGCCATCGCCCGCGTACAGACGCCGGGCGGCCACGTCACCTATGAAGGCGACGCCCGCATCGACGGCGTGCCCGGCTCGCACGCGCCGGTGATGACCGACTTCCTCG
>CAZJZQ010000060.1:0-20790 GCA_964550535.1 uncultured Rhizobium sp.
GATGTGGATCCACGGCCTGACGGCGGAGCCGGAAGTCGGCGCGATCTACGAAGGCAGGGTCGTGAAGGTTATGGAGTTCGGCGCGTTCGTGAACTTCTTCGGCTCGAAGGACGGCCTCGTCCACGTGTCGCAGATGGCTGCGGAGCGCGTGAAATCGCCGGCCGACATCGTGAAGGAAGGCGACACCGTGAAGGTGAAGCTTCTCGGCTTCGACGATCGCGGCAAGGTCCGCCTTTCGATGAAGCACGTGAACCAGGAGACCGGCGAGGAAATCGAGGTCGCCGAACGTCCGCGTGAAGAAGGTGAAGCCGCTGAAGGCGAGCGCGGCGAACGCCGCCCGCGCCGCGACCGCGGCCCGCGCCGTGAACGCAACGACTAACCTCTGAACGGCGGCGCGGAGCGATCCGCGCCGCCAGCCAGATCATTGGTGAGCAGAACAAACGGCCGCCCGGGAAACCGGGCGGTCGTTTTGCGCTTGGGCGGCTACGGCAAGGCCCACAAGACATCGAGGAAGAAGGGCGGATCGCATGTATCGACGGGTTGACCGGCTTTATTGCGCGCGGCGGTGAACCGCATGCGCGAAAGGCCTGCGACTGTATCCCGGTCGAGCGAGGGCACGCCGCTGGAACGGGCACAGATTCGATTCCTCTGTCGGCGCGGACACACATGCAAACCTGAACGACGCCCTCCTGCCGTTCAGCGAGGGAGCGCGGCGTATGCGATTCCGGTGCACCTGCATTACGAGGTGCTGACCGGAAACTACGAAACGGCGAAGAAGTCGTTCGGCCTGACGCCGGTGAATGTGTTCAAGCAGACGATAGTGACGGGTTAGGCGTCGCGCCGCTTAGGCCAGGCGCCGCCCCTAGGGCGCGGGCGGCATGGCGGCGATCCATTCGCGGATGAGGGCGAGACCGTCATGGTCCACCTGCGTGCGGCCGAGTTCGGGCATCATTACGCCCGCCTCCGTGGAATCGAGACGGTGGACGAGGATGGAATTCTGCGGCGCGCCGGGATCGATGACGAAGAGATAATCGCCCGCGCCCCTGCCCGCCGCCACCGGACGCTTGCGCACGCCCCAGCCCGTCGGGTTGGTTTCATCCCATGCGAGGAAGAGGCCGGAGTTGGAGGCCGAACCTTTCGCGCGGTGACAGTGCGCGCAGTTGATGTCGAGCCAGGCGCGGGCGCGGCCTTCGAGCGGGGCGGATGCGTCCATCGCGTCTGGTTCTGCGGGGATCGCGGCGGCGTCCAAGGGGGCGGCCGTCAGATGGCCGGCGGCGGCCCATGCCGCAATCTGGTTCTCACCGCCCGCGCCTTCGCGAACGGGCCCGGCGTGGTTGAGATGGCGCGCGGTTGGGCCGATGGGGATCAGCTCGTCGCCCACCGAATGGCAGGTCTTGCACTGGTTGCGGTTGGGGACGGCGTAGTCGATGGCGATGGCTTCGCCGTTGGGCGCAATCGTTTCGATGCGCTGCCTGCCGCCGACGGGGGCGTAGGCCGCCTCTGTCTGGTCCGCGTTCCAGACATAGGGGTAAGCGGCCCAGCCATCCTTCTTGCGGATCAGGAGGCGGGTTTCGATGTAGCGCTCGTCCGTTGCGGGGGCGCGCATGTCGGGCGCGAAGGCGAAGGTTTTGATGAGGACCGACCCGGCCGGGAAATCGAACACGCCATCAGCATTGTAGGTCGCGGGCTGGCCCGGCGGCGTGAAGACGAGGCGGTGTTTCGTGGCGTAATCGGAGAAAAGCGGGTTCACCAGATCATAGGGCGTGACACCCGGCGCGGGCTGGCGCGCCGCGGCGTCGGTGAAGAGGCCGTAGGCGGAGAGCGTGGGCGCAGGGCCGTCCGCGAGGATGGTGGCGAGGTTGGGGGTTGTGGTTGGAGGCGCGCAGGCGGCGACGGCAAACGCCGCCAGAAACACAGACCAACGTGTACGCGCGCCCCGCGCAGGCGGGAATCCGGCCAGCGTGCGCAGCACGCTATTGCGCAATGTGTAGTGAGGCATTGGCGTCCACACGGCAGAGACATAGGGCGCCGACGCGCCCTGACCATACCCCGCCCGCGCGGGGGACACGGTCGGAAAGTTATGCGCCCTCGCCGCCCGCCGGCGCAGCCAACACCACCGCTTCGGGCTCGGGAATGTCTGCGTCGGGGAGACGGTCCATCGAGGGTTTGGCGTTCGCCGGGTCCACCGGGAGGGAGCCGAGGCCGAGATTGAGGAAGCCGGTTTCCGGCGCTTCGCGCACGGCGAGGCGGACCTCCTCCGTCTTGCCGTTATAGGTGGTGACGCCGTCCCACACGATGGGCGGGAAGGCGCCGCCGATGGCCTGCGCCAGCGGAGCCAGACGGCCCTGCGGATTGTCGCCGCCCGCGCCATAGGTGTTGTCGCGGATCACGAAGTCGCGCGGCAGCGGGTTGTAGCGCTCGTCGGTGAAATCATACGAGTAGGCGTAGATCAGCACATGCGCCGACTGGTTCTGGTCGAACGTGTTCTCGAACACGTGGACGTTGCGGTTGGCCATCATCATCAGGCCCGAGCCCGCCGGCACGTTGGCGACGATGTTGCCGGGCGGCGCGAAGTTGGGCGTGTTGTTGCCGATGATCTGGTTGCGATAGATGCGTGTCGAGTGGCCGCCGATCACCGGCAGGTCCGGCAGGTCGAACACCAGGATGCCGCCCGTGTTGTTGGTGGCGACGTTGTCATAGACATCGGCGCGGGTGGAGTTCTCGATCTCGATGCCCGCGACGTTGAATTCGGCGCGGCTGTTGCGGACGATGATGTTGTCGGACTGGCCGACATAGATGCCCGCGTCCGACGCGCCGCGCACGGTGACGCCTTCGATCAGCACGTTTTTCGATTCCACCGGATAGACGCCATAGGCGCCGTTCTCCGCGTGGGGGCCGCGCGTCCATTCGACGGTGAGGTTGCGGAAGGTGACGCCGTCCGAGCCTTTTGATTTCAGGCCGTCGCCTTTCGTGTCCTGCACCGTGATGCCGGAGACGGTGACATTGTCGGAGGTGATGAGCAGACCCTCGCCCGCGCCGGTCTGGCCCGCGAAGGAGATGATCGTTTCGCCTTGTCCTGCGCCTTTCACGGTGACGTTGTCGACGTCGAGCGAGAGGCCGTCGGTGAAAGCGAACGCGCCGGCGGCAAGCTCGATCACGTCGCCGGGTTTTGCTTCGATCAGGCGTTGCTGGAGCTGGGCGTAGGCTTCGGGGCCGGGCGCGATGACCGCTGGCGCCTGTTCGCGCTGCTGATTGCAGGCGGCCGCCAGAACCGCCAGTGAAACCGCCGCCACGAGCCGGTGCATCATCGCTCTCTCCCTGTTGTCGTTTGCGGCGACACTCGGCGCGGCGTGGACATTGTCAAGTTGGCGCTGGGGAAAGCGGAGACGCGATCGCGCGTTGCGGAATCTCAAAATTCGCTCGACTTTCAATTTAACTCTCACTTAAATTCAACATGGGAGAAAAAGCAGGGTTGAGGAGACTGTCATGGATGTTTCTGCGCAGGGCCGTGTGGCCTATCTGAGCCTGTCGCGCCTGATCCAGTTTGGCGGGGTCGCCATACTGGTTTGTGTTGGCGCGCCGGTGCTGCTGGTGATGTTCATTGGTCCGTTGCTGTTCGCGGGGACGCCTGGGCACATCGCGGCGGACGAACGGTGGAGCGCGCTGGCGCACTCAACCGCGATGTATCACCCCCTGCTCTTCTATTTCATCGCGTTCTGGTTTCTGGCGGCGGCATGCGGGCGATTGGCGGCGGGACGGATGTTCCAGGATCGCACGATACGCGCGGTCGCCATCGCTGGCGTCGCGCTGATGCTTGGCGCGCTGGCGTCCATGGTGACGCGGCCGATGATGCTGGCGGGAGTGTTTGGCGTCAGCGCCGAGGCGGCGGAGAAGATGGGGTATCTGCGCACAATGTATGGCCATCTCGGCATGAAGATCGACGCAGCGGTGATCGGCGCGGTGGGCGGCATGATGGTGTTGATGGCGTTCGTGATGCGGCGAGGCGCGGCGGCGCAGGCCGAGAACGAGCAGATGTTTTGACCATGCCGGTTATCCAGCCATGCCCGTGAAGATCACGCTCGACGCTGTTCTGAAGGCGCGCGACATGACCGCCAAGGATCTGGCGGCGCAGATCGGCGTCAGCGAGACGCATCTTTCGCAATTCCGGTCCGGCAAGGTGAAAGGCGTGCGCTTCGATACGCTCGCCAAACTTTGCGCCGCCCTCGACTGCAAACCCGGCGAACTGATCGACTATGACTATCGCGCAGCGGATTTGCGGTAGAGGTTCCCGCCCGTCAGGCGGGCGGAACTGTTTTTACCCGGCGAACTCGCCTGCGCCCTCGCCCTCAAAGCGTCTTTGCAAGTTCTTCGAGCTGGCGGGCGCACTGGGTCCAGCCGGGGACGAAGCCCATGTCCTCGTGCTTCCTGCGGTCCTCTTCGCTCCAGTGCAACGCGCGGGCGATATAGCGCGTGCGGCCGGGGCCGGCGTCTTCCAGCGTGATCTCCGCCATCATGAAAGGCGCGGCTTCCCTCGGTATCCAGTCGCCGGCAAAGGCATCAGTGAAGGACAGCTTCTTCTGCGGAACCACTTCCACATACTGGCCCGGATTTGGGAATTCCTGACCGTCGGGCGAGCGCATCACGAACAGGCTGGCGCCGCCGGGGCGCAGGTCAGCCTCAACGCGAGGCGTGGTCCAGGGCTTGGGCGCGAACCATTGTTTCAGCAGCTCCGGCTCGGTCCAGCAGCGCCAGATGGCGGCGCGCGGGGCGTCCAGCTCAAGCTCGATCTTCAGTTCCCTATCCGTGATCATGGCGTGTCCCTTCTTGTCCGTGTCAGGTTATCCGCAGCTTATGGAACCAGGACGCGCCGGGCCGGTTTGTTCCGACATCCGGCGCGAAGATTTTTCGGGGATAAGGATCAGGCCGCGCCGGATTCGGCGATCAGGCGGTCGATATGGCTGCGGATGTGCGCAGCCTCCGCGGCGCTTCCGGCCAGCGATATGGCGCGGTCGAAGGATTCGCGCGCCTCCTTGCGGCGGTCCAGCTGAAGCAGGAGCGCGCCGCGCAAACCGTGGAAGTAGAAATAGCCGGAGAGCCGGTCGCGCAGCGGCTCCACCATCGCCAGCGCATCGTGCGGACCGCGCGCCTTCATCACCGCGACCGCGCGGTTCAGCGTGATGACCGGCGATGGCGTCAGCCGCTCCAGCGTGGCGTAGAGCGCGTCGATGCCCGCCCAGTCCGTTTCCGCCGCCGTGGCCGCGCGTGCGTGCAGCGCCGCGATCGCCGCCTGCACCAGATAGGGGCCGGTGCGGCGATGGCGCATCGCCTTGTCGATCAGGGCGAGGCCTTCATCGCTGAGCCGCCTGTCCCATTTCGTGCGGTCCTGATCTTCGAGCAGCACCACCTGCCCCGCCGCATCGAAGCGGGCGGCGTTGCGCGAGTGTTGCAGCAGCATCAGCGCCAGCAGGCCCATCGCTTCCGGTTCGGTCTGGAACATGCGCAGCAGGAGGCGGCCGAGCCGGATCGCCTCCTCCGCCAGTTCGGCGCGGCCGGGCTCGGCGGGGCTGGCGGAATAGCCTTCGTTGAACACGAGGTAGATCATCGCCATCACGGCGCCGAAGCGTCCGGCCCTTTCCGCCGCATCCGGCGCCTCATAGGGCACGCCCGCCGCCGCGACCTTCGCCTTGGCGCGGGTGATGCGCTGTTCCATCGCCGTGTCGCTGACCAGAAAGGCGCGCGCGATCTGCGGCACGGTGAGGCCCGACACGATGCGCAGCGCCATGGCGATCTGTTGCGTGGCCGGAAGATCCGGGTGGCAGCAGATGAACAACAGGCGCAGAACATCGTCGCGATAATGGCTGTCGTCCAGCCGGCCGGCCATTTCCGCCTGCTGGTCGCCCGTATCGGAGATCGCGCCTTCATCGTCCGGCAGGGCGGTTTCGCGTGACTGTTTGCGCTTTGCGTCGAGCGCGGAGTTGCGGCCCACCATGATGAGCCAGGCGGCGGCGTCGCGCGGGGGACCGTTGACCGTCCAGTTCTTCAGCGCGCGCAGGCAGGCGTCCTGAAACGCCTCTTCAGCCGTGTCGAGATCGCGGAAATAGCGCAGCAGGGCGGCGACCGCCTTTGGCCGCGCCGCTGTGATGGCGGTCTCGATCCACGCCTCGCCGGTCACGGGGACAACGTCTCCGTCACCGGAGAGCCGGGATAGAAATTGCGCAGCGGGCGCAGTTCGTAGGCGCCGCCGGGATTGGCCTGGGTCAGATCGCGCGCGAAGGCCAGCGCCTCATCCAGATTGGCGACCTTGATGACATAGAGGCCCAGCAACGCCTCTTTGGTTTCGGCATAGGGGCCGTCGATCACCATGCCGGTGGTCTTGTGCAGCGTGGTCGCCGCCGTGGTGGGCATCAGGCGAAGGACAGGTTTCAGTTTGCCGTCCCAGCGCTGATGAACGAGTTGAAGCTTTTCCATCACCGCATCGTCCTCGGCTTTCGACCAGCCGCAGACGACTTCCTCGTTGTGATAGCACAGCACCGCGTAGAGCATGGACGCACTCCTTCGACCTGAAGACGCGCCAGCATAACCGGGACCGACACCCGGCTGGAGATTTTTTGAGGGCCGCGGAAGCGGCCTGGATGTTCGCGATCCGCGCCGCGGCGGCGGCGCTCGTTTCGATGCGGACAAGTTGCAGACTTTCAGTTCTCCCGGACATCAGCCCTGCAACCAGCCGCGATCCAGCGCGAAGCGGACAATGTCCGCCCGCCCGCGCAGGTCCAGCTTGCGCGCCGCGCTGGACCTGTGGAACTCCACCGTCCGCGCGGCGATGCCGAGTTGATCGCCAACATCCTTGTGGCTGTGTCCCCATGCAATAAGGCGCAAGACTTCGGCTTCCCGGGGCGTCAGGCCGCCATCGGGGCTTGCGCCCTTCGCGGCGGCGCGGTGGGCGTGGGCGGGAACCGGCCCCGCGCCCGGCATCGGCCAGACGGAGACGCGGCGGATGGCGTCGGCCGCCGCCGTGACGCACATGTCGCGCAGGCCGGCGCCGAAACGTTCGATCGCGTCGCGCTCGGTTGACGCTTCCTGTAGCAGGATCACCACACGCGCCTCGCTCTCCGCTTCGCTCAGCGGGGCTGCGGAAAAGCGCACGGGCAGACGCTCGCCGCCCTCTCCCGCCACTGGCGCGAAAGCCAGCGCAGCGGCCGCCTCGCCGCGCATGGCGCACGCGTCGGGCCAGTCGCCGGGCGTCAGCGATTCCCCGGCTTCGTCATGCACCTGCCAACTATCGCGCCATTCCGGGTGCGCGGAGGGAGCCAGGTTGCCGATCAACCCGCGCAAGCCGCCATCGGCGGTCGTGACGCGGCCATCCTCACCGATTACCGCGACCGCGACGGGCAGGCGCCGCAAGGCCGAAATCAGCCGGGCGCATTCTTCTGCGGTGGGCCGGGCGTCGTCTCGAATGTCGTCTGCCATGTGTCCAGCTTTTAACCTGTTGTCCCTGACAGGGTTTCCTGAGCGGATCACAACGCGCATGATCGCAGGATGTGCCATCCGGCCCATCACATGACTGCGGAAAAAATCCGCGCGGCGGAGGGAACCCCTTGAATGGGCTGGAACCGGGAGACTGGAACTGGCCTTTCGCGGCCTGGCGGCCGGTTTCTAGAACCGGCCGGAAACCTGGACGCCGTAGGAGAACGTGCCCTCCGGTCCGCCATCGGTGAGGCGATAGTCGGCCTGGGTCATGACGCCCGTGCCGCGATCGGGCGCGTAATAATAGCGCTCGCGGGTTTCGGAGGGCGACAGCACGTTGTTGAGCATGAAGCGGAGGGTGACCGGCTTGATCGCGGTCGTCTCGAAGAAGAAGTCGAGGCGCGGGTCTTCGCGGTCATAGATCAGGAACTCGTCATACTTGTACTCGCGCCGCCCGGACCATTGCAGCATGGTGACGCCCCACGCCGACGACAGGCTGGGCAGTTCCTGCCGGTAGGAGACGATATATCCCCAGTCCTTCGTGCCGGCGTTATAGACCGGCGCGCCTGACGGCGAGTTGGTGCGTTCCGGCGAGATCGAGATCGCGCGCGTCTCACCCGTCCACGGGTCCGTCACTTCCGATTGCAGCACCTGGCCTGTGAAACGCAGCTCCGCGTTGGGAATGCCGAGCGGCGCGAGCGGGACCGCCGCCCGCACTTCAACGCCGGTCCGCTGACCGTCGCCGATATTGCCCATCGCGTCCTGACCGCCGATGGAGATGAAGTCGCGCACGTCCTCGATCTCGTCGTGGAACACCGCCAGCGCCAAAGCGCCGCGCGCGCCGAAGCGGCGTTCCCATTCCACCCGCGCTTTCCATGTTTTCTCGGGTTCGAGATCGGGATTGCCGCGAGAGCCGGACGCATCCTGGAAGTTCACGGTCGAGGCGAATTCGGAGAAGTCGAGCTGCGAGATGTCGCGCTCGACGCTGGCGCGCAGTTCAGCGCCGCCGGGCATGTTGTATGTGCCGACGACGCGCGGCTTGGGATAGGTGAACTCGCGCTCGTTGGTTTCCGATCCGGACTGCTCGATGCGCGAGGCTTCGTAGGTGAAGGCCGTCTCCAGCGTGAACTGCGGCGACGCGGTCCATACATTGGTGATGAAAATTTCGCCGCGTGTTTCCTCGACAAGCGCATCCGAGACATCGAGCGGAACGTTGGCGAACGGCGCGCCATTGATGCTCTGCTGGATATCGAGCGTCGTGTCGCGATAGTTGAACGCGCCTTCGACGCCGAACTCCAGCGTGTGCGCGTCAGACGGCCGCCATGTCATCGCGATACGGCCGACACGCTCGCCGGTTTCGGTGAAACGGTCCTGCGTGCGCTGGATGTTGCGCGGCACGGCGGGCACGAAGATGTCGAACACGTCATGCTGTTCGACATTGTTTAGCGTCGCCAGCGCCAGCGCCTTTACCGACAGCGTATCGGAGAAGCGGTGTTCCCAGTCGGCGCCGATTTCGGCGTTGTAGTTGTTCTCGTACTCCGTCCGCCCGAACAGCGTGTCGTTCAGCGTCCCGTCCGGCAGCGTGTCGATGCGCGCGATGCCGGTGGTGTTCCAGGTGGGCGCGTATTGCAGGTTGAAGTTCAGGCTGTCGCGCGCCGTGGGTTTCCACTTCAGCGCCGCCGAACCCTGGAAGCCGATATTGTTAGGCTGACCGAAGGCGTCGCTGATCTCGCGCAGCGAACCGTCCGGCTCGCGGATCAGCTCGCCGTTTTCCGACCGCCCGCGCAGGTTGGGCAGTTGCAGGTCGATCGCCAGTTCCGCCGTCTCGCTGAGCGCGAAGGAACGCGACACCTGCGCCGTCCAGCCAATGCGGCCGGAATATTCGATATGCCGGGCCGCGAGCACGAAGGTTGTCGGGTTGGACGATTGCGCGGCGCGTTGCAGCACCACGTTCACCAGTTGCGATTGCCCACGCACATCCGATCCCGACGCGCTGCCGGAGATCAGCTCCAGCCGCAGGACGGACGCGGCCGGAATCCGCTTCAACTGGTCGGAAATGATCGTCTTGGAGCTGGGCCGCTCGCCATTCACCAGCACGTTGCCGGCGGTCGCGCCGAAGCCGCGCCGTGTTTCGCCATCGTCCAGTTCAAAGCCCGGCACGCGCGACACCATGTCGAACGCGGTGACCGGATTGTACTGGGTGAAATAGCCTGCATCGAAAACGCGGCCGCCTGTGGCGCCCTGCTGCATGGGAACCGTTTCGACGGCGGGTGTTGGCGCGGGCGGCTCTCCGGCCTGTTGCGCAAGAGAGGGCGCGGCCCCCGCCGCGGCCAGTGCTGTCCAGGCCGCGGCATGCGCCAGCCTGGCGGCGCGCCGGTGCGCGCCCCGCCTGACGGTGTCCATTGCGTCTCTCCCCATTTAGTTCATTATTTGAACTTAGTCTTCCCTTGCGCCGGACGGGCCGTCAACTATCGGCGCAGGACACGAAAGCTTGAGCGACTGGAGAGACCGGCGATGCGCCTGTCGAACATCGGCGCCATTCCCTGCCCCGTGGCGCGGGCGCTGTCGGTGATCGGGGACGCGTGGACGATCCTGATCCTGCGCGACTGCTTCAAGGGCGAGACGCGGTTTGAGGGGTTCCTGGCTTCCACACGTGCGCCCCGCGCCGTGCTGTCCGCGCGGCTGTCGCAGCTGGTCGAGGCGGGCGTGCTGGAACGGACGCCCTATGGCGGCGCGCGCCGTTACGACTACAGCCTGACCGGCAAAGGTCATGCGCTTCAGCCCGTGCTGATGACCATGTCCCACTGGTCGCAGACCTGGATGTCCGACCCGCAGATCAGCCGGTTGAAGCGCCGCCACACCGTTTGCGGCCACGTCTTCCGGCCGGTGGTCGCCTGTTCGGAGTGCGGCGGGGAAGTGCTGCCGGGAGAGGTGGCGCTGGAATCCCCGCTGGCGCCCGCCCGCAACGCACAGCCGCTTGAAAAGAAAAAGAAAACATCCCGCGCGCGCGCTTCGGCGAAAGCCGCCCGCACGGCCGCCTGAGCGGCCCCCGGCGCACCGGCTTGCGAGCCGGGCCGCGCAATTCCCGCAACGGACCTTTCCCCTCGCCCCCGGCATGGCCGCATGCTAGGCTCAGCCCATCGTCAATCGTCCGAGGAAAGACCGCTGTCCGCCCTGCGCAGTTCCACATCCGGCAAGAGCGAAACGCCCGCGCCGGTCAAATCCCGCCCCGTGTCCGCCGACCTTGCAAAGATCGTCGTGACGCAACTTGAAGACGACAAGGCGGAGAACATTCTCGAAATCAGCCTTACCGGTAAGTCGCCCATGGCCGATTTCATGGTCGTGGCCTCCGGCCGTTCCGCGCGCCATGTCGGCGCGCTGGCCGACCATGTCGCGCGCAAGCTGAAGAATGAGGGACTGGACGGCGTGCGCATCGAGGGCATGCCCAACGCCGACTGGGTGCTGATCGACGCGGGCGACGTGATCGTCCACATCTTCCGCCCGGAAGTGCGCGAGTTCTACAATCTTGAGCGCATGTGGCAGGCGGACGCTCCTCCTGCCTCTCCCCCGGCGCAGCGCGCGGACTGATCCAACGGAGCGCCCATGCGCATCCGCATTCTCGCGGCCGGACGGCTGAAGGACGGGCCTGAGCGCGATCTCATCGACGACTATATCCTGCGCGCGCGCCGCACCGGCCAGCCGCTGGGCGTGCGCGGCGTCGAAGAGATCGAGGTCGAGGGCGGCGGCGGACGCGACAGGGAGGCCGAGCGCCTGCTCGCCAAGCGCACCAGCGGCGGCGTCCTCGTCCGGCTTGACGAGCGCGGCGAGGCGTGGACCTCCATCGACTTTTCCAAACGCCTGACGAAATGGCGCGACCAGGGCGCCGATGTCGACTTCGCCATCGGCGGCGCAGATGGCCATGGGCCGCAACTGGTGCAGGCGTCCAGCGCCGCGCTCGGTTTCGGCGTGCAGACATGGCCGCACAAGCTGGTCCGTGTGATGCTGGCGGAACAGATCTATCGCGCCCTGTCGATATCGGCGGGCTCGCCCTATCACCGGGAGTAGCATGGCCCGAGCGCCCCTCTCTCGCAGCGCTTCCCGCCCGCTGCGGCGTGCGGCGGCGATGGCGCTGGCGTTCATGATGATGACGCCTGCGCCCGCCCTGCCGCAGACGCGCGCCACCTACACGCTCGACGATCTGAAGAAGGTGGAGGCGCAACGCGACGCAGCCCTCGCCCGCCTGAAGCAGTTGCAGACCTCGCAGGCCAGCGCGGAGCGCGACGCCGCCGCCATCGACGCCGACCTGCTCACCGCCGCCGCCGACAGCCGCCGCCGCGAGGAAGCCGCGGGCGAAGCCGAACGGGCGCTGGTGCGGTTGCAACGCGACGTGGGGATCGCGCGCGCCAATCTGCTCAACGATGAAACCTCGCTGTCCGATGTGCTCGCCGCGCTGATGAGCCTTGGTTCGCGCCGTCCGCCCGCGCTGATCGCCAGCCCGGAGGATGCGGGCGACGCCGTGCGCGCCGCCATCCTGATGGGCGAAGCCGCCCCCGCCCTCGCCGCACGCGCCGAAGCGATCCGCGTGCGCATCGTGACGCTGAACGACCTGATGGCGAGCATACGCCGCGAACAGGCGATCCTCGACGAACAGGAAGCCGCGCTGGACTCCCGCCGTCAGGAGATCGAGGCGCTGGCGGCCGAAAAACGCCTGTCGCGCGGCAGGCTGGATAGCGAAACCGCCACGCTGGCCGCCGAGAGCCGCCGTCTGGCGCAGGAGGCCGACACGTTGCGCGACCTGCTGGACGGTCTGGCGAAGGCGGCGCCCAGCGCTCCGGGCCGCAAGCCGCAGCAGGCCGGCGCCGCGCGTCCTCCCGCCGCCCGCGCGCCCGCGGCGACACCATCGCCGGCGCCCGCCCGCCCCGCCACGACGGCCGCCGCAGCCTCCGCCCTGCAACCCGTCACCGGACAGGCCGTCCGCCGCTTTGGCCAGACCATTGACGGCCAGCGGCAGGCCGGAACCACCTACGCCGCCCGCGCCGGGGCGCAGGTGATTTCCCCCAGAGACGCCCGCGTGGAGTTCTCAGGGCTGTTCCGCAGCTATGGTCAGATGTTGATTCTCGATGTGGGGGACGACATTCTTGTGATACTGTCAGGCATGGACGCTCTGTATGCAGAGGCCGGACAGTGGGTTCTGGCGGGGGAGCCGGTCGGACGAATGGCCAGCCAGGCGGCTGAATCTCCAGAATTTTATCTGGAGGTAAGGCGTAAAGGGCAGCCTATCGATCCGGTCAAATGGCTGGGACAGGGCGCGTAGGCGTTCAGCCCGTGCACGATTGCTCCGGCCGCGCGGCCGGATATTGGCCTTTGGAACTCGTCTGAGGAGTTTTGATTGATGCGGAAATGGTTGGTCGGACCGGTTGTCGGCGCAGGCCTGATCGGCGCCACGCTGGGCCTGGGTGTTTCCGCTTTCGCGGTGACCACGAACCAGGCGGCGGAGAAACGGGCCGAAACCTTCCGCCAGCTCGAACTGTTCGCGGAAATCCTGGCGCGCGTTGAATCCGAATACGTCGTCGAGATCGACGAGAAGGCCGCGATCGAAGCGTCGATCGAAGGCATGCTGACCTCGCTCGATCCGCATTCCACCTATCTCGACTCCGAAGAGTTCCGCGATGTGCAGTCGCAGATCAGCGGCGAGTATGGCGGCCTTGGCCTTGAAGTGACGGCCGAAGAAGGCTTCGTGAAAGTGGTGGCGCCGATGGACGGCACGCCGGCCTCGCGCGCGGGCCTCAAGTCGGGCGACTTCCTCACCGCCATTGACGGCGTCTCGATCGCCGGTCTGCCGCTGAATGACGCCGTGAAGCAGATGCGCGGCGAGATCGGCACCAGCATCGTCGTCACCGTGGTTCGCGAGAAGACCGAACCCTTCGAGGTGACGCTGAAGCGCGAAAGCATCCGCCCGGAGATCGTGAAATTCCGCGCCGAGGGCGACATCGGCTATATCCGCATCGCCACCTTCAACGATCGCACCGCCGACGCGCTCGACGACGCCATCGCCGGGGTGCGCCGTCAGGTTTCGGGCTCGATGAAGGGCATCGTGCTCGACCTGCGCGACAACCCGGGCGGCAGCCTCGACGCTTCCATCGAAGTCTCGTCGCGCTTCCTGAATGGCGGCGAAGTCGTCTCCACGCGCGGCCGCCGCCCCGAGGATGTGCGCCGCTACAACGCCGCGCGCGGCGAGCGCCTGCCCAACGTTCCGGTTGTCGTGCTGATCAATAACGGTTCGGCCTCCGCCGCCGAGATCGTCGCGGGCGCCTTGCAGGATCGTGGCCGGGCCAAGGTTCTGGGCGTCACCTCCTTCGGCAAGGGTTCGGTGCAGAGCGTCATTCCGCTCGGCCCGCAGAAAGGCGCCCTGCGCCTGACGACCTCGCGCTACTACACGCCGTCGGGCCGCTCCATCCAGGCTTCGGGCATCGAGCCGGATATCGAGGTCGCCGCCGTGCGCCTGTCGGACGAGGAGATCGCGACGATCGAGCAGCGCAAGGCCCGCATGTCGGAAGCCGCCCTGCCCAACGCCCTGCAGAACGAGCAGGGCGTGCAGCGCCGCGCCCCGCATATTCCCGCCGACATGCCGCCCGCCGGCTATGCCGGCGAGGACTACCAGCTCGACAAGGCGCTGGAACTGATCCGCAGCGGCAAGGCGGCCGTCTCGCGCTCGGTGGCGGCGCAGCCGCAGACGCCGTCCGCGAACTGATCGCCGGTTCTCGACAATCAAGCGCCTGGAAACATTGATGTTTCCGGGCGTTTGGGTTCCCGGCCGCGGCTTCGCGACACCGCCCCTGCGGGCCCGGCGTTACATGCTTCTTAACGCTCCCGCGCCATGACTTCACGGTTGGGCCGGCCATCCGGCGGGCTAGAAGAGGTCGTTGATGCCAGCCTCACGGAATCAGGGTTCATCCGCGCTGCGGACCGGGCTCAGCCACTTCGCGATCAGCGTTGTCACCTTTGGCACGCTGTCCGCCGGCGCCGCCGGCGCGGTGCACTTCTTCGGCGACGCCGACGCTTCGGCGCCGATCACTGAAATCGCCCTGTTCTCGGCCGACGCCGCCGGCGCGCCGCCGCCGCTGAAGACGCGCCTTGAGAACAGCTTCGGCCGCAATTCCGGCTCGGTTGAGCCCAGCCTGCCCGGCGTCGAATACAACGACGCCGCGTTTGAAACCACGATGGCCGATGCGGCCCCGCCCGCCGGTTTCAAGGTGATCGAGATCGGCGCCTCGCCGGGCCTTCCCGCCACGCCGCAGCCTCTGGCGAAAGCCCCCATCGAGGGCCTGCATGAGCGCACGCCCGCCGGCAACCTGCCGCGCATCGCCGATGACGGCCGCACGCCCGCGCAGGCCTATGCCCGCCCCTTCGTTCCCGATGGCTCGCCGCGCATCTCGCTGATGGTTGGCGGCCTCGGCCTCAACCGCAATCACACGCTGGCCGCGATCAACGAACTGCCGCCGGAAGTGACGCTGTCCTTCGTGCCCTACGCGGCGGATCTCCAGACCTGGGTGAACCGTGCGCGCGCCGCCGGTCACGAAGTGCTGCTTGAACTGCCGATGGAGCCGTATGACTATCGCAATGTGGATACCGGACCGCAGACGCTGCTGACTACACTGTCGCCGCAGGAAAACACGCGGCGCCTGAACCTGCTGCTCGGCAAGGCCACCGGCTATTTCGGCGTCACCAACTATCAGGGCGCCAAGTTCGCCACCGACGCCAAGGCCGCTGAACCTGTGATGGCCGCGCTGGAAGAACGCGGCCTCGCCTTCGTGCATGATGGCGGCGCGGCGCGCTCGGCCCTGCCTGAAGCGGCCAACAAGTCCAAAGTCGGCTTCGCCGTCGCCAACCGTATCGTCGATACCGAACCATCCGCCGACGCCATCGACCGCGAGCTGTTGCAGCTTGAAGCGCTGGCGATCCAGAACGGCCATGCGCTGGGCGTTGGCTATGCCTATCCGGTGACGATCGAGCAGCTTCGCATCTGGGCCATCGGCCTGAAGGCGAAAGGCTATCAGCTCGCTCCGGCCTCAGCCACGGGCGGCCTGCTACAGTGAGCGAGGGCGGGCACCCCCTTCAGGGGCAGCGCGACCCGTCGCTCTACCGGCCGAATGTCGGCCTCGCCATTTTCTCGCGTCATGGACGGCTGATGCTTGGCCGCCGCACCGGCGTGCGCAAGGACGAGGCGCGTTACGCCTGGCAGATGCCGCAGGGCGGGATCGATCGCGGAGAAACGCCGCAGGAAGCCGCGTTTCGCGAGCTGGGCGAAGAGACCGGCCTTGAAGCCCGCCATGTCGAGCTGATCTCCGAAGTCGAGCCGTGGCTGTATTACGACTTCCCGCCGGCGCTGAAACAGCGCCTCTCCGGCCCGTTCTTCGGCCAGCGACAGAAGTGGTTCGCTTTCCGCCTGACCGGAACCGACACCGACGTCCGCCTCGACGGCCATACGCCGGAGTTCGACGCGTGGAAGTGGACGCCGCTTGAAGACGCGCCCGGACTGGTGATCCCGTTCAAGCGGCCCGTCTATGAAGAGGTCGTGCGCCGCTTCGCGCATTGCACCGTGGCCGCCTGAGAGGGCATACCCCGCACATCGCATCGGGGAGTTCCGCGTGAGCGTTGTGCGCACCATCTATCTCGTCCGCCATGGCCAGACCGAGTGGAACGCCGAACGGCGCATGCAGGGCCAATGGGATTCACGCCTCAACGAAGCAGGCCGCCGCCACGCCGATGAGTCCGGCCAGTTCCTCGCGACGCGCGGCGTGCAGGCGATCTACGCCTCTCCCCTCGGCCGCGTGCAGGAGACGGCGGCGATCATCCGCCCGCATCTCGACATCGCGCCCGTGCTCGACGACCGGCTGATGGAATGGTCCGGCGGCGACTGGTCGGGCCAGCTCTACGCCGACCTCGCCGCCACGCAGACGGACGTGTTCGCCGCGTGGCAGGCCGACATGCTGAACGTGCGCTCGCCCAATGGCGAGAACTTCCACGACCTGATGGATCGCGCGGGCGCCTTCATCGCGGAGATGGAGCAGACGCCCGCCCACACCATCGCCATCATCGCGCACGGCTTCATCAACCGCGCCCTCGCCTGCCGTCTTCTGCGCAGCGATGCGCGCGAGACGCTGACCATCCGCCAGGCCAACAACGTCATCATGGAAATCACCACCGGCGGCCCCGGCGCTGGCGCCCGCCACTACGTCGCTGGCAAGGGCCCGTATGACGGCCTGCCGTTGGACGCCGGTCCGGCGATTGCGTGAGGTGAACCCGGCGTCTCGTGGTTCGATGGACGGCTGCTGCGCATTGCGTCACAGGGAACAGCGTCCCCGTACAGCTCAGCGAGTGCAGCAATCGGAAAGCTTAGCCCTGAACCGCAGCGCGGAGCGCTTCGAGGTAGGCGAGGCGGCCGGCGGCGCGGGCGCGGCGGGCTTCATCGCCCGGATCGGTTGCATCCGAACGGACACGGACGATCTCGGCGTCAAGCGAGGCGACATCCACGTCCGACAGGCGCACGGCTTCTTCGGCGAGGATGGTCAGCCCCGCGGGCGTCACGTCGGCGAAACCGCCGCGCACGAACACCGGCGTCACCTTGCCCTCTTCGTGGATGCGGACCACGCCGGGTTTCAACGTCGTCATGAAGGGGGCGTGTTTCGGCAGCACGCCGAATTCACCCTCGACGCCGGGAGCGTCAACCTGGGCGACGGCGCCGGAGAATAGCTCGCGCTCGGGCGACACCAGCGAGAAATGAAGTGTTTCGGCCATGGGGACTCCCCTTTGCCCGGCGGGTGTATCAGCCCGAACGGACCTGTAAAGGCGGCGTTTTAGCTGGCGCCCTTCAGAGTAAGAATAACGATTTCCGGGGGCTGACCGAACCGGACGGGCAGCATCGACACGCCCACCCCGCCGGTAACCAGCAATTTCCGGCCGTCCACCTCATAAAGCCCGCACGGCCATTCATAGGAGCCCGCAGACGGCAGGATGGGGCGGCCCAGCAGGGGCAGGTTCACCTGCCCGCAATGGCTGTGCCCGGCCAGCGTCACGGCCACCCTGCCGGGTGCTGTGGCGAACGGGTCGGGCCAGTGGGTCAGCGCGATCACCGGCTCGCCCTCCGGCACGGCGGCCAGCGCGGCGGCGTAGGACGGCATCGCCCGTTCGGAAACCATGTCGGCCAGCCCGGCCACCCAGAACGCCCCGCCCTCACGCTCGATCCGCACGGCGGCGTTTTCCAGCATGGTGACGCCCGCCGCTTCCAGCGCGCGCTCGACGCTCGGCCCGTCGAACCACCAGTCATGATTGCCCAGCACGCCGGCAACGCCCAGCGGCGGCGACAGATCCGCGAAGGGCGGCAGACCAGACATCACCGCATCGCGTTCCGTTTGCGACCGCGCGGCGGCCGGGGCATGACCGCCGGCATAGTCGCCGGCCAGCATCACGATATCCGGCGCCTCGCGATTCATCCGCGCCACGATTTCGCGCAGACGCTTCCCATCGACATGCGGCGCGCCGGCATGGGTGTCGGAGATCACGCCGATGCGCAGCGGCGGGCCGGTCCACTGCGCGCTCGCCACCTCGACATGGCGCACCACCAGAGAGCGGGGCTCCAGCAGGAAGGCCCACACGCCGACCGCCCAGAAGACGCTGGCCAACGTGACGAAGATCCACGAACCCGGCGACGGCTTGCGATGCCCGCGCCGCCAGCGCAGCCACACCGCGCCCGCCACCAGAACCGGCCACGCAATCGCGCCAACGATCGCCAGAACAAGAAGCATCGCGCCTGTCACCTGACCCTCGTTGCGAACACCGGCATGGAGATAAAGCCGTCCCTAGTTCACGCGCGAGACGGTGGCGCTGATGACGCTGAAGCGCGAGGGGTGGTTGGCGCCGCCGGGCTCCGCGCCCTGCACCGTCACCTGCACGCGCGAGGCGCCTTCGCCCCGCAACAGCGTCTGCGACAGGCCGCCGCCAGCGGAGGCGAGCGCCTCGAACCCCTGCTCCTTCAGCCGCCGGGCCAGCGCCGACACCGTGCCCGGCGCGGGCGGACCATAGACCTGCACGATGCAGCGCCCGCCGCTTTCGCGCACCGTCACCACGCCGCGCGCGGCGGAGACATCCCACACCGTATCGCCCGGCGCCGCGCCCGCCTGGCGAAGCGTTTCCGAGTCCTGCGCCGCCGTGACGTGGCTGCTTATCGACGTATCGCTCACGCGCCCGCCGCTTGCCACCGCCGCGAGGCAGCCGTCGACCACCATCGCCTCGAACGCCGCCGCCGCATCCGCCGGCGACAGATCCGGCGAGATCGCCGCGCGCTGGGCGTGGGCGGGTATCACGGCGAGCATCAGCCCCAGCACCGTCAGACCGGCTTTCATCCGCATCTTCACTCCCGGAATCCCTGCGTCATCTTGCTTGGACCAACTACTTGGACTAAGTTGGACCAATGGCGACACAGATGAACATAGCAGAAGCCAAGGGCAAGCTCAGCGCCCTTGTTCAGAAAGCGCTGGACGGCGAGGAAGTCATTATCGCCCGCGATGGCAAACCCGTAGCGCGGATTGTTCCGGTTGAAGCGGCGGAAAAACCGAAGCGGCGTTTCGGGGCATTGAAGGAAAAGTACGGCTGGACGGGCGACCCGACCCCCTACGAAGTCTTCGAGCCCGACCCCGAGGACGCAATCGTTAGCCCGGTCTTCCCCAGCGATCCCGACAGCCCGTGACCCGGTTCCTTCTGGATACACACGCGCTGATCTGGTGGAACGAGGCCGCGCCGGATCTTTCAAGCGCTGCCCGCGCCGTGATCGCGAACGGAGGGGAAATCCACGTCTCATCGGCATCGATTTACGAAATCGAGTTCAAGATCGCGCGGGGCAGGCTCGCACCCTGGTCCGGATCAACCATTGAGCTTGTCCACGCCGAAGGCTTTCTAGAGTTGCCGATATCCGCCGCCCACGCCGAGCACGCAGCCAGCTTCCCCCTTATCCATCGCGACCCGTGGGACCGCATCCTCGCTGCGCAGGCCATTCTCGAAGGCATGACCGTGGTGACGCGCGATCCCTCCATCACAGCGCTGGGCGCGCCAACGCTGTGGTGATCCCCTGCGACGACCCCGGACCTATGGCCCGATACGGTTTTCCGTCGCTGCGCAGTCGTCTTTGGTTACGATGACACGCATCTCTGTGTTGGGCTGCCCGCGGCCCAGACGAGTGAAGCTTGTCCCATTGTACTCGAGCGTTTCCGGCGGCTCCGCACCGCTGGACACAGTTATCATGACCGTCCGGGGCGGAGCATCGCTGCATCCGTAAATTCCGCTCTCTCCAGGTGCGGTAACGGTCTTCAGCGGTGGAGCGGCGACAAAGGTCAGATCACGGATAAACTCCCACTGCTGCTGAAGCTGTTGCGCCGAAAATGGCTTCGTGGCGAACCCGACAACGCACGCACCGGATGATGCAGAAATGCTGACGCCCAAGGCGGCAGCGAAAGGCCGGACGCCCTTGTCCGAAAAATCGTACCAGTCGAATCCGTTCTCCAGAGCAACCGCCGGGAAACGGGCGGGATCCTCCAGCAGCCGGGGGCAGACCTGCTGAAGCGCCATTGTAACAGGATCAACCGGCGGCGGTGAATTGCTGGGGACCACGCCTGAAACAGGAGCGGGAGCCGAGGAACAGGCGGCGAGACCAACGACGGCGGCAAGGCTGGCGACAATCCGCATATGCCTGCTCCCCAAGCCAGTAAAAAAGGCGGCCGCATGACTGCGGCCGCCTCTGGATACAGGACAGGTTGGCAAAGAGACAGATCAGGCCGCTTCGGCCGCCATCTTGTGGGCTTTCGCGATCACGTCGTCGATCTTGCCGCACATCAGGAAGGCCTGTTCCGGGATGTCGTCGTGCTTGCCTTCGAGGATTTCCTTGAAGCCCTTCACGGTGTCTTCCACCGCAACGAACTGGCCTTCGAGGTTGGTGAACTGCGAAGCCACGAAGAAGGGCTGCGACAGGAAGCGTTCGATTTTCCGCGCGCGCGCCACGACGAGTTTGTCTTCTTCCGACAGCTCATCCATGCCGAGGATGGCGATGATATCCTGAAGCGATTTGTACTTCTGCAGGATTTCCTGCACGCCGCGAGCGACGTCATAGTGCTCCTGGCCGACAACGTTCGGGTCCAGAATGCGTGACGACGAGTCCAGCGGGTCCACGGCGGGGTAGATGCCTTTTTCGGAGATCGCGCGGTTCAGCACGGTCTGCGCGTCGAGGTGGGCGAACGAGGCGGCCGGGGCCGGGTCGGTCAGGTCGTCGGCGGGCAC
>CAZJZQ010000061.1:0-16815 GCA_964550535.1 uncultured Rhizobium sp.
GAGCTAAAACATGGCAGCATCCCGCAGGGCTCAAGGCCCGTGCGAAGGCCCAACCGCACCCACCGTCATCTTCGTGTTCTTCGTGAACCCTTCGCGCCTTGGTGTTCTTCTTCAACACCAGCGACAAAGACAAACACGAAGACACAAAGGTCCACGAAGGACTCAAAGCACGGGCGGACAGACCACACCCCACCGCAGCCCATGGTTCGACGGACGCTCCCGTCGATCGCTGCTCACCATGAGCTGCTGAGTCACCACCGGATGCTGTGCGGTATGGTGGAGCAAACTAACCACATGTGATGGTAGCCACATCTGCTTAACGCCCACCACATCTAGAAAATCAAACATTTCCAGCCCGGCCGCAAGCCGGGCTTTTTCATATGGAGAAAGTGATGCTCAAGATGCTTCGAGCCGATTTGGCCGTCTTCGTAGCGAACCTATTCGGAGTGCCGGTCAAAGTCCGCGAACGGTATTGGATGGCGGCTAAGCCTCGCTCACGTATTTCTGAAGCCAAGAGCTTGCCGCCTCAGGGACCCCGATAGTTGCCCAGTCCGCCTGCGCAACAAGCTGTAGCACAGCAAGGCCATCATCAAAATCCGCCACTTTGCGGAGTGCTTCGAGCACCTGGTCCGCCGTCGTCCCTTCCTTGAATCGCGTAAGCCACACTGATTCAAGCAGCGAGACTGCATTCCATTTCTCAAGCAACGCATAGACCGCTGGGTAGTCGCGTTTTTTGCGTAGGTCGTATGTGATTAGGAATGCAGGCATTCGTCCCTCCCAGAGTTGTCCGTCCCGCGTGGGAGGCTGACTCCAAAAGGGCCTAGAGTCGATCCTAGCGCTTTGGCTTGGCTTCCAGCTTCAAGCCCAGCGCATCGTAAAGCTGGAGCAAGAACGCTGCGGAATAGGCCCCTCGGCTTATCTTGTTCGTGAGGCTCGCCTCGCCCAGTTCAACCCCGATCCGCGCCAGCGCCGCCTGAAGTTCGCGCGTGCTGAGGCCGCTTGCAGCTATGGCGTCTTTGACCATCTGCTTGCTGATGCACTCATATTTTATGGTCGCCTCGCGCTCCTTGAAGGCGTTTGGCGCAAGTTCCAAGGTCTTTTTCTTCGCGCGCGTCTTGGTGGCCGTCGCCATGGGGGGCTCCGAAAAACAATCGTCAGATGTGGTGATGTAGCTCTTGACGCCGAGTCCGTCCACCCGTATATCAATCTCATCACATGTGATTAGGTTGAGACATGGCCCAACACTTCCTCAAATCCCCCGGCGCCCGCTCCCTGAAGCTGGCTCAGGTTCTCCGCATGACGGAGGATGAAGCCCGCGATGCCTTCAAGGCGATACGCTGGGCCGAGACAGATGGCGAGCCGGTCTGCCCGGTGTGCGGCTGCCTTGAGCATTACTGGCTCGCGACTCAGAACCGCTGGAAGTGCCGAGGCTGCTCCAAGCAGTTCAGCCTGACCTCGGGAACGATCTTCCACAGCCGCAAGATGGAAGTGCGGAACATTCTCGCCGCCATCGCGATCTTCACGAACGGCGTCAAAGGTCATGCGGCGCTGCAACTGAGCCGTGACCTCGGCCACGACTACAAAACCTGCTTCGTACTTTTGCACAAAATCAGAGAAGCCCTTGGCCTCGCCATAGACAACTCTGCCCTGTCGGGCGTGGTCGAGATCGACGGCGTTTATATCGGCGGCTACGTGAAACCAGCGAACCGCAAGGTTGATCGCAAGGACCGCCGGATAGCAGAGAACCAGACTGGCAAGCGTCAGGTCGTGGTTGCCATGCGCGAGCGCAAGGGCCGGACGCGCGCCTACGTGGTCAAGTCAGAAGCCCAAGGCGTCGCGTTGGCGAAGCAGCACATTGCTCCCGGCTCAACCGTCGCTGCCGACGAAGCCCGCCATTGGGACCAGCTAGCTGCACGCTTCCCGATAGAGCGGGTTGACCATTCCAAGGAATACAGCGGCCCGCTGGGCGAGAACACGAACCAAGCCGAGTCATTCTTCACGCGCGTTCGCCGCTCGGAGAAGGGCATACACCACCATATCAGCGGCCCGCACCTGCAAGCCTACGTCACTGAGCTTGCTTGGCGCGAGGACTACCGCCGCGCTTCCAACGGTGCTCAGTTCGCGATGCTGGCGGATGCAGCGGCGCAGGCTCCGAAGTCGTCGCAATGGTGTGGGTACTGGCAGCGTCGGGCGGATTGAGCGCTATTGGATGACGGTGCCGAATCGCTCAGCGCCAGCAATGGCCGCTTGAGGCGAGGCGGTAAGCGACGCCTCAAATGTCTCCGCGTTTTTTCTTGATATGACGTTCGCCATAACCTGAGCCTGAAGAGCGATCATCGCCACATCGCTTTCGACAACCTGAACCGCTCGCGCGAGCACAAAGCCCAGCAGCAGGCCGATGCCGCCGGAAAAGATTGTTTCGCCAACTTCGCTCCATCCCTCGACGTATGGAAATTGCGCGAACGAAAAAACGATGATTGCTCCCATCGAAAGCCAGCAGGCAAAAATCAGAACACGTAGAGCTTGAGCGTTCGCGTGGATCGCGGCGGCAATCCTGTTGAGTTCCTCAAGCCTGAAGTGGTCAGGATTTGAGAATGGCAATCCACGCGCCAAACGCACGAGGACGGCTGCGGAGATAACTGACAGGACAACAAGCAGACCGGTCTGCAGGCTCTGCCAAAGCTCCTGAGTAACGCAAAACGCAGCCAGACCCGCTGTTACGATTGGGAGCAGGATTGGCTTCAGGGTCAGATGGTGACTACCGATTTTCATGGTTGAATCTTACCATCTTGCAGCAGCCGCCGGTGAACTTCTTGCATCTGTTCTTTAGCGTGCTCAAGCACCAAAAGTCCGCTCTTTTCTGACACCCTGTTGATTGGAATGTCATAATAGAGCCTCGCGTCGGCTCCAGTTGCGCGGCCATGTTTGCCGATGACGGTCACCTCACCGTCGGGCAGGTTCCGCAGACCGACCGCAAGGTCCTTCATAAACGCGGTCGATAGTTTACGCTTGGTGGCGCGGAACCCGATGTTGACTGATACCTCCAGGGCCGCCTCTGGGGGCACCCTATCCAGCATTTCCAGCGTACGCATTGGACCGAAAAGCTGATCAAGTATGCCGCGCGCAGCTGCAAACCCGAAAGTCTTGTCTCCAACCTTCTGCCGCTTTTGAATCTCGCCCGTGAGAACCGGCGCAACGCTTTCAACAGAGTTATCAGGAGCGCGCATTGTCTCGGGAACAAGACCCCCAACCTGTATGAACTTCAGGTCGTCATCTCCGAGAAGCGTCTGGTCAAACTCCGACTGTAATACGACTTTCTGATTGCCGACGATGATCCCCGCCTTTCGCAATAGCCAGATCAAATGCTTCTCCATCGCGCCGCTCTGCAAGCTGACGTGCTGGATCTGGTAGAAGTGATCCTGAATGGCGAGCCAATAGCTTAGGCCGTGCACGTATTCGTATCCGGCCGGGGCTTGCTGCTCCGCTATCTCGTACGCTCGCAAAACCTCCGCCAGTGTCGCGTGCGGTCGCTCCTCTAAAATTTTCACTAGCGCCTGCATTTCGCCGGGCGAAAAAAGGCATGTCGTGCCGAAGACGCACTCTGGCGACGCGACCACATTGTTGAGCATCCGCTTGTAACCGGACTGTCCCTCAACGTCTTCGATACGATGAATAGCGCGATCCTTGAACTTTGCGCCATCTGGAGCGACCGTCTCCAGCGCCGCGTTGAGTGCATAGCTGAGAGTTACGTTTGGAAACACGCCCGGCTCGCGGCTGAGCCGTCGATAGTGAACCCTGCAATACTTGGCTGCCACATCGCCCCCCCATGTGCACGTAAACGCTAACGCGTTCGCGGCAACAAGTCGATCACCTTGAGATTCCAAGAAAAAGGCGGCGATGCTATGGTGCATCGCCGCAGGGCGGGTCTTATATCATTGGGCACCTGCCTTCACGGACTAGGGTGGAGCGGGGCCAAAGCCCCGCCCCTGACGGACTATCCGCCTGCGTGCCGGCGCGAGACGTGACCTCCCGCCGACCCGGTAGCCCCTCGGGTCACTCCGAGGGGTTTTCTGTCGGTCAGGAAACATCTCGCGAAGATACAAGTCTAAGTTTTGGCCTCGTCTCCTCGATAGGGAGAAAGGCCCTGACCTCGGATGGAAGCAGACCGAACATCTCCGCCAACTCCGGCACGCTGTAGCCCAGCTCGCGTATGTGGACATCAATCAACGCGCGGAGAACGGCGGGCCGCTCGTGGAAGTTCCTGACCTCGATAGGCTCCGTCTTACGCCAGCCGCGTCGGCTCATTTCGATAAAGCAGTTTTGTTTTTTCTGATCGCCAATCCGACCAAGCTCCCACGCCTTGTAGGTTAGGGCTTGCATTGACGTGCCCCAATAGAGCTTTAGCTCCATCGCTTTCGCCAAAGAAAAATCGCGAAGGTCATCGTAAATTTCGTCGCTCGGCATCAAAAATTCTGATGCAAATTGATTTGCCTGAATCTCTTGCTGAGCATTGGGCACGGCGTGGCAAACTAGATGCCCGATTTCGTGGGCAAGGCTGTACCTGTAACGGTCGATCGCCATCGGCGTGTTGATGAAGACGAGCGGGGGGAGCTGCCCGTCTGACTGCTGGCAGAAGCCATCGATTAGCGCGCTGCCGAAATCGAACGGGCAGATAACAACACCCGCCCTCTCCGCGATGGAGGTAAGGCTTTGGATCGGCCCCCGTGGAACGTTAAGCGCCGCTCGTGTGGCTCGGGCAGCTTCTTTCGGATCGCCGCTAAACTGGTCAAGGTCAAACGATGGGAGCGGGATGGCGGGACGCTCGGGCTCGGCAGAAGCAAGACACTTCGCAAGGGCAAGTCTGATCACTTCAGACTTGCCGTGGATGGCGTCTCTGTCGCTTGTCAGCAGCTTCGTCCGCATACGGTGATAGCTTACTGGAGGCTGGCGAAGGTACGCAGCGTCGGTAAAAAAACTCGGCTGGAATCGCAAAGCAGACGCAAGCGCCGCGACAACTTCGTCGTCGGGCTGCACTCGTCCGTGCTCAATTTTCGACAAGGTGCCTTGAGTGAGCTTGCCACGGAGGGACTCCACGAGTCCTTCTTGGCTCACCTTGCGAACCTGTCGTGCAAGGCGGAGCATGTTTCCATTGAATGCCATCAGCCGCTATCCTGCTGACTTCTTCGGTTTCCGTCCCTTGATCGTGATCCTCACCGCAGGCTCCACGGGCGCGGTCGGGCCAACATCAGGCTCGGGCAGCGCGAGATCGGGTTGCGTCGTACCGCCGCCGAGGTCCCAAACCCAAGCCACCGCGCCAGCCGAATTGTTGCAGACAAAACTGACCTCCGGGACTGCAGGAGTGTTCTCGTTTGTGCGCCAGCCAAAGTACAGCGCGGTAGCAGCTTCCTCATCAAAGAGGTCGCTCTTGAAGAGCGTGTCTTTCGCTGAGTCGGGTATCTGATTGCAATTGTACTCGCGGGAGTCTTCGGTGGGACTTACGGCCACTTCGTCAATGTCGTTGAGGTGCTTCACCCGGACCAGCCAGTTATTCTCGAAGGCGATCCACTTCAGGTTTCCGCGCTTATACGCCTGAACACCGTCGGTCTGATTCGCCCAATTCCAGAGTTGCTCGACAATGAAATCGCGAACCGCACCCCGTTTCGTCCGCGTCTCCAGCGATTTCAGCGCCCCGCCCATCTCCCGCATGTATCGACCGTAGGCCAGCCTCACCTGTTCGAGCAGGGCTGGAACGAACTTCTCCAAATCGGCCTTAGCCTGCTCAAGCGACCGCACGGGCATGGTGAGTCCTTTCGATTTACGAAAAGCCTACTGCAAGGCGCACAATTTTCCTAGCAGAATATTCCCAAACCATTCTGAAGTGGCCCTAATATGTTGAATAAATACTATTTTTTTCACCACCGCCGGGACGATACTCCGGGTGGCTAGACACCGTCTGCCAGCCGCCACAACTTCTCGATCGTGCCCTCCACCGGCTCGTTCACCGCGATTTTTTGGACGCGAAGTGAGGTCAGCGTGGCGCGGACCCTTTTGACTATCAGGTCGCGCGTCGCGGCGTTCGGCTCCAGCCCGGTTGAGGCGATCCAGCCGTCTGCGATCTCGCGGGATGTTATCGGAGCCTTTGCCGTGCGCAGCATGTCTAAGACGAAGCGCTGGGAGCGGCCACTGGGCAGCCGGTTGAGCTTGTCGTAGCCGCCGGAGGCCAGCCGGTCGGCCTGCGCCTCCGGATCAAACAACTTGATACAGGCGTCCAGCGTCCGGATATCGGCAACCAGTATCTTGGCGTTCGCAATAAGCCTCTCGTGCAGAACCATCAGTTCCTTGCGCCTAGCCTTTAGGCCGGAGACGGTATTGGGGCGTTCGGTGTTTTCCATGCCGAACCGATACAACACCAGATGTGGCGACGTCAACACATGTGGTTACCATCACATGTGGTTAGTTTGCTCCACCATACCGATGCTGTGTTGTCGCTCATCCTGAGCAGGCGCGCAGCGCCGCCCGTCGAAGGGCGAGCGGCAACGCTCACGAACGCCAACCACCCCAACACCTCAGGCCCGCGGATGCGCCTCGGCGTGGACTTTCATCAGGCGCGCCGCATCGATACCGGTATAGATCTGCGTCGTCGACAGGCTGGCGTGGCCCAGCAGAGCCTGGATCGCCCGAAGATCCCCGCCATTCGCCAGCAGGTGCGTCGCGAAGGAGTGGCGCATCGCATGCGGCGTCGCCGTCTCGGGCAGGCCCAGCCGCGCGCGCAAACCCTCCATCAGGCGCTGCACCATGCGCGGGTTCAACGGCCCGCCGCGCAACCCCCGGAAGACTGGCTCATCCGGCGCCGAAGGATACGGGCACAGCTGCGCATATTCGTTCAACGCCGCGCGCACCGGCCCGATCAGCGGCGCCATTCGCACCTTGCGTCCTTTGCCCATGATGCGCAGCGCCTCGGGCGCCGGAATGTCCCGCCCCGAAACAGCCAGCGCCTCGGACAGACGCAACCCGGCGCCATACAGCAGCGACAGCATCGCGGCGTCGCGCGCCAGCACCCATTCGGGAACGTCATCTCCCTCGCAATCGCCCGCGATCTCGATCGCCTCCCTCGCCAGTTGCTCCGGCAGGGGGCGGGGCAGGCGGTGGGGCCGGCGCGGACTCTCGAACATCATCGCCTTGGCGTTCGGCTTGTCGAGCCGCCGGTCGAGATAGCGATAGAAGGCCCGCAGGCTCGACGCCGCGCGCGCCCGCGATGTCGCCGCCAGATTGTCGTGACTGCGCCGGTGCGCCAGCCATGCAATCACATCATGCCGCGACAGCCTGGCGAGGTCCGCGACATGCGGCTCGCCGCCGAGATATTCCGTCATGAAGGACAGGAAGTGGGCGATATCCCGCCGGTACGCTTCCACCGTCTTGCCGGACGCGCGGCGTTCCGTTTCCAGCCAGCGGCCGAAATCCTCCAACGCCTCGCGCGCCGTGTTGGGTGTTGCTGCACCGGATCTGTCCATTCGCCCAATCTCGCCACAGCCCCTTAAGGGCGCGTTTCACTTGTAATGCTGGCGGCGGAAACCTTCGGGAAAGATATGCGTTCTTGTGGCTCGCAACACACGAGAGGAAACCAGCCATGTCCACGGCAACAGGTCACACCAGCGCGATTCGCGCATCGAAAGTGATCGGCACCGATGTTTACAACACCAGTGGCGACAGGATCGGCAAGATCGAGGATGTGGTGCTCGACAAGCAGAGCAACAACATCATGTTCGCCGTTGTCGGCTTCGGCGGCTTTCTCGGCATGAACGAGAAATACCACCCGCTTCCCTGGTCGGTGCTCGACTATGAGAAATCCCGCGGCGGTTACATGGTCGGCTACACGAAAGAGCAGCTCGAAGCCGCTCCGGCTGACAAGATCGACGAGCTGACCCGCAATGACGGCAGCGGTTACCGCGACCGGGTGTACGATTACTACAACGCCCCGCGTTACTGGCAGTAACGCGCCGGCCAGTAGCGAGCCGGCCTGACACCGGAAGGCGCAGGACCTGAAAAGCAGAAGCCCCTGCGGTTTTCCGCAGGGGCTTTCGCCGTGTCCGGTCGTGGGCGCGACGCCCGGCCCGCCTAATAGGTGAGGCGGGCGCCGACGACAGCGCGCCAGCCATATTCGTCATACTGCGACAGGCGCGAACGGTCGCCGTGATAATAATATTCCGGTTCGTCGTTGAGGTTCTTGCCCTCGGCGAAGAGCTGGAGGTTGTCGTTCACGTCGTATTTCACCGAAGCCTCAAGGCCGAGGTGCTCGCCGGTGTAGCGGTCGAGGTCCTGGCCGAACAGTTCGTCGAGATAGCCGCCGCGATAGTTCGCCGACACGCGGATGTCCCACGGGCCCTTGGCGTAACCCAGCGCCGCATTCCACACCGTATCGTTCTGCTTCAGCATCGGGACTTCACGGCCGTCCGTCAGTGTCGCTTCCGACTCGCTGAGCGTCAGGTTCAGGGAGGCGAGGAAGCCGTCGAGCGCCGGAGAGATGAAGTCCAGCGACTGGACATAGTTGAATTCGATGCCGCTGATCTCCGCATCGCCGGCATTGATCGCCGTCGACACTTCCGAAAGTCCGTCTATGTCCGCCTGCGGAAGGAAGGACAGGTCGACCGACGCTGGAAGGTTCGCGATGTCGTATGTCCCTGAGAAGATCGCGTTCTTGATCTTCTTGTGGAACACGCCGGCCGACAGAACCGACAGGCGCGTCGGATAGTATTCGATGATCAGGTCGAAATTGTCCGCCTCGAAGGGTTTAAGGCCGGGATTGCCCATGCTCAGCTCGTCCCGGTCATCGTTGAAGAGCGCGACCGGCGCCATGTCGCCGAAGGCCGGGCGCACGACAGCGGCGTAGTAGGCGCCGCGTGCGATCAGGTCCGGCATGATTTCGTATTTCAGGTTCACGCTCGGCAGGACGTTGGTGTAGTCGTCGGAGAAGCTGCGTTGCGTCGCCGTTGCAGCGCCCTCCGAGAACATGGCCCCTACCGAGTCCGTCTTGGTCTGCTCGACGCGGACGCCGGCCACAACCGTCAGGTCGCCGATCTCGAACGTGCCCATGCCGTACCCGGCGAGGATCTGTTCCTGGATCGTATAGTCGCCCGACAGTGATTCCAGCGCCGTGTCATCGTCATTTAGTTCCAGCAACGACGAGCCGCGCAGGGCGCGCGTCAGATCGGCGTCCGGCCAGGTGTACATGGCGTTGTCCATGCGCCAGCCGGCCAGCGGGCTGGTTCCGGAGATGTAGTCGGACATCAAGATCGGATCGATCGCCTCGAACACGTCGATATTGGCGTCGCGCATCTTCTCGCGGTCGCGCAGCTTCACGCCGGCGGACCAGATCACAGGCATGTCGCCAATCAGCGTGTCATAGGACACGTCGAATTTGCCGGCCCATTCCGTGTCTTCATTGTTGGTATATTCGCGCTCGAACGCGTCCAGTTCAAAGTTCGACGGATCGTTGAACGCCGCCATGCCCGGTCCGGTGACAACCGGCTTTTTGGGGTTGGCGATATCGACCAGCAGAATGCCGGCCGCTTCGGCGTCATCGGTGCGGAAAGTGACGTCGTGGTTGTTCGAGTCGTCTTCCTGCGCGAAGGCGTAGGACACTTCATAGTTGAAGCTCAGCGTGCCCAGATCGGTCGTGCCGCCCAGCGCGTAGGTCTGGATGTTGCGCACTTCCTCGCGCACGCGGACAGCATGATCCATCTCGGCGAAGTTGTAGCTATAGACCGTCCCGTTCAGATCGAACCCTTCCTCGCCAAGGTCGCGGAACTCGCGCAGGTTGCGGACTTCGTCATCCGAATAACGGTTGTAGAGCGTGCGGAGATAGAGGTCCGTGTTCTCGGTGGCCCTGAAATCGAAGTTCAGAACGACGCCAAGACGTTCGCGCGTCAGGTCATACCAGCGCATCTCATAGTCATCGTCGAGATAGGGCAGGCCGCTGTCGTCATCGAAGCCCCAGCCGCCCGTCTCGTTGTTGTGCGCCTCGATGCGCAGGTCCTGATAGTTGACGGAGGCCGCGAAGCCGAAACGGTCGCCGAACACGTTGGAGTAGGTGAATGTGCCCTTCGGCGACCACTCTTCCGTGATGTCGTTGTAGGAGCCTTCGATCTTGGCGCGGATGAACTGGCCCTTGCGGTCGAAAGCCGAGATCGTCTTCATGTTGATGACGCCGCCGAGCGAGTCCGCGTCGAGGTCCGGCGTCAGCGACTTCTGCACTTCGATCCCGTCGAGCAGGTCGGACGGCACGCCGTCCAGCAGAACGCCACGGCGATCTTCGGGAGAGGGCGTCCGCACGCCGTTGATCGACGAAGCGATCAGGTCGGTGTTGATGCCGCGGATGGAGACATAGCGGCCTTCGCCCTGATCGTTCTCGATCGACAGGCCGGGCAGACGTTGCAGGCTGTCCGCCACCGTCGTGTCGGGGAAGTTGCCCAGGCCGTCGGAGTCGATCACCGACACGATGGCGTTGGAGGCGCGTTGCTGGTTGATGGCGCCGGCCTGCGCGGCGGCGGAGCCGATGACCAGGATGCTGTCGCGATACTCAACCGCATCGCCCAGCGCGAACCGCAGCGAGGTCTCGCCCGCGAGCGCCACGGACTGGCTGACGCGATCCGCGCCGATATATGAAACGACAACTGTGTGGTCGCCTGCCGGCAGGTTGTTCAGCGTGAACTCGCCAAACCGGTCCGTGGTGGTGGAGCGGTTAATGCCCTGCACCGTCACGATAGCGCCCTCCAGGGGGCCTTGGCCGGAGCCGTCCGTCACAACCCCGCGAATGACATCGGCCGAAGCGGCCGGAACAAGCGTCGCGCCGAGAAGGCCCAGCGCCAGCGCCTGCCTTGCGACGCCTCCACGGACTTTCAGCTTCAAGGAATTCGTGGTCATGAGGGCCGTCTCCCGTTGTATCAACGGGGCGGCTCTATCCGTGCGCCATGACTGTGGGGCGACGGTTTGGTATCAGTCATGTGACAGTGCTGGTGTGTCGCAGTCCTGTGTCCAAACGGGCACAGGGCGGATGGGCGGGGGCTGGCCCGTTGAAGCCGCCGCCGCCAGCGGCCAAGGTGGATTTATGCACGTACACGGCCGAATCGCCTCGGTGCTGCTGGCGCAGCCCCTGCCGGAACCGTTCGACTATGCGTTGCCCGCCGGCATGGATGTCGCGCCGGGCGCCGTGGTCGTGGTTCCGCTGGGCCCGCGCGAGGTCGCGGGCGTCGTCTGGGCGGTGAAGGATGGTCCGTCCTCACGTCCGCTCAAGCCCGTGCTCGACGTCATCGCCACCGCCCCGCTGATCGGCGAAACCATGCGCGTCTTTATTGATCGCGCGGCCCGCTATGTCTGCACGCCGCCCGGCAACATGCTGGCCATGGCCCTGCGCTCGCGCGAGGCGCTTGAACCCGCGCCGGTCGAGATTCTGGTGAAGGCTTCCGGCCAGATGCCGGACCGCATGACGCCTGCGCGTGAACGTGTGCTGGCGCTGGCGGGGCAGGCGATGGTCCCCGCTGAACTCGCGCGACAGGCCGAAGTTTCTTCCGGCGTGGTGAAGGGCCTGATCGACGCCGGGGCGCTGGCGGGCGAGGAACACTCCCTTGATCCGCCCTTCGCGCCGCCCGATCCCGAACGCCCCGGTCCCGATCTCACGTACGATCAGACACAGGCGGCGGCGGAACTGCGCGAAGCCGTGCGCGCCAAAGCGTTCCGTCCCGTCCTTCTCGACGGCATCACCGGCTCGGGCAAGACGGAGGTGTACTTTGAGGCCATCGCCGAAGTCCTGCGCAACGACCCCGAGGCGCAGGTGCTTGTCCTCCTGCCCGAGATCGCACTGACGCAGGCCGTGGTGGGCCGCTTTGAAAGCCGTTTCGGCGCCGAGCCCGCCGTCTGGCACTCCGCAGCCGGGTCGAAAGCGCGCCGCCGCGTCTGGCGCGAGATCAGCCATGGCCGCGCGCGCATCGCGGTGGGCGCCCGCTCGGCGCTTTTCCTGCCCTTCCGCAAGCTGGCGCTCATCATCGTCGATGAAGAACACGACGGTTCCTACAAGCAGGAGGAGGGCGCGATCTATCAGGCGCGCGATCTCGCCGTCATGCGCGCGCACATCGAAGGCTGCACCATCGTCCTCGCCTCGGCGACGCCCTCGCTGGAGACGCTGGCGAACGCAAAGGCCGGCCGCTACGCGCATCTGAAGCTCAACGCGCGTCCGGGCGCCGCGCGCCTGCCCGAAATTTCCATCGCCGACATGCGTGAAACCCCGCCGGAGCGCGACCGCTGGATGTCGCCGCCGCTGGTCGAGGCGGTTGAAACGGCGCTGGCTGCCGGCGAACAGGCGCTGCTTTACCTCAACCGGCGCGGCTACGCCCCGCTCGTCCTTTGCCGCGCCTGTGGCGAACGGCTGAAAGCGCCCGATACGGAAAGCTGGCTCACCGAACACCGCTATACCGGCATGCTGGTCTGCCATCTCACCGGCTTCACCATGCGCAAGCCCACGCACTGTCCGCATTGCGACGCGCAGGGCTCGCTCGCCGGCGTCGGCCCCGGCGTGGAGCGGCTCGCCGAAGAAGCGCGGACGCGCTTCCCGAAAGCGCGCGTCGAAGTCTTCTCATCCGACACCGTGGCGACAAATGACGCGCTGGCCGATCTTGTCGGCCGGATGGAGCGCGGCGACATCGACATCCTCATCGGAACCCAGATCGCGGCCAAGGGCCACAACTTCCCCATGCTGACGCTGGTGGGCGCCGTCGACGCAGACAGCGGCCTCAAGGGCGGCGACCTGCGCGCCGGCGAACGCACCTTCCAGCTTCTCCAGCAGGTCGCCGGCCGCGCGGGCAGGGCGGATCGCCCCGGCCGCGCCATCATCCAGAGCTACGCGCCCGAAAGCCCCGCGATCGCCCTTCTGGCGGCGGGCGATCGCGACGCCTTCATGGCGCACGAGATGGAGATGCGCGAACTGATGGGCTTCCCGCCCTATGGCCGCCTCGCCGCCGTCATCGTCGCGGGCGGCTCATCCGAACAGGCCGACGAATGGGCGAAAGCCTTCGCGGCGGCCCAGCCGAATACGGATGGCGTGGAGATATGGGGACCGGCGCCCGCGCCGATCTCCGTCCTGCGCGGCCGTCACCGCCGCCGCTTTCTGATCCGCGCCGAACGCACGGTGGATCTCTCCGCCTTTCTCACCGCCTGGCGCTCGCGCGTCAAAGCCCCGCCCAGCGTCCGCATCACGCTGGACATCGAACCCTATAATTTTATGTAACGCTGAAAACGAAGCGGCGCAGACTCCCCGAGGGGTCCTGCGCCGTTCAGTTTTTCGCTCCGGCTCCGGCTTCTGTGTCCGTCGTTCGGGCGGGGGATGCCCTGCGGTGCGAATGGAGAGATGAATTATTCGGCGTGTTGCCGGCTAACCTCGTGCTGCTGGCCCGCACTGTGTCTGGAAGCGTCCGCTTCGCCCGCCGGGGTGAACAGCACGGCGCTCACGATGATGATGGCGAGAGGATAGAACAGCCACCACGAGCCTTTCGGTTGCGTGGAGGGGGCGACGGTTTCAGGCGTGATCATGTGGAAGTTTCCTTCTTCTTGTTATGTCGGGCTTCTTGTTATGTCTGGTCAGAACCGCGCCGGATTTTTCCGGTCGCGGGCCGGGGAGGAGAGGCTCGTTATAGTCTTCAGCCCGGCGTCACCGGAACGAAGGGGATATGCGGACCAGTTGGCGCAACGCCCGGAGAGAGGGGCGCAGGCGCCACTTCACCAGCAGGTCCGAGGCGGCGGACATAGGCGTAGATCGCCTTCAGATCCGCATCGCTCATTTCGCGCAGGCTCGGCCACGGCATGGGCGGACGGCCATTCGCCGCGCGCGCCATCTCGATGAAGTCCTGCTCTTCCATCGTCTGGAAGGAGAGCCGCAGGTTCGGCGCATAGCTCACGCCCCACGGGCCGGAATAACCGACGGGCGAACCCGTGAGCCATTCGGCCTCCGCGGGCTGCATGCCGTTGGATTCCGGGAAGCCCGGCGTGTGGCAGTCATTGCAGCCGCCGATCAGGACGAGATAGCGGCCGGCATCAACCGGATTGGCCGCCGCGACAGCGGGGGGGCTGGCTGTCGCGGCGGCAGTGGCGGCCGGAGCCGCCGCTCCGGGTCCGCCGCACGCCTGCAATGTGAGCAGGCTGGCGGCGGCCAGGAAGAAGGCATGGGCGCGGATGGCGCTGGGGAGGTTTGGCATAAGAGTCTCCGTCTCGCCGGCGTGGTCCGCCGGTCGGTTTGGTTTGGCGTTCGTATCGGTAGGTCTGCTTCCGGCTTTTTCTGGCCGGTTTTTCCGGGTTATGCGCCGTCAGTCATTCTGCTGGACGGCGTGGAATTCTGTGTCCTGGCGGAGTGTCCGCTGATGAATCATGCCCGCATCCTTCCCTGGGCCGCCACGGCGCTTCTCCAGCCGTAGAAAGCGGCGTTGACTTCATCCCAGGCCGGCCGCGCCTTCATGGTCGCGATCCAGCGCGAAATGTTCGGCCACGGTTTGAGGTCGAAGCCGATCAGCTCGCCGGAGGTCACAAACGCCGAGCCGAGATAGTCGGCCAGCGTGATCTCCGGTCCGCACAGAAAGCCCTGCGATCCAATCCGGCTGTCCAGCGCCTTCAGGCGGCGATGAGCGCGCGGCTCATGGACCGCGAGGGCCTGCGAAAAACCGGGTTCGGGGAGGCGGTAATGCGCAAGCACGCGCGCATAGACCAGGCCGTACACGAAGTCCCGCATGAAGAAGGTATTGCACCAGTCCATCATCTCGTTGACCCGCGCACGCGCGCGGATATCGGATGGATACGCCTTCGCGCCGGAAACTTCGGCGAGGTAGCGGAGGATCGCCGAGCTTTCTGTGAGAATGAAACCGTCATGGTCCAGCACCGGCACCGCCTGGCTGGGATTGAAGCGGGTGAAAGCCTCGCCCCTGTTCTCGCTGTTGAACAGATCGACCTGCACATATTCGA
The DNA here is from genome assembly GCA_964550535.1 of uncultured Rhizobium sp. Lineage (GTDB taxonomy): Bacteria > Pseudomonadota > Alphaproteobacteria > Caulobacterales > Hyphomonadaceae > UBA7672. The sequence goes on from CAZJZQ010000061.1 coordinate 14,998, forward strand.
GGGAAATGCCCGCCTCGACCGCGAACAGGATGACTGCCCGGCAGGTGGTCGAAGCAGGATCATAGTGCAGGCGGTACATGGCGTTTGTGCGCTTCTCGTTTTTGTTTCTCGCGGCGGACTGCGCCTTTTGGCGTCTTGTCCGTGAGGTTGTGTATGGCTTGTCGCATCCCGCCTCAATCCGAACTATTGCAGAGCGATCTGCATTCGTGCAGAACGTAGTATGTTCGAGTGGGGCGATCTCAGGCATTTTCTGGCTGTTGCGAGGGGTGGATCAACCCTTGCAGCTGCGAAATTGCTTAGCGTTAATCAAACAACCGTGGCCCGCAGAATTGCAGCCCTCGAAGAATCCATTGGCGAACGGCTGTTTGAGCGCTCCGCCGGGGGGTACCGCCTGACGGATGTTGGTTCTGCAATGGTGCAGAATGCCGAACGGGTGGAATCCGAGGTCGAAGCCTTCGGCCGCATGGTCGCCCAGCGCAGCCGCAAGCTGTCCGGCGTCATCCGCTTCACCACAAACGACGTGCTGGCCGAATGCATGCTGCATCCCTGGCTGGGCGAATTCACCGAGCGTTTTTCGGTCGTGCAGGTTGAAACCATCGTCACTGACCGGCGGCTCGATCTCGCCCGCGGCGAGGCCGACATCGCCCTGCGATCCGCGCGCCAGCCCATCGAAGGCGAAGGCCTGATCCAGCGCCGCCTCGCGACCGGCAAGTGGGGTCTCTACTGCTCGAAAGCCTATGCGGCGGAAAACGGCCGCCCGTCATCGCCCGCCGAAATGGCCCGCCACCCCATCGTTGGCGGCGCAGGCGATCTGGCGCGGTTCGAGCCGCCCTTCCTGAAAGCCGCACGCGCCAGCGGCGCCGTGGTGCGCAGCGCATCGTCGTCCATCCTGCATATCGCCTCCGCGATCCGTTCAGGCGTCGGCGTGGGTTGCATTCCCTGCATGATCGGCGGTCTCGATCCGCAGCTTGAACAATGCTTTGTCTATGACGAGGCGGACTATGACCTCGTCCTGATCGTGCGCGAGGAGATGCGCAACCTGCCGCATGTGCGCGCCTTCATCGACTTCATCGCCGCAAGAACCGCTGTGCTTCGATATATCATCGAGGGCAGGATCGAGTCGTAACGAATCAGAACCGGGAGAGGCTGGATGAGCGAAGGATATCTGCGGTTGCGCCAGATCTGTCTGGTGGCGAAAGACCTCGCCCCAGTGGAGCGCCAGATCGCCAGCGTGCTGGGCCTCGAAGTCTGCTATCGCGATCCCGGCGTCGCCAAATACGGCCTGCACAACGCGCTGTTCGCCATGGGTGGAACCTTTCTCGAAATTGTTTCTCCGACACGCGAAGACACAGCCGCGGGCCGCTATCTTGAACGGCGCGGCGGCGATGGCGGCTACATGTTCATCCTCGACTGCCACGATCTCGAAGCGCGGCGCGAGCATGTGAAGGCGCTCGGCGTTCGCATCGTCGAAGATCTGAAATCGGAAGAGGGTGGACTTACAGGTGAAGCCCTGCACCTGCACCCCAAGGACACGGGCGGCTGCCTGCTCTCCATCGACCGCCATTCCGGCGGCGCGGACATCAATGGCGGTTACAAATGGGCCGGTCCGGCATGGCGCGCGCGGGACCGTTCACCCACGGTGAAAACGATTATCGGCGCCGACATCCAATCCAGCCACGCCGAAACACTCTCCGCCCGCTGGAGCGCCATCCTCCAGCGCGCCGTGGTGCGGCGCGAAGGCGCCTATGAAGTGCCGCTCGACCACGGCTTCGCCCGCTTCACCGGCCCAACCGACAGCCGGGGCGAGGGCATGACCGC
>CAZJZQ010000061.1:16825-20526 GCA_964550535.1 uncultured Rhizobium sp.
TCTGGCGGTGAAGGACCGCGCCGCCATCCTCGCCAACGCCGCGCGCGAAGGGGTTCCACATGGCGAGGATCATGTCGATCTCTGCGGCGTCCGCTTCCGCCTGATCGGTTAGGCGCGATCCGGGTGCGTTGCATCAGGGGGCGTCGCTGAACCTTTGGCCCCCGTGCGCGTAGTATCCGGCAATGCGTGGGTCTTTGAAACTGTGGATGTTCCTCGCCTGTGCCGCAGGCTTCGCCGCGCTTGCCCTGGCGCATGAATCGCTGGCGGCGTTCGATACGGCGCTGCTGACGGGCCTGCGCGAAGGCGCGGACCTGTCCGGCCCCATCGGACCCGCCTGGGTGGAGGAGGCGGCGCGCGATGTGACCGCCCTTGGCGGCACATTCCTGATCGCCCTGACCACTGGCGCCATCGCCCTCGGCCTCGTGCTCAACGGAAAGCCGCGCCCCGCCGCCTTCGCCATTATCGCCGTAGCGGGCGCGCAGGCGCTCAGCGAAATCCTGAAAATGGTGGTTCATCGCGTGCGGCCCGATCTCGTGCCGCACGAGGTGGCGGTCTATAGCGCCAGCCTGCCCAGCGGCCACGCCATGATGGCGGCCGCCGCCTATTTCACGCTGGCCTATGCGCTGGCGCGCGGGCTGAGCCGCGTGCGCAATCGCATGATTATCTATCTCGCCGCCTGGGTGCTGGTCGCTCTGGTGGGCGTCAGCCGCGTCTATCTCGGCGTGCACTGGCCGACCGATGTTCTTGCTGGCTGGCTGGCCGGCGGCGCATGGGCGCTTGCCGCGGCGATGATCTGGCGCGCATCACGCGGGCCCCGTGGCGCCGGACACAACCATGCGGCCTAAAGCGTCCAGACCCGCGCGGACTTTACCGGGTTGTTCTCAATCTCTGTCGTCGTCGTCACATCGTATTCGGCGGCCTGCGTGAACGCATCGCGCGGAAAATACATCCGCCCGGGATCGCCCACGATCACTCGCGCGCCCGCCTGTGATGCGCGCCGCAGGAAAGCGAGAAAACGCTGCGCCATCCCCTCTTCATAGAAGACATCGCCCGCGAGAATCACATCGGCCCGCGGCGGATCGGCTTCCAGAAGATCGCCGCCCAGCCATTCGAGTCGCAGCCCGTTCAACTCCGCATTCGCCGCGACGGCGGCTTCGCAGACCGGATCGATATCATTGGCCAGAACCAGCGCCGCCCCCGCCCGCGCCGCCGCCAGCGCGCACAGCCCCGATCCGCACGCCAGATCCAGCACGCGCTTCCCCGCCGCCATCTCTGGATTGTCCAGCAGATAACGCGCCACCGCCTGTCCGCCCGCCCACGCAAACGCCCAGAACGGCGGATCGACATTGGCCTTCGCCAGATCCGCCTCGGTCGCCTCCCAGATCGGGGTCAACTCGTCCGCCGTCCAGATTTGCAACGGCTCCAGCCCGGCGACCTCAACCGGGCGCGTGTTGGCGCGAATGAAGGCGATCCGCCCGCTCAGGCTATCGGTCGCAGGGGAAGGGGGTGTATCGGTCACATCCGTCGGTTAGACGCATTGTGCACGGCGCGCCATAGCGCACCGCGCGGCGAGCGAGGAGACGGTCAATGGCGCATATGTTTCGCGCGGGATTCCTGAAAGCGGCGGCGAGCGGTCTCGCCCTGATCGCCGTGGGTTGCGTCTCCGGCCCCGCCTTGTCCCCCACGGTTCAACTGCGCGTGCTCGGCCTCAACGATTTCCACGGCAATCTCGAAGCGCCGCGCGGCGGCGTCGCGCTGCCTGATCCGGCCAATCCCGGTGCGACGGTCAACGTGCCTGCGGGCGGCGCCGCGCGCCTCGCCACGCTGGTCGCGGAGCGCAAGGCGCAGTCGGAGCATGTGGTGATGGTGGCGGCGGGCGACCTGATCGGCGCCAGCCCGATCCTCTCCAGCATGTTCCACGACGAACCCTCGATCGAGTCGCTCTCCATGATGGGGCTCGACATCGCGGCGGTCGGCAATCACGAGTTCGACGAAGGCGCGGCCGAGCTGCGCCGCATGCAGAATGGCGGCTGCCATCCTGTTGATGGCTGCAAGGGGCCCGCCGAATTCAAGGGCGCAGGCTTCCGCTATCTCGCCGCCAGCACGATCGACGACGCCACGGGCCAGCCCATGTTCCCGGCCAGCGAAGTGCGCGTCTATGACGGTGTTCGCGTCGGCTTCATCGGCCTGACGCTGGCGACGACGCCCGGCCTGATCGCGCCGTTCGCGCGCGAGGGCATTTCCTTCCGCGACGAAGCGGAGACGATCAACGCCGAAACGAAAAAGCTGCGCGGGCAGGGCGTCGAGGCGATCATTGTGATGATCCACGAGGGCGGCTATCCGGCGGAGGGCCCGGATACGTGCGGCGCCATGTCCGGCCCGATCACGGCCATCGTGCCCAAGCTGGATCGCGCGGTGGATGTGGTCATCAGCGGCCACACGCACCGCGACTATGTCTGCCGCATTGACGGCCGCCTCGTCACCAGCGCGGGCCGCTATGGCACGATGCTCACCGACATGGTGCTCACGCTCGACCGCGCCACGGGCGACGTGATCGCATCGAAAGCCGAAACCCTGGTGGTGCGAGAGGACAGTCTCGCGGAGACGCCCGCGCAGGTGCAACTGATCGACGCCTACCGCACACTGGCCGCGCCCCTGATGAACCGTGTGGTGGGCGAACTCGCCGAGCCGTTGCCCTCGGTGAAGGATGCGGCGGGCGACAGCCCCATCGGCCGTGTCATCGCCGACGCGATGCTCGCCGCAGCCCGCGCCAATACAGGGCCGGTTGATCTCGCGCTGATGAACCCCGGCGGCATCCGCTCCGACATCGCGAAGACGGGGCAGGTCACCTACGCGGACATCTTCACCGCCCAGCCCTTCGGCAACGACATCGTGGTGCTGACGTTGACCGGCGCGCAGGTCGAGGCCGTGCTGCGCCAGCAATTCCGCGCCGGCGGCAACATGATCCTGCATGTGTCGGATGGTTTCGCTTTCGCCTGGCGGCCCACGGCGCAGGGCGGCGAACTCGTCCCCGGCTCGCTCACGCTCAACGGCGCGCCCCTGGAAACGGACAGGGACTACCGCGTCGCCACCAACAATTTCCTCGCCACTGGCGGCGACGCCTTCACCGCGTTCGAGGCCGGCCGCAACCTCACCATCGCAGGCGGCGACGCCGAAGCGCTCGAAGCCCACGTTTCCGCCCACTCCCCCCTCCGCCCCCCAACGGCAGGACGGATCAGGGTGCAGTAGCTACTTCCGCTCCACCACCTTGATCGTGTCGGTGGAGTTGTCGGAGTGATAGGGATAACCGGCGGTGATCACGAAGCGGTCGATGCCGGAGGCGGCTTCGTGGCGGGTGACGGCGTCGAGGATGTCGTCGAAGGATTTGGGCTCCTGCTCCTCGATATCCGCGGCCACGCCCCAGATCAGCGACAGCTTGCGCGCTGTGGGCAGTTGCGGCGTCAGCGCGTGGATGGGCTGGCGCGGGCGCGTCGCCGAAACCCGCTGCGCTGAAGCGCCCGAGCGGGTGAACACCACCAGCGGGCAATCCAGATCGTTGGCGAGGTCGGCCGCCGCGCGCGCGCACGCGTCCGCTGTTGTCGCGGCCGGTCCATCGCGGCGGCGCTCATTGCGCGAAGGCTCTGCGTCGCCATCGGTTTCGATGGCGCGGATGATGCGGTCCATGATCGCCACGGCGGCGG
>CAZJZQ010000062.1:0-20292 GCA_964550535.1 uncultured Rhizobium sp.
TCATGCAGGTGCTGCACGATGGCCTTGCCGACACGAAATACCGCCCCTGCCCGCTTCTGGTGAAGTATGTGGAGGCCGGATGGGTTGGCAAGAAAGCTGGCCGCGGGTTCTATGACTATCGCGGCGAGACGCCCGTCCCGACGCGCTGAATACGAAACGATTGACGTGGGGCGGCCGTCCGCGCCGCCTTGGGGAGACTTGCGGTCATGGCCGTCATTCTGGTCACCGGCGCAAACCGGGGCATTGGTCTTGCCCTGGTGGAAGCCTATAGCGGCCGCCGCGACAAGGTGTTCGCGGCGACAAGGCGTGCGTCCGACCGCACCGCGCTCGACGCCCTGGCCGAAACCTCGCGCGGCTGGATCGAAGTGATCGAGATGGATGTCGCGGACCCTGCGGACATCGCGCGTGCGCGCCGCAAGCTTGAATCCGAACCCATCGACGTCCTCATCAACAATGCAGGCGTCGCCGGCCCCGAAAACCAGAGCGCGCTCGACATGGATTTCGACGGGCTGATGGAAACGCTGGCCGTCAACACCATCGCGCCGCTGCGCGTGGCGAACGCCTTCCTGCCGAACGTGAAAGCCGCCAAGGGCAAGATCATCACCCTGTCGTCGCAGATGGGGTCGATGCAGAGCGCGTCGTCGGACTCGCTCGCCTATCGCGTCTCCAAGGCGGCGGTGAACAAGCTGATGCGCGGTCTCGCCACCGAACTGAAGCCCGAGGGCGTGCCCGTGCTGACCGTCCATCCCGGCTGGGTGAAGACCGACATGGGCGGCGACGGCGCGCAGCTGACGCCGGAGCAAAGCGCTGCGGGCCTGTTGAAGCTCATCGACGGCCTCACCCTTTCCTCGTCGGGCAAATTCCTGGCGTGGAACGGCAAGGAACTGGCCTGGTAAGCGCCGCGCAAACGCTTAGCCCAGACGTTCTACCGCCGCTGTCATCAGCGGGCCGATATCATCGTGCAGCACCAGATCGGCGATGCCGTCCAGCGGCGTTTCCTCCCGGTTCACGATCACCAGACGCGCGTCATTACGTTTCGCCTTGACCGGAAAATGCGCGGCGGGCGTCACCACCAGCGACGAACCGAGCACGAGGAAAAGGTCGCAATCATGCGTCTCTTCGCTGGCGCGCAGCATCGGCCCTTCCGGCATGGGCTGGCCGAACGAGATCGTCGCCGACTTCACCAACTCGCCGCAGACCCGGCAGACCGGAATCTCTCCGCGATCAACAAACACGGGTCGGAGATCCCTCAACTCATGGCGCAAACCGCATGACAGGCACTTTGCGTAACTGGCATTGCCATGAAGCTCGATTACCCGGTCCTCTGGAATGCCGGAGGCCTGGTGCAGATTGTCCACGTTCTGCGTGATGACAGAGGAGGCGCGCCCATCGGCGATCAGCTTCCCTACCGCGAAATGCCCGTCATTGGGCTGTTTCCCCACCCAGCCCGCAGCGCCGGAGAACACCCGCGTCCACGCCTCGCGCTGTTTGTCTTCGCTGCTGACGAAATCCTGAAAATAGATTGGCTTCATTTTCGACCACACGCCGCCGGGCGAGCGGAAATCCGGAATGCCGGACTCCGTCGAAATGCCCGCGCCGGTGAACACCACGATGCGCGAGGACGCCGCGAGAAAGGCGGCGAGCTGGTCTGCTGCGGCGTTTGTCATGCCGCAAACGCCGCCTTCACATCGGCCGCGATCAGCGCCAGCGCCTTGCGGGCCGCGGGCACGACGCCGGCCATCACGGTGAAGGAATGCGACAATGCCGGGAAATGCCGGCAGGCTGTCGTCACCCCTGCCGCCTTCAGCATGTCCGCATAGGCGGCGACCTGCGTGGTCAGCGGATCGAATCCCGCCGTATAGACATAGGCCGGCGCCAGTCCGGACTTCTCAGGAACCAGCGCGGGCGAACCGCGCCAATCCTGGCGCTCCTCCGCCGCCGAGAAATAATGCCCCGCAAACCATTCCATCGTCGGCTTCGACAATGGATAGGCGTGCGCCATCGTCTCCATCGTGCCGCCAACGGACGTCCAGTCTGTGCAGGGATAGATCAGCAATTGCAGATGCGGCTGCGCCTGCCCTGCCGCACGCCGCGCAAGGCATGTGACCGCCGAGAGATAGCCGCCCGCCGAATCCCCGCCGATGCCAACGCGCTTGCCATCGGCGCCCAGCGACTTTGCATTGGCGGCGGCCCATTCAAACGAAGCGATCGCATCATCGACGGCGGCGGGAAACCTGTGCTCCGGCGCATGACGATAATCAACGCTTAGAACAACGCAGCGCACGTCCTCCGCCAGGATCGAGCACCAGACATCGGACATCCATATCCCGCCGATGACGCAGCCGCCCTGATGGTAATAGACGAGCAGCGGCTCCGCGCCCGTGGCGCCCGGCGGAGTATAGAGACGCGCATCCAGCTCGACCCCGTCTCCGCCCGGCACGCGCAGATCGCGGATGGCGACGCTCGCGCGCCGCTTGCCCGCCGTCAGCGCGAAGCCAGCCTGTGCGCCCGCGCGCACGACATTCACGGGCAGGAGATGCGTCGCCGGCCGTTTCTCCGCCTGCTTCGCCATCAGGGCGATGCGCGGGTCGAGCGCGACGCCATCGGCTTTCACCTTCTTCCCGGCCATCGCCTGGATCACGCCGGACGGCAGGCTCATCACCAGCCGGGTCAGGGTTTCTTGAAAGCTCACAACGCCTCGCCGGATCAGCCTGGATTGGGCGAGCATACCGGGCTTGCGCGCAAAACCGAAGGCGCGTTCGGCAAGGCGGGACCAGACCGACTTTCCGCGAAGGCAGCGGTCCGGCGAGGGCTCACGCTTGCACCGCGTGTCCGGCGGTCCTATCCCGATCCCGCTGGATAACCGGAGCAAGATCATGGCGCACCTTCTCGAAACCGTATCCGATGGCGTCGCCGTCCTCACGCTGAACCGGCCGGAAGCGCGCAACGCCCTTTCCACCGAAATGCTGACCATGCTGCTCGAAGCCCTGCCCCGTCTCGCGGCTGATCCGGACGTGGGCGCGGTCGTCATCACCGGAGCGGGCGGGGCGTTCTGCGCGGGCGGCGATGTGAAGGGCTTTGCGGCCAATGAAGGCGGCGCCAATCACGGCCAGTCGCCCGAAGGCGCGGCCTACAATCTGCGCCAGCGCATGGAAGTCTCGCGCTGGCTGCACGACATGCCGAAGATCACCATCGCGTCGATCCCCGGCGCCGCCGCAGGCGCGGGTCTTTCCATCGCGCTGGCCTGCGACTTCCGCATCGCCGCCAAAGGCGCGAAGATCACCACGGCCTTCGCGAAGGTCGGCCTGTCGGGAGATTTCGGCGGCACCTATTTCCTGAGCCAGCTGGTCGGCGTGGCGAAGGCGAAGGAGCTGTATCTCCTGTCCGACGTGATCCTCGCTGAGGAAGCCGAGCGGCTGGGCGTTGTCACGCGCGCGGTGGATGGCGCGGCCCTCCAGGAAGAAACAATGACGCTGGCGCGCCGCCTGGCGTCGGGACCGCGCATCACGCTGGGCCTGATGAAGCGCAACCTCAACGTCGCCGAGCGCGGGGATCTCGCCCTGTCGTTCGACACCGAGGCGCTGAACCATTCGCGTTCGGCGCAAACGGCGGATCACGCAGAGGCCGCAAAAGCCTTCGTCGAGAAGCGTCCGCCGGTGTTCAAGGGCCGCTAGGCCCGGAAGTTCACGAGGTGGAGGCTGGCGCAGGTTTGCGCAGCACGCGTGACGCCAGCTTGAACAGCGGCGTCGTCACCGTGGTGGACACCAGCGCCAGCATCACCAGAACGGCGAACACGGCCGGCGTGATCAATCCTTGTTGCAGCAGGATCGTGGCGGCGACGATCTCCATCAGGCCCTTGCACTGTAGCAGCACGCCTAGGCGCGTTCGCTCGCCTGCGGGCATGGCGCGGTCCGGCGGGACGAGCTGGATGGCGACCATCTTTGTCGCCGCCGCCATCACGAACAGAACAAGCGCGACAGCGGACGCCGCCGCAGTCACCACGCCGCCGTCAATGCTGAGGCCGCGATGTGCGAAGAACAGGGGCGACAGGCCGAACAGCGCCACCTTGCCCAGCGTTTCCGGCTTGAGCCGCAGCGCAAGCTGGGCCGGCGCGAGCACCCCGGCGAAATAAGCGCCCAACAGTTCATGAAGACCGAGCATGCTTGTCGCCCAAGCGCCGGCCACGAGGTATAGCAGGCCCGCCGGCAGGGTGACGAACATCGTATCCGGCAGGATCGCGCCCAGCGGACGGCGCAGCAGGATCATCGCCGCGAACACGCCAATCGCCGCAAGCTGCCGCCATCCACCGGTCAGGATGGCGCCGCCGTCGCCATTGTGCAGGAACAGGAGGACCGCAAGGCCTGTCCACAGAATGGCGTCATCGAGCGCGGCGATGCGCAGGGCGAGATTACCCAGCGGACGGTCAGCCATCGGAAGCTCGCGGACAATTCCCACCAGCACCGGCAAGGCGCTGACGGCGAGGCACAAGCCAATGGCGCCGGCTGACAGCAGCGGGTTCACGCCTTCGGGACGGAGCAGGATGCCATTGAAAACGCCGGAGAAGGCGACGGCGAAGCCGGCGCAGAACGGCAGCACCAGTGCGAAGATCGCGGACGCGAACAACCGTCCGCCAGCTTTAACCTCTCCGGAAGTGGCGCGTGTTTCAAGACCGGCGCTGAACGCAAGGGCGAGCACGCCAACCCAGCCGATTGTCTCGCCCCATTCGGACGGTCCAAGGATCGACTTGTCGAAACCGAGGTGTTCGGCGGCGACGGCGACGCTGAGGCCGGTCAGGATCGGCAGCACCGCCATCGGCACGGCGCCGCGCACCAGCCGCCAGAGCAGAACCGGCACGATCAGGAAACAGATGACATCAACGACAAACGCCATCCGCGATCGCTAGGCTTGGCGAGAGCGGGTTGCAAGTAACCAGAGAGACGCAAACAGGGCCCGCGGCGCGTGCGGGGCGCCCTCGCATCGCGACGAGCGATGTAGAAAGCGGCTCCAGAATCCGGGCGCCTCCGCCTCGCACCCTGTCGTTATTTTCCTGTAAAAATAACGATCTGCCCGATTTTTTGCGAACGCGTCTCAACCGCGCCTTCCTCGCGCAAGCGTGTATCCCAAGACGGCGGATTCCGCGCCTCTTTGCTCGCCCGCGTCATTGTTGCCCCGGTTCCCGCGCGATATGGATTCGCTCCGAGGACGCTCCCGGCGACGGGCAGCGTGCGTCGCGGGTAAAACATAGGGCGGAGAAATGGGGAGCAGCATCCCCTCGAACGCTCGCGGAGCTCGACAATGGCTTTTACAATCAACGTGAACGGAAAAACCCACACGATAGACGTGTCGGGCGACATGCCGCTCCTTTGGGTGCTGCGTGACAAGATGGGCCTGAAAGGGACCAAGTTCGGCTGCGGCGTCGCCTCTTGCGGCGCGTGCACCGTGCACCTGGACGGCAAGGTGGCGCGCGCCTGCGTGACCCCCGTTTCCGCAGTCGGCGCCATGCGCGTGACCACGATCGAAGGTATCGGCGAAACCAAAGTCGGACAGGCTGTCCAGAAGGCCTGGCTCGATGTTGACGTGTTGCAGTGCGGTTACTGCCAGGCTGGCCAGATCATGGCCGCCACCGAGCTGCTGACCCGCACGCCGAAGCCCGACGACGCGCAAATCGACACCGCCATGTCCGGCAACGCCTGCCGTTGCGGGACTTACGTTCGTATCCGTGAAGCCATCAAGACGGCCGCCGGCGGCGACACCAAAGACACACGGGAGGTCTGATCCATGCCCCTCGACATCACCGAACAGAAGCCGGCCAACGCATCCCGGCGCTTTTTCCTGATGGCCTCGGCCGCCGCTGGCGGCGGCCTGATGCTCGCCGGCTGCATGACCCCGGATTCCACCGAGGGCGGCGCGGCGGGTCCGGCTGCGGCTGCGCCCCCGGCCCAGCCGCCGGTCGACATCAACGCCTTTGTGGGCGTTTCGCCGGACGGCACGATCCGCATCATGGCGAAGAACCCGGAAATCGGTCAGGGCATCAAGACGATGCTGCCCATGCTGATCGCCGAGGAACTCGACGCCGACTGGTCGAAAGTCCAGATCGAACAGGGCATGGCTGACCAGACCCGCTATGGCAACCAGATCGCCGGCGGCTCATTCGCAACGCCGCAGCACTGGACGCCGCACCGCCAGGTCGGCGCCGCCGCGCGCGCCATGCTGATCGCCGCCGCCGCCGAGAAATGGGGCGTCCCGGCTGCTGAACTGACGACCGAGCCGAGCACGGTTGTCCACGCCGCCTCGAACCGCCGCATCAGCTATGGCGAACTCGCCACGGCCGCCGCGGCGATCACAGCGCCGGACGCCGCCACGCTGACGCTGAAGGATGCGAAGGACTATCGCATCATCGGCAAGGACGTGAAGAACTGGGACAGCCCGCGCATCGTGCGTGGCGAGCCGATCTTCGGCATCGACATCGAAGTTCCCGGCATGAAGTACGCCGTGTTCCAGAAATGCGACGTTTTCGCCGGCAAGGTGGTCTCCGCCAACACCGACGAGATCAAGGCGCTTCCGGGTGTCGCCGACTGTTTCATCGTGCGCGGCCAGACGCAGGACCTTATGGGCCTGATGGACGGCGTCGCGATCGTCGCGGACGACTGGTGGACCGCACAATCGGCCCGTAAATCGCTGAAAATCGAGTGGGATGAGGGCGCGACCGCGACCCAAAGCTCCGCCGGTTTCGCTGCTGCGGCCGCCGACCTGGCGACCAAGGCGCCGCAGTCGAACCTGCGCAATGACGGCGACGCGAAGGCCGCCCTCGCCTCGGCCGCCAAGACGCTGGAAGCTTCGTATTTCTACCCCTTCCTGGCGCACGCTCCGCTTGAGCCGCAGAACTGCACCGCTCATGCGAAGCCTGACGGAACGGTTGAAATCTGGGCTCCGACGCAGAACCCCGGCCCCGGCGTCCGCCTGGTCACGGCCGCGCTTGGCGTCGAAGCCGACAAGGTGGCGGTGCATCTGGTGCGTTGCGGCGGCGGCTTCGGCCGGCGCCTGTCCAACGACTACATGGTCGAGGCGGCGGCGATCTCGAAACAGGCCGGCAACATCCCGGTCAAGCTGGTCTGGACGCGTGAAGACGACACGAAACACGACCCGTATCGCCCGGCGGGCTGGCACAACTTCAAGGCCGGTCTCGACGCCAATGGCGATCTCGTCGCGCTCACCGACCATTTCATCACCTTCGGAAACGGCCCGCGTCCGGTCAGCAGCGCCGACATGGCGCCGACTGAATTCCCGCAGGGCTTCATCCCGAACGTGTCCTACGACCAGTCGATGATGCCGCTGGGCGCGCCCACGGGCCCGCTCCGCGCGCCGCGCTCCAACGCGATCAGCTTCGCCTTCCAGAGCTTCATCGACGAGATCGCGGCGGCTGCCGGCAAAGATCCGTTGCAGTTCCGCATCGACCTGCTGGCGAAGGGTACGGAGCCTGCGGGCGGCCGCGGCTTCTCGCCGAAACGGATGAGCGACGTGCTCAAGGTCCTGCGTGACCGTTCGGGCTGGGCCAATCGCGCTTCGCTGCCGAAAGGGACCGGCCTTGGCGCCGCCTTCTACTATTCGCACCAGGGCTATTTCGCCCAGGTCGCGAAAGTTAAGGTGGAGCAGAACGGCGCATGGCGCGTGCAGAAGGTGTGGAGCGTGGGCGATGTCGGCGCCCACATCATCAATCCCACCAACGCCCGCAACCAGGTCGAAGGTTCGATCGTGGACGGCATTGGCGAGCTGTATCAGCAGATCACGCTCGACAAGGGCCGCGTGGTTCAGTCGAACTTCTTCGACATGCCGCTGATCCGCATGAACCAGGCGCCGCAGATCGATGCGCATTTCCACATCACGGACAACTCGCCGACGGGACTGGGCGAACCCGCCCTTCCCCCGGTTCTGCCGGCGGTGGCGAACGCCATCTTCGCGGCGACGGGCAAGCGCATCCGCAGCCTGCCGATCGCGCAGGCGGATCTGCGCTGGGCGTAACGGCGACGCCCGGACTTCCGTTACGGAAGTCCGGGCTGCTTCGCTCGAAGACTTGGAATCAGACTCCGGACGCCCGGCCCTCACGGCCGGGCGTTTCCTTTTCCGCCGGCCGGCGGCGCGGCGCGCACACGTAAGTTCGCACAAACGTGACCGCCAAACCCCGAAATGAGATCATCGGAAGCTGCCGTCTGAATTGACGGTTTTGGCCACAAAAGAGATATTGAAATGAGGATTACATCCAGAAAAACAATCCTGGGAGCGCATAATGAAGTCTAACCTCATGACCTCAGCCGTAGCGGCTGCGTTCATCGGCGTCGTTGGTGTCGCCGGCGTCCAGTCCGTAGTCGCCGCTCCGACAGTTACCGCGGCGGTAACGGTCGCGGACCGCGTCGATAACTTCCAGCTGACCGACCACACCCGGCTGGCGCACGAGCTTTACTACTTCAAATATGCCCCCGCGATCGTCATCATGAGCCAGAGCAACGGCTCGAAGCTGTCGCAGCAAGCCGCCGCCGAGCTTCAGAAAGTGGCCGACGCCTACAAGTCCAAAGGCGTTCTGGTTTACCTGATGAACTCGAACCTCGACCAGTCGCGCGAGCAGGCCGCCGCCGAAGCCGCGAAGCTCGGTCTCTCGATCCCGATCCTGATGGACGAGCTGCAACTGGTCGGCGAGAGCCTCGGCGTCCAGAAAGACGGCGAAGTCTTCATCATCGACCCGAAGAAGAACTTCAAAGTCGCCTATCACGGCCCGCTCGACGATCGTTTCGCGAAATCCTCGCCGAACGTGAAGGCCAAGGTGAAGGACGCCTACGTCACGAAGGCCCTCGATTCGATCCTCGCCGGCAAGACCGTCGAGAAAGCCCGCGTCGAATCAAAAGCCGGCAAGACGGTCGCTTTCCCGGAACGCGCCCGTTCGGCCCAGCACGCTTCGATCTCGTACAATGAGGACGTGGCTCCGATCATCCAGGAGAAGTGCGTCACCTGCCACCAGAAGGGCGGCATCGCCCCCTTCGCGATGGACAGCTATGAGATCGTGAAGGGCTTCGCCCCGATGATCCGCGAGTCGGTGCGCACCGACCGGATGCCTCCCTACTTCGCCGATCCGCATATCGGCACTTTCCAGAACGACCAGTCGATGTCGCCTGCGCAGACGCGGACCCTGATCCACTGGATCGAGGCTGGCGCGCCGCGCGGCACGGGCGACGACGTCCTGAAACTCTCGGCCACCGAAGCTCCGGAGTGGCCCGTCCACCTCGGCAAGCCGGACGTGATCGTGGACATCCCGGCTTTCGACGTCCCGGCTTCGGGCATCGTCGAATACCAGAACCAGCGCGTGCCGAACCCGTTCACGGAAGACACCTGGCTGCGCGCCATCTCGATCAAGCCGGGCGAGCGCACCGTGCTCCACCACGTGATCTCGAACCACGTGCCGGATCCGACGAAACCCCGTTCGCAGATTCCGGGCGGTTCGGTCGGCTCGTACACGCCCGGCGCTGAGGCCCAGGTCATCGCTGACGGCGTTGGCGCTCCGGTTCCCGGCGGCGGCAAGCTGAACTTCCAGATGCACTACACGACCACGGGCAAAGCCGCGACGGACAAAACCCAGGTCGGCTTCTATACGCTGAAAGCCCCGCCGGAGTACATCAAGCGCTCGGCGGTGATCGGCGACTTCGCGCTGGCCATTCCGGCAGGCGAAGCCCGTCACGAAGAGGTCGCCTACCTGACCTTCCCGGCCGACGCCTACATCTTCACGCTCTATCCGCACGCCCACTACCGCGGCTGGCACGTCGAGCTGAAGGCGAAGACGCCGGACGGCAAGGAAGAGATGCTGCTGTCGCTGCCGAAGTACGACTTCAACTGGCAGCGCGACTACGATCCGGTGGAGCCGATCCACATCAAGGCGGGCACCAAGCTGATCGCCAAGTGGGTTTACGACAACTCGATCCACAACCCGGCCAACCCGGACCCGACGATCAACGTCACCTGGGGCGAGCAGACGCACGAAGAGATGATGTACTTCCGCGTCAACTATCGCTGGGTTGACGAGACGGTCACCAACGTACGCAACGATCTGCAAACGGCGCTGATGCGCTCGCAGTCGATCGGCGCGCTCGATGACAATGTGGACGGTCTGGTCCAGAAGTCCGAACTGCGCGGCCCGCTGGCCCGCATGGCGGCTCGCTTCGACGAGATGGACACCGACAAGAACGGCGGCCTCGACGAAAAGGAACTTCAGGCAGGCGGCGTGACGCGCGCGGCGGTTCGCTTTGAAGATATCGACCTCTAGTCGAAGCCTGACTGAACTGACTGACAGGGCCGGAGCTTTCGCTCCGGCCCTTGTTGTTTCAGCGTTGTTTCAGCGTGCCGATATAACGTCTGTTCCGCACGGATTGCGGAGGCCGCCTCAAGCCAGACGGCGGCGCATGGGGAGGACTTTCGCGCTGGGCCGCACACCGTCTTCCTTCTTCGGGATCTCGCTGGCGGGCGCGGGGCGGGAATAGAGGAAACCCTGAACTTCGGTGCAGCCCATGCCGGCAAGGATCGCGGCCTGCTGCTCGTTCTCGACGCCTTCAGCCGTGATGCGCATCCCAAGATCGCGCGCCAGCGAAATGACGGCGCGGACGATCGCCTGGTTTTCCAGGCTGGTCTCGATATCGCGGACAAAACGCTGGTCGATCTTGATCTTGTCGAACGGGAACGCGCGCAGATAGCTGAGCGAGGAATAGCCGGTTCCGAAATCATCCAGAGCCACCTTCACGCCCAGTTCGCGCAGCGCATGCAGCGTTCGCAGGTTCTGTTCGGTTTCGTGCATCAGCACGCTTTCGGTGATCTCGATCTCCAGACGGCGCGGGTCGAGGCCGGACACGGCCAGCGCGCCGACGATGGTGGAAACCAACGCCGGGTTCTGCATCTGTGCCGGCGACAGGTTGATCGCGACGGCGAGGTCATCGCGCCATTGGGCGGCCTCGGCGATGGCCTTGCGGATCACCCACTCGCCCAGGGGGACGATCACGCCGGTTTCTTCGGCGCAGGAGATGAACACGGCCGGAGAGATCAGGCCGTGGCCCGCACGGTTCCAGCGCAGCAGCGTTTCGTATCCGGTCGTCTGGTGCGTGCGGGTATCGACCAGCGGCTGGAAATAGACGTCCATGGTTTCGGCCGACAGGGCCCCGCGAAGATCGGCTTCGAGGTTGGCGCGCCAGCGGGCGTCCTCGTCCATTCCGGTTTCAAAGAAGCGGTAGCAGCCCCGCCCCTGCGCCTTGGCGCGATAGAGGGCGAGTTCGGCGTTCTTCAGCAATTCCGCGGGCTGGACGCCATCGTCCGGCGACATCGCGATGCCGACGCTGCCGCCGGTCAGGATTTCGCGGCCGCCGGCCATCACCGGCGCCAGCAGGGCGTCGACGATAAGGTCCGCCAGCAGCGCGGCCTCAGTGCGTGTCACGCCCTTTTGCAGAATGGCGAACTCGTCGCCGCCGAGGCGCGCCAGGAAAGCGTCGCCGGGAACACAATCGCGCAGGCGATCGGCGATCACCTTCAGGAACAGGTCGCCTTCGGCGTGCCCCAGCGTGTCGTTGACCGCCTTGAAGTTGTCGAGGTCGATGCAGAACAGCGCAAATGAGCCGATTTCAGCGCCGGCCGTCTCCACCGCCACGTCGAGCTGGCGAACCAGCATGGCCCGGTTGGGCAGGTCGGTGAGCGTGTCGAAATAGGTGACGTAGGCGATGCGCGACTCGGCCTCCCGCGCGCGCGTGATATCGGTCGCGACGCCGCGATAGCCGCCGTCCGATGCGGGCTGCCCGCTGAGCGACCACCAGCCTTCGCGGCCATTGACGTTCACACGCAGGCTGAGGTTCCTGAACTCGACGCGGTTGCGCATCACGGAGGCCAGTTCTTCCACCGATTCCGGGGCGAAGAGAGCCATGAAACTGGCGCCTTCCAGTTCCTCGCGCGGGGCTCCGGCCACTTCCGCAAAGCGTTCGGAGACACGGGCGATGCGCCCGTTATCGTCCGTGCGCCACAGCCAGTCGGAGGAGTGTTCCTCGAAGTCGGTGAGCAGCAGGCTGACCGTTTCCTTGGCGTCTTCCAGCGCGGCGGCGTTGAGCCGCCGGTGAATGATGTTTGCGGAATTGCTCACCGTGAAACGCTGGAGGGCGAAAATCCCGGCGAACAGCACAACGGCCGTTTCGGCGACGAAGGGATAACCTCCGAAGATCATGCCCACGACAGCGCCAACACCGACAAAGAGCGAATATCCAAGCGAGGCCGCCGTGAACGTCGAATGCATCAGCGCGCCGACGCAGAGGATCGACCCGGTGAGCACGCCGAGCAGGAGCTGGTGCGACGGCGCGCCGGTGGTCATCAGGGCGGCTACGATACCGCCCCACACGGCCCCGCTGAGCAGGGTATGCGCGACGATGCGGCGGTCCTGCGCCTCGCCGTCGTCGATCTTGCGGGCGGCGCGGCGCGCTTCACGGACGCGGATCATCAGCAGCACGGCGTTCGCATAGCACCACGCGAACACCAGCGGCATGGCCGGTTCATTCCAGTAGGTGACGGTGAGAACCAGCGCAGCGACCAGGCCATGCGCGGCCGCCAGCGGCGCCAGGCGCAGGAAACGGCGGCGGCGCGCCGCATTAATTTCGGCGCGGCGGGCGGCGGGAATATCCACCGTCCCGATAAACGCGCGCTTGAAAGCGCTGAACAACATGGCCGGTCCACCCTTCGGCGCCCGCCCGGACTGCTTCTGGTCCGGGGCGGACTCTTGAGGACACAGCATCCACGAACAGCGTCGAGATTGGCCTAAACCGATGCGCGAAATTGAGCCAATCACGTCAATCCGCTGAATTTCATGTGTTTTATGGAGAAATAACCCGGTTCAGCGCGGCGATCCCGGCAGGGTTCGTGGCCCACGAACAGACGAACCGGAAGGATCCGTCCAGCCATGGATAGAAGCCGGCGCCGGCTTCCTTCAGCCGCTGCACGACCGGTTCAGGCAGGCGCGCGAACACCTCATTGCCCTCGACCGGTTGAGCCAATTCGACGCCCTCATGCGCTGTCAACGCCGCCGCCAGCTCTCGCGCCATAGCGTTGGCGTGGCTGGCCAGTTCGAGCCAGAGCCCGCCCTCCAGATAGGCCGCCATCTGGGCGGCGGTGTAGCGCAGCTTGGGCGGCATGTGCCCGGCGCGCTTGGCGCGGGCTTGCAGGTCGCGGAGCAAATCGCGCGCTTCGCCGAACAGGAGGACGACCTCGCAGCCGGCCGCGCCGTTCTTTGTTGCGCCGAAGCTCATCACATCGACGCCTGCCCGCCATGACAGGCCGGCGAGCGATGCTCCGGTGAACGCCGCCGCGTTCGCGAAGCGGGCGCCGTCGAGATGCACTTTCAGCCGGCCCTCGCGTGCGATGCGCGCCAGCGCGGTTATCTCGTCCGCCGTGTAGGCCGTGCCGCATTCGGTGAGATTGGAGATCGACAGAACCTTTACCGGCGTCTCGTGCACGAAACCCGGATTGTTCGCGGCCAGCCGCCGCACCAGCGTATCGGAGGCGATCTTGCCATTGGCGCCGGGCAGCAACGACAGCCGCCCGCCACCGGTCTGGAACTCCACCGCGCCGCGTTCGTCGCGTTCGATGTGCGCTTCCGCGTGACAGGCGACCGCGCCCGTGGGCGGGCACAGCACCGACAGACCCAGCGCGTTGGCCGCCGTGCCCGACGAGGTGAACCAGACATCGAGTTCACACTCGAACGCCGCCTCCAGCCTCTCTCTCGCGAGAGCGCTCCAGCGGTCCGATCCATAGCTCGGCGCATAGCCATCGTTCGCGGCGACGATCGCTTCGAGAATGCGGGGATGAACCGGGGCGGATGTGTCGGAAGAAAAATTCATGGCCTTCCATAAGCCGCCGAAGCCGCCCTTCCGCAAGAGCATGACGCGGGACGAATCGAATCAAACGCTTGCGCCGCAGGGCCTGCCGTGCACTTTTAACCGGAGTAGAGTTGGGACGGGCGGGGCATGTGGGGGGACGAAGGCGGCTGGGACGCGCGCGTGCGCGCCGCTGCCGATAAGGAAACACCAGACCAGCAGGCGCGTGACAGACGCTTTCGCGAGCGGCTGAAAGATGCGCGCATTCTGGGGCAGGCCAGCAACGGCCTGCCCTCCTCCGCACCGGAGTTGAGCGCGCGTGGCGGCATAACGCCGGGGCAGGAAGCAGGGCTGTGGGGCCTGACGGGAGCGGTGTTCGTCTGCGCGCTGTGGGAGCCTGAAGCGCTGCTGACCGTGGGTTCGATCCTCGCGGCGGGGCTGTTCTCCACGATCATCGCGATCCGCCTCGCCGCCGCGATCTCCGCCACCCTGCCGAAGTCCGGCGCGCAACAGGCGGCCTTGCCTGACGCCGCGCTGCCCGTGTTGAGCATATTGGTCCCGCTCTACCGCGAGGCGAATGTCGTCGATGCGCTCGCGCGTGCGTTGATGGCGCTCGATTATCCGAAGGATCGTCTTGAGGTGAAACTCGTCGTCGAGGCGGATGACGAGGACACGATCGCCGCGCTGCTGGAGATCGACTTTCCCGCATGGATCGAGATCCTGCCGGTTCCCGCATCCGAACCGCGCACCAAGCCGAAAGCGCTGAACTATGGAATGGCGTTCGTGCATGGCGAGATGGTGGCCGTGTTCGACGCCGAGGACAGGCCTTCGCCGCAACAGCCGCGCCAGGCCGCCGCCGCGCTGATGGCGGACCCGTCGCTGGCGGTGGTGCAGGCGCCGCTATTGACCCACAATGGACGGCAAGGCTGGCTGGCGGGCCAGTTCCAGCTTGAATACGCCATCCACTTCCTTGTCTGGCTGCCCTTCCTGTCGCGCATGGGCGCGCCGCTGCCGCTGGGCGGGACGAGCAATTATTTCCGGCGCTCCGATCTGGTCACCGTGGGCGGATGGGATGCGTGGAACGTCACGGAGGACGCCGACCTTGGACTGCGTCTCGCGCGCTTCGGGCGGGAAGCGGCGTTGATCGATGCGCCGACGCTGGAAGAGTCGCCCGTCCGCTTCCGCGACTGGCGTGCGCAACGGACGCGATGGATCAAGGGCTATTTGCAGACCTGGTTCGTGTTGATGCGCGCGCCGATGAACCTGCTGCGCGAGTACGGTCTGGGGAAATTCGTCCTGTTACAGATCACCTTCGGCGGGTCGCTGCTCGCCGCGCTGCTGCACGGCCCGATCCTCGCGTGGATGCTGTTCGCCGCGCTGACGCCGTTCGCGGATATCGAGAGATGGCATATGGCGCTGCTGGGCAGCGGATATGGCAGCGTCGTTTTTGCAGCCATCGCCTCCCGCCAGACGCTGAACGCCAGCGCGGTGCTGAGCGTCTTTCTGTACTGGCCGCTGCTGTCGTGGGCGACCCTCTGCGCGATATGGGAACTGAAACGGCGGCCCCATTTCTGGGCGAAAACGCCACATGGCGTCAGCCCGCCGCCAGCGTGAGACAGGGGGCGGAGCTGGAGGGGATGCCCTTGTCCTTCGACTGGATCATCACGATCGCCGCTTTCGCCGCAGCCGTCGCCGTGTTCGGCGCCGCCGTCTGGCAGTCCGGCCGCACGCGCAAGGATTCTCTCCGGGCGCGGTGGATTCCGTGGAAATTTGTTGTCCTGCTTGCCGGGGCGATCATGGTCTATGCCGCTGTCCACATGATGACGCTGCTGGGCTTCAAGCCCGGTCTGGGACGCCCTTTCTAGTCCCCGCCTTGACCGCTCCCGGGCGCGCCGTTAGCCATCAGTCCGCGTCCGGCCAAGACCGGGCAGGAGGACATGATGGCCGATCTCGACACCTTCCGTTCTGAAACCCGCGCCTGGCTGGAGGCCAACTGCCCCGCCTCGATGCGCACGCCGATGGTTGAGGAAGAGGTTGTCTGGGGCGGCCGCAACCAGAAATTCGTGAACCCGGATTCGAAAGTCTGGCTTGAGCGCATGGCCGAGCGCGGCTGGACGGCGCCGACCTGGCCGCAGACCTATGGCGGCGGCGGTCTGTCGAAGGCCGAGGCCATCATTCTCGATCAGGAGCTGAAGCGCATCAATGCGCGCGCGCCGCTGGCGTCGTTCGGGCTCTGGATGCTCGGGCCTGTCCTGCTTGAGTACGCCAATGAGGAACAGAAGAAGCGCTTCCTGCCGGATATCGTTCATGGCCGCACCCGGTGGTGCCAAGGCTATTCGGAACCGGGCGCCGGGTCCGACCTCGCCTCGCTCCAGACCAAGTGCGAGGACAAGGGCGATCATTACCTCATCAACGGGTCGAAGATCTGGACCAGCTACGCGAACCATGCCGACTGGATCTTCTGCCTCGTCCGCACGGATTTCACGAAGAAGCACGAGGGCATCTCGTTCGTCCTGTTCGACATGACGACGCCGGGCGTCGAGACGCGGCCGATCCTGCTGATCTCGGGCAATTCGCCCTTCTGCGAAACTTTCTTCACCGACGTGAAGATTGCGAAGGACCAGCTGGTCGGCACGCCGGGCAAGGGCTGGGATATCGCCAAGCGCCTGTTGCAGTATGAGCGCCAGAACATCTCCGCGACCGGCTTCGGCGCCGACCGCAATGCCGGCGCGTCGCTGCCGGAACTGGCCAAGAAATATGTCGGCGTGAAGAATGGCGCGCTTGCGGACGCCGACCTGCGCGCGCGCATCGCCAAGCACATGATGTACGAACAGGCGTTCCAGCTTTCCGTGCAACGCAATGCAGAGATGGCGAAAGCGGGCGCGGACATCGGCCCCGGCACGTCGATCATCAAATACGCCGCCGCCAAGATGAACCAGCACAAGACCGAGCTTCAGGTCGAAGCGATGGGCCATCAGGGTCTGGGCTGGGAAGGCGAAGGCTTCAAACCGGGCGAGCTGATGTCCACCCGCGCCATGCTGCGCGCCAAGGCGAACTCCATCGAGGGCGGCACGTCGGAAGTGAACCTGAACGTGGTGGCCAAGCGCGTGCTGGGCCTGCGGGATCACCAATAGCGCCATGCGCAAGCTCGCTGCGATCGCTGTCGCGGTCTTGCTTGCGGGCGTCGTCGCGGCCGAGTTCGGCGCGCGGGCTTTCATCGGTTTCCCGCTGATCTGGGTCACGCATCCGGCCGTTGAATACATGGCCGCGCCGAACCAGACGGGGAGGCATCGCGGCATCGGCTACGCCGTCAATGCGTGGGGGATGCGTAGCGGGCAGATTGCGGAAACGAAGGCTGACAACACGCTGCGCGTTGCGGTGTTTGGCGACAGCATCGTGTTCGGGCATTCGATCACGCCGCAGGATGACCTGGCGACGTCCCGGCTCTCGGCGGCGGGACTGCCCGATGGGCGGCGGATAGAGGCGCTGAACATCGCGGCCAATTCGTGGGGGCCGGGCAACCAGCTGGCTTTCATCGAGAGCTATGGGCTGTTCGATGCGGATGCGGCGATCCTGGTGATCTCCACGCACGACCTTGCCGATGATCGCGCGTTCGAGCCTCTGCCTGCGGACTGGATGCCGACCGAGCGGATGCCCATGGCGTTGCTGGACTGGACCAGCCGCCGCCGGGGCGAGCCCAGGCCCATCGAAGGCGCGCCGGAGGAGGACATGTCGGGCGATGCGCGGCGCGCGCTTCCCGCCCTGCTCGGCCGTCTGCGTGCGCCGGACATGGGCGCGTGCCTCCTGATGCATGAGACCCTGCCGGAGCGCGAGGGACCACCGAACGCCGCCGCGCGGCAGATCATCGAGCTTGCAGGCACGTTCGATATTCCCGTGGTGATGACGCGCGACTTCATCGCCGCCGGTGATTTCGCGGACGACATTCACCCCACGGCGAAGGGTGGGCAGGAAGGCCTCGCCAATGCGATGCGCGCCTGCCCTGCGCTGGCGGCCGCGACGAGCGAAGGCTGATCAGCGCATCAGGAATTTCAGCAACCGCCGCGCCCGTGCGCCATAGGGCGGCGCGAGCATCCGCGAGGCGTCGAACCATCCGGTGCGGAATACGGAACGCGCGTGGGTGAAGCGTTCAAATCCGGCGCGGCCGTGATAGGCGCCCATACCGCTCGCGCCGACGCCGCCGAAGGGCAGCGTCTCCTGCGCGACATGCATCAGCGTGCCGTTGACCGTGACGCCGCCGGACTGGGTGCGGGACAGGACGTATTCCGTGTCGCCCTTCGATCCGAACACGTAGAGCGCCAGCGGATGCGGCCGCGCGGCGATCACCGCCAGCGCTTCATCCAGAGAGGCGTAACCAACCACAGGCAGGACCGGGCCGAATATCTCTTCCTGCATCAAGAGGCCGTCCTGCGGCGGGTTCATCACCACGGCGGGCGGGAAGCGGCGCCTTGCGCGATCAGCATCGGCCGGGTGGCGCAGGACATTTGCGCCCGCGCTTTCCGCAGCCTCCACGGCGGCCGTCAGGCGCTCAAAGGAACGTTCCGAGATCAGGGATGAATAATCCTCGCCAAGACCGGGATAGGCGCGTTCAGCCTCCGCCATGATGGCGCTGGCGATTGACTCCACCTGCGCGGCGGGGGCGAGCACATAGTCGGGCGCGATGCACGTCTGCCCTGCGTTGACGAACTTGCCGTAGGCGATGGCCTTCGCCGCCCTGCCGACATCGGACGAAGGACAGATGACCGCCGGTGACTTGCCGCCCAGCTCCAGCGTGACGGGCGCCAACCCCTCCGCCGCCGCCATCGCCACCTTGCGCCCGATGGCGGTGGAGCCCGTGAACAGGAGGTGATCGAATGCGAGCACGGAGAACGCCGCCGCAACATCGGGTCCGCCGGTGACAACCGCGACCTCTTCCTCGCTGAACGCCGAGGCGATGCGCGTCTTCAGCAATTGCGAAAAGGCCGGCGTCTGTTCCGACGGCTTGATAATCGCGCGGTTGCCGGCGGCGAGAATATCGACCAGCGGGGACAGAGCGAGTTGTAACGGATAGTTCCATGGCGAAATCACGCCGACCACGCCCAGCGGCTCGCGCCGCACCATCGCCTCGCCGGGCCAGAAGGCGAACTCCACATCGCGCCAGGAAGGCTTCATCCACTGCGCCACATGGCTGCGCGCGTGCCGGATGGCGGACAGCGTGACAGAGATTTCCATCAGCATCGTCTCGAAGGTGGAACGCCCGCCAAAGTCCTGCGAGATCGCTTCGGCGAAAGCGTCGCGGCCGTCGCGCAACATGCTTTCGAGCCGCGCCAGCCTGTCCCGCCGCAGCTTCGCCGTTGGCGCTCCATCGCGCCGGTGCGCCGTGCGCTGCCGCCCCAGCAACCGGCCCGCTTCGTCTGGTGAGTCCATGGCGATCTCCCGCGGGTTCCGCAGCTTCGGGAAGCTAGCCCTGTCCGCGCGAAGGCTCCACTGTCTGCTGCGCGTTGGCGGCGACGGCGGACGACCGGGCGATCAGCCGTGCGCGGGAGTTGAACTGGCGGTTCACCAGCGCGGACGTGATAATGATCGTGGCGATGGCGAACGCGGCCGGATGAGCGAACCAGGCCAGCACCGCAATAGCGAGGAAAAACGCCCGCAGCCCATGCGTGAATTGACCGGCGGCGGTGATGTTCATTTCGGCAGCCTCGGCCGCTGCGGTCTCCGCATTCGGGTCGCCGGGATCGGGCGCCGCGGCCATCATCACGGCGGAATAGTTGAACAGGCGATAGGCCCAGCCGAACTTGAAAAAAGCATAGGCGTAGAGCGACATCAGCACGGCCGTCTTCATGTAGAAGGTCGCGTGGTCGATTCGCACATTCGCCACGGATTCCTCGAATGCACGGATGATGGTGTCGGCCGCCGTCAGCAGACCGAAGCCCGCGCCCACGGCCAGCAGCGCGGTTGAGGCGAAGAACGACGTCGCCTGTTGGAGCCCTGTGATGATGCTGGCGTCGACGATGCGGTTCTGGCGCTGCGCCATCTGGCGCATCCATTCGCGGCGGTGCGCCTTCATCGCGTAGGACAGCGAGCGCGAATGCAGGGGCGAAGCGTCGATCACCCAGCCGTGTAACCACCAGCCGAACAGGAAGAAGCCCAGAGCCGCCCCATCAAGCCATGTCATGCCGCTCATCCCCATGCCGACTCAATGGGGGATGATAGCATTATTGGGGCGGCGGGTGATCGCCGTATGTGGCGCCGGAAAGCGTTGCAACTTGCGGTGAGCAGGAGGCGCCGCGCCGTCCGCCTTCGCTGCGCTTTGGCGCGACAAGCGATGAGAACTGCGGGCGTGATTTCTCCTTCGCACGGGCCTTGAGCCCTGCGGGATGCTGCCATGTTTTAGCTCCGGGCATGAGGGAGCGGGGCG
>CAZJZQ010000063.1:0-10121 GCA_964550535.1 uncultured Rhizobium sp.
GATGAACTCCGTCACCTTGAAACCGGGAAGCTGCCCGCCTTCGCCGGGCTTCGTGCCCTGCGCCACCTTGATCTCCAGCTCGCGGCACTGGTTCAGGTATTCCGCCGTCACGCCAAAGCGTCCCGACGCCACCTGCTTGATGGCCGAGTTGGCGTTGTCGCCGTTCGGCATCGGCTTGTAGCGTTCGCGCACTTCGCCGCCTTCGCCCGAAACCGACTTCGCGCCGATGCGGTTCATCGCGATGTTCAGCGTGCCGTGAGCCTCCGGCCCCAGCGCGCCCAGCGACATGCCCGGCGTCACGAACCGCTTGCGGATCTCGTTGACCGATTGCACCTCGTCCAGCGGAACGCTGTTCGCCGCCGGCCGGAAATCGAGCAGGTCGCGCAGCTGCACCGCCTTCTTCCGCGCATTCGCCAGCTTGGAATATTTGCGGTACGCCGCATACGAGTTGGTGTCGCACGCGGCCTGCAACAGGTGGATCAGTTCGCCCGACAGCGCATGGGCGTCGCCGCTCGCGCGCACGCGATAGAAGCCGCCCACCGGGATCACCGACAGAGGGCTGGTCCACGCCCGCTCGTGCAGGTCGATCACCTTGCGCTCAAGACCGGAGAGGCCGATCCCCGAAATGCGCGACGGCATGCCCGGGAAATAGTCGGCCACCAGAGCACGAGACAGGCCCAGCGCCTCGAAATTATACCCGCCGCGATAGGACGAAATGACCGAGATGCCCATCTTCGACAGGATTTTCAGCAACCCCGCCTCGATCGACTTCTTGTAGTTCAGCACCACCTTGCCCAGCGTCATCTCGCCGAACAGGCCGCGCGCATGGCGGTCCGCCAGCGTCTCCTGAGACAGGTAAGCGTTCACGCAGGTCGCGCCCACGCCCACCAGAACGGCGAAGTAATGCGTATCCATGCACTCCGCCGACCGCACGGTGATCGAGCAGAACGTGCGCAGGCCATGATTCACTAGCCACGAATGCACCGCGCCGGCGGCGAGGATCATCGGAATGCCGACATGATGCGCATCCTGCTTCTCGTCCGTCAGAACGATCTGGCTGCGGCCGGATGAAACCGCCACGCGCGCTTCCTCGCGGATACGCTGGATCGCGGCCTTCAACGCCTCGCCATCGCCGGCATGTTTGGACGGAACGAAGGTGCAGTCGATGATGGCGACGCTGTCGCCCACCGTTTCCAGCATGCGGTCATACATGCCATTGGTCAGCACCGGGCTTTCCAGAACGAACACATTTGTCTGCGTCTCGTCCTCGGCCAGGATGTTGCCGAGGTTCTTGAACCGCGTGCGCAGACTCATCACCCGCTCTTCGCGCAGCGGATCGATCGGCGGGTTGGTCACCTGCGCGAAGTTCTGCCGGAAGAAATGCGACAGCGGACGGTAATGGTCGGACAGCACGGCCAGCGGCGAGTCGTCGCCCATCGAGCCAATCGCTTCCTTCCCGTCCTCGCCCATCGCGGTGAGGATCAACTCGACATCTTCCAGCGTGAAGCCCGCGGCGCGCTGACGGCGCTGGAACTCTTCACGGTCGTTATACAGGCGCGCTTCCGGTCCGGGGCCGATCAGCGGCTCCAGCTCGACCACGTTCGCCAGCCACTCTTCATACGGATGCTTGCCCGCCAGCGTGTCGATGATCTCGCGATGGTGGAACAGGCGGCCTTCCTTCACGTCGACGGCCAGCATGCCGCCGGGATCGATCCGGCCCTTCTGGAGAATTTTCTCGGGATCAAGCGGACACATCCCCGCTTCCGAACCCACGGCCAGCACGCCGTCCTCGGTCAGCGCATAGCGCATCGGGCGCAGGCCGTTGCGGTCCAGCCCCGCCACAGCCCAGCGTCCGTCGAAGCAGGCGAGGGCGGCTGGGCCGTCCCACGGCTCCATCACCGAGTTGGCGTAGGCGTACAGCGCGCGATGGCTGTGCGGCATGATCGTCTCGTCCTGCGACGTCGCTTCCGGCACCAGCAGCGTCTTGGCCATCGGCCCCGAACGCCCCGCGCGCACCAGCAACTCGAACACATTGTCCAGCGCGGCGCTATCCGATCCGCCGGCCTGCACGACCGGCTTCACGTCGTCGCCATAGTCGCCGAAATTGTTCGAGACCATTTTGATCTCGTGGCTCTTCATCCAGTTGATGTTGCCCGAAACCGTGTTGATCTCGCCATTGTGCGCCAGCATGCGGAAAGGCTGCGCCAGACGCCATTGCGGGAAAGTGTTGGTCGAATAGCGCTGGTGATAGATCGCCACCGCTGAAACGAACCGGTTGTCCTTCAGGTCGAGGTAAAAGCTGTCGATGTCCTCGGCCAGGAACATGCCCTTGTAGATCAGCGACCGTGCGGAGAACGAGCACAGATACAGCTCCCCCATGCCCGCCTCGCGCGCCTTCTTCTCGATGCGGCGGCGGCAGACATACAGCGCCCGCTCCAGTTCCTGTTCATCCCGGCCCAGACGGTCGGTGAAAAGGATCTGCTCAATCTCGGGCCGCGTCGCATTCGCCTTCATGCCGATGACGGACGTGTCGATCGGCGGCTGACGCCAGCCATAGATATAGAAACCAAAACGCACGACTTCGGTTTCGATGATGGCGCGCGCCTGTTCCTGCGCGCCCATGTCGGTGCGCGGCAGGAAGACCTGGCCCACGCAGACCTGAACGTCGCCGGAAACGGTGTGCCCCATGCCGCGCACCTGGTCGCGGAAGAAGTCCTGCGGAACGTCCACGCGGATGCCCGCGCCGTCGCCGGTCTTGCCATCGGCGTCCACGGCGCCGCGGTGCCACACCGCTTTCAGCGCGCGGATTCCCATCTCCACGATCTCGCGGCGCGGCGTGCCGTCGATCTGTACGACGAGACCAACCCCGCACGAGTCCTTCTCGTCCGCGGGATCATACGCGTTCGAGGCGATCAACCGGTCGCGCTGCTCGGTGTACTCACGCAGCCAGTCCTGACCAGCTTCTTCAGTCCATTGCGGCTTGTCCGTCATGGGACGATCTCCACGGCGAGAAACTCAGAAGAAGAGAAGGGGCGGCGCATCAGAACCGCTCCTGTCCCTGTTGGCGGTGCGTGTCGGGGAAATCCCGCCACAGACCCGCCTGAAAATTCGACACCAGCGCATTCACGCCATGATGCGCGCTCTCGACTGGCTCGGTGCGCGCCGACGCGTCATGAAACGCCGCGTCCAGCTGCGCCATGTCGCGCGTTTCGATCAGCACCTGCCACTCGCCCCACGCCGCCGGACCAAGACCCAGCTTGCGCCGCAAGACGCGCCAGCCCTCGATCTTTCCGTCGGCCTTCAGCCCGCCGAGATAACGGTCCAGCGCGCCCGCGAACTCCATGTCGCGAACACCGGGCTTCAGGTCCACCGAGATCTGGTAGACATCCATCGCCCTTACTCCGCCGCGACCGCCAGCGCGTTGGCTTTCTCGCGCAAGTATTGTTCGATCCCGGCGGCCGCGTCGCGGCCTTCCTTGATCGCCCACACCACCAGCGAGGCGCCGCGTACAATGTCTCCGGCGGCGAACACGCCCTCCATCGAGGTCGCCATGGAGCGGTAATCCACCTTCACGCCGCCCCAGCGGTTCACCGCCAGCTTGGATTCGGAGAAATGCGCGGGCAGGTCTTCGGGATCGAAGCCCAGCGCCTTGATAACCATGTCGGCCTTCACATCGTAATCCGCGTCCGGAATTTCTTCCGGCGCCTGACGGCCATCGGGACCCGCCGCGCCCAGACGCATGCGGATCGCGCGCACCGCCTTGGCGGACGACCCCTTCTTCTCCAGCACGGCGCGCGGCGCGGCCAGCCAGTCGAACTTCACGCCTTCTTCCTCGGCGTTGGCCACTTCGCGCTGCGAGCCCGGCATGTTGGCGCGGTCGCGGCGATAGAGGCAGGTGACCGACTTCGCGCCCTGGCGGATCGCCGTGCGCACGCAGTCCATCGCCGTATCGCCGCCGCCGATGACGACGACATTCTTGTCCGCCGCGTTCAGCACGCCGCTGTCATACTCCGGCGCATCAAGGCCCAGGCCCTTGCGGTTGGACGCGATCAGGTAATCCAGCGCCGCGTGCACGCCCTTGGCGTTCCCGCCCGGCGTCGTCATCTCGCGCGCTTTATAAACGCCCGTGGCGATCAGCACCGCATCATGCGTCTGACGCAACTCGGCCAGCGTCACGTCCTTGCCGATATCGACGCCCAGCTTGAACACCACGCCGCCATCCGCCAGCCGCTTGGTGCGGCGGTCGACGATTTCCTTCTCCAGCTTGAAGCCGGGGATGCCATAGATCAGCAGGCCGCCCGCGCGGTCATGCCGGTCATAAACCGTCACCTTGTAGCCCGCCGACCGCAGCTGGTCCGCCGCCGACAGGCCCGCCGGGCCCGCGCCGATGATCGCCACCGACTGCCCGCGTTCCTTCACCGGACGGATCGGCCGCACCCAGCCTTTTTCCCACGCCGTATCGGTGATGTACCGCTCGACCGCGCCGATGGTGACGCTGCCATGGCCTGACTGCTCGATCACGCAGCCGCCCTCGCACAGGCGGTCCTGCGGACAGATGCGGCCGCACACTTCCGGCATGTTCGATGTGGCGGCGGAAACCTCATACGCCTCTTCCAGCCGCCCGTTGGCGGTCAGCATCAGCCAGTCCGGGATGTTGTTCCCCAGCGGGCAATGCGTCTGGCAGAAGGGCACGCCGCATTGCGAGCAGCGCGAAGCCTGCTCATTGGCTTTGGCCTCGATATATTCCGCGTAGATCTCGTGGAAATCGCCTTTGCGGTCGCGGGCGGCGCGCTTTTCAGGCGTCTCCTGCTCCACCGTCACAAAAGTGAGCATGCGTTGTTGCGCCATGGAAATGCCTGCGCGATCCGTTTTTATGTTGACCCTCGGTGCTGGCTAAATACGGGCGCAACCTTTCGCACACAAGCGATATTCCCAAAATAAGAACCTATTGGTTCTTATGTGGTAATTTTTGTCCGTCGAACGGGCGTGCAGGCGTAAAGATCATCACATATGAGAACCATTTGGTTCGTGTATGGTCCGGTGGCTGTCTGGCGCAAAGCATGCTCAGAACGCCGTAAACGCGAATTCAGTAAGCATTTCCTGACCCGGCCGTCCCACTGTGGCGGTTCGATACCGGGGCCTGCGGAGCGGCGATGGACACCGAAACGATACTTCAGGCCCTGTTGCTCGGGCTGGTCGAGGGGCTGACGGAATTCATTCCCGTCTCCTCCACCGGCCATTTGCTGCTGACGCAGACGGCGATGGGCCTCGAAACCCCGTTCTGGAACACCTTCACCGTGGTGATCCAACTCGGCGCGATCCTCGCGGTGGTCGTCCTTTATTTCAGCCGGCTGTGGAACGTCCTGATCTCGCTGCCCACCGACCCCGGCGCCCGCCGTTTCGCCCTGTCGGTGATCCTGGCCTGTCTGCCGGCCATTTTCGCGGGCTTCCTGCTGCACGGCTTCATCAAGAACGTGTTGTTCGCCGACCCCGCCATCATTTGCTGGTCGCTGCTGATCGGCGGCGTCATCCTGCTGGTGATCGACCGTCTCGCGCCCGCGCCCGTTGAAATGGACGCGATGAAACTGCCGCTCCACAAATCGCTGCTGGTCGGCTTCTTCCAGCTTCTGTCGATCGTGCCTGGCGTCTCGCGTTCGGGCTCCACCATCGTCGGCTCGATGCTGATCCGCATCGACAAGCGCGCGGCCGCCGAATTCTCCTTCTTCGTCGCCATTCCGATGATGGTCGGCGCCTTCGTGCTCGACATCTGGGAAAGCCGCGACGCGCTCTCGCCCGACAATCTCGGCGTCATCGCTGTCGGCTTCGGCGCGTCCTTCGTCTTCGGCCTCGTCGTCATCAAGGTGATGCTGGATTTCGTGCAGAAGCGCGGCTTCGCCCTGTTCGGCTGGTGGCGCATCCTCGTCGGCGGCGCCGGCCTCGCCGCCATCCACTTCGCAGGCTTTGGCGGGTAGGCCAATCCCTCCTGAGTGTTCATGGTGAGCATCGCGCACTTGCGCGTGTCCGCCGAACCACGAGCGCGGGGCAGGGAAGCCCTCAGGTAAACGGCTTCAACACCACCCGGATAAGCAACGCGCCCACGAAGCCCGAGATCGCGATATCCAGCCACAGCGATACGCCCGACACCGCCGGAACCGTCTCCGCCAGCCACGACGCCAGATTGAAATCCAGCGCCCGCATCACGGTCCCCACCGCGAAAATAGCGATCAGTCCGATGGCCGCGTCGCCCCACAGGCCCAGAATCACCCGGCCCCTCACGATCATCCGCGCCAGCACCCCAACCGCCGTCGAAATCAGCAGCCAGATCGCGATTTCCCCCGCGTTCATGCCCGCATAGTCCACCCAGATCCCGTCCATGCCCCTCGTCCTCCCGCGCATTTCAAAGGGGAGGGTAACCCAGCACAGGAAACCAGCAAGCCGGGCCCGCCCATCGGCATTGTCGTGGGAGTTGCCTCCACCGCTTCAGGGAGGGGGCGTGGCGGCGGGGGCCGCCGCCAGATCGCCAGGCGCAGCGAAGGCGCCTAAGCATCCACGCGTGACACATCCTCGAAGCCGGGCGTGTGGAACTGGCCATAGGGGCGGTGCCGCCACAGATAGGTGGGAACGATCAGCTCCACCGTCTCCAGATTGGTGACGCCCAGCGCCGCCAGACCCGGCAGCGACGCCGCCGCCACGCTGTCATGCTTCAGCAGTTCGACCTGATCGCCCGTCAGCGGCGGCCCGAAGAACGGGTTCAGCCGCGACAGCGCGCCGATCACATAGCCCATCGTCTGCGCCAGAAACGCCGGCAACGGCAACAACAGGCGCGCGCGGTCGATCTGCTTGGTGATGTAAACCAGCAGCTCTTTCATCGTATAGACGCGCGGCCCGCCCAGCTCGAACGTCTTGCCCGCCGCGTCCGGCTTGCTGAGCGCCGCCGCGACGGCGTCCGCCACATCGCCCACATGCACTGGCTGGAATTTCGTGTCGCCGCCGATCAGCGGCAGGATGGGGCTCATCCGCGCCATCTCGGCGAAGCGCGTGAAGAAGCCGTCCTCGGGTCCGAAAATGATCGACGGGCGCAGAATGATCGCGCCGGGGACATGCTGCCGCGTCGAAGCCTCCGCCTCGCCCTTGGTGCGGGCATAGGCCGAGCGCGAATCCGCATCCGCGCCGATGGCCGACATATAGACCAGCTGCGCGATGCCCTTCCTCGCTGTCAGCTCCGCGATATTGCGCGCGCCCAGCGCCTGCGTGCCCTGAAAGGACTGCGCGCCGCGCTCATAAAGAATACCCACCAGATTCACGACAGCGTCCACGCCGTCCAGCGCCCGCTCGATCGACAGCCGGTTGCGCACATTGGCCTGCACCAGTTGCACCTGGCCGACATCGCCGGCCAGTTTCAGGTCGCCGCCCAGATGCGGCCGCCGCATCGCCACCCGCACGCGCCAGCCCTGCTTGCACAGGGCGCGAACCACGCTGCGCCCCACGAATCCGGAACCCCCGAAAACGGTGACGATCTTGCCGGTCATGCTTGCTTCTCACTGGCCAGTTTCGGTCGAAATCCGGGACGGATAGACCAGATAACCCCTAAAAAGTCCATGAGACCGAAACGCCCGCCACAGCAGGAAAAAAAACCCTTGCAAGCAGCTATCTCTTTCCTCCCCCGATGAAATCGGGGGAGGTGGATCGCGCCTTCTTAGGCGCGAGACGGAGGGGGCAAGCCCCAAGGCGACTCTCTCTACCCGCATCCCCGGCCTGCACCGGGGATGCGTGGGGTTATCGTTGTGGGTCACATCCAAGGATTGCGAGCAACCGAAGGATAAGTTCGACAGTCCCGAATTTTCTTCCCGAACGAAATCAAATCCTTCGCCGGAATCCGAAAAACAAAACCGCAGGATAGACCCTCATTTCTCCTACCCCTTCGCACCCCGCCTATATTGCGCACATCACCTCCGCATGGAGGGCAGTCGCGATGTCCAACGGCCGCGGAGGTGATGTGATCGAGCGTGAGGCTCCAGCGTCCTAACGAAACGCTGGAGCACGGGACCAGAGGCGGACACCTCCGGCCTGCACGCCGCCGGCGCTACAACGTCAGGGAGGTGAAAAATCTCCTGTTCGAGGCTGGCCATAGAACGATCACGGGGACGCGGGATGCATCGTGCATCCACTACCCACCACTACCAACCAAGCGCGGTCATCCCGCGTCCCCGGCCCTCCATAATGGGCCAAGAGCTACAGCATCCCAGGCGCTCAGGCGGCCTGAACGAGAAACTGCGCGCACCACCACCCGTTGTGTTGCAGCTCATCCTGAGCAGTGAGCAAAGCGAACGTCCGTCGAAGGACGAGCGGCAACGCTCACAAACACCCCTACCTGAACACCACCGTCCGTGCGCCGGACAGGAAGATGCGGCCTTCGGTATGCAGCTTTACGGCCTGCGCCAGAACGCGCGCCTCGGTGTCGCGGCCGATTGCGGCCATTGTCTCGGGCGAGTGCGTGTGGTCCGCCGGCTCCACGGCCTGCGCGATGATCGGGCCCTCGTCGAGATCCGGCGTCACATAGTGCGCCGTCGCGCCGATCAGCTTCACGCCGCGATCATACGCCTGATGATACGGCTTGGCGCCCTTGAACCCCGGCAGGAAGGAATGGTGGATGTTGATGCACCGCCCCGCCAGCTTGCGGCACGTCTCGTCCGACAGCACCTGCATATAACGCGCGAGCACGATCAGGTCCGCCTTCATCGTGTCCACGATTTCAAGGATGCGCGCCTCGGCCGCCGCCTTGCCGTCCCGCTGCGTTGGCACATGATAGTAGGGAATATTGTGACGGTCGGCCAGCCACGCACACGTCAGATGGTTCGACACGATCGCCGGCACATTCATCGCCAGCGCGCCGATGCGCTGGCGATAGAGCAGATCGTTGAGGCAGTGATCCGATTGCGAGACGAGTATCAGCACGTTGGGTTTCACGCGCGCATCGCGCACCTCCCACTCCATGTTCCACTTCTGTGCGATGACGCCGAACGTCTCGTGGAATCCGGCCAGCGTGAATCCATTGGCGCGCGGCGAGAACACCACGCGCATGAAGAACAGGCCGGAATCCGGATCGCCGAAATTCGCATTCTCCACGATGAACAGATGGCGCTGAGCCAGAAAGGTCGAAACCTCGGCGACGATGCCGACATCGTCGCGGCATGTCATGCGCAGGATGAAGCGTTCGGTTGTGTCG
Source organism: uncultured Rhizobium sp. (assembly GCA_964550535.1). Lineage (GTDB taxonomy): Bacteria > Pseudomonadota > Alphaproteobacteria > Caulobacterales > Hyphomonadaceae > UBA7672. The sequence goes on from CAZJZQ010000063.1 coordinate 9,227, forward strand.
GTCGTCATGGTGCGCCTTCCGGGCGTTCTGCTTGGGCGTGCGGCTGGTTTTATCCCATAACCGCTACATGTTTCCCGCCCGTCAACAAAGGCCCCGCGCCCGGACGGCGATCCGCCCGATGACAGCCCGGAATTTATGGTCCATTCCAGCGCCATGACCGCGAAACTCTACATCGTCCGCCATGGCAACACATTCGAGAAGGGCGACATTGTCACCCGGGTCGGCGGCCGCACCGACATGCCGCTGTCGCCCTCGGGCCGGGACCAGGCGGCGGCGCTAGCCGGTCATTTCGCGGCGCAGGGGATCGCCTTCGCCACCGCCCGCTCCGGCCCTCTGCGCCGCACGCGGGAAACCGCATCCGCCATTCTGTCGAAGCAGGCCGGCGCGCCTGAACCGCTCAACGAACTTTTCCTGCGCGAGATCGACTACGGCCCGGACGAAAACCGGCCCGAGGATGAGGTCATCGCCCGCATCGGCAAACCCGCGCTGGAGGCGTGGGAGCGCGACATGATCCCCCCCCGCGACTGGCGCGTCGACCCGCAAGCCCTCATCGCCAACTGGCAACAATTGTTCGACGCGTTGCGCAATGCGCCGGGCGATCACCTCATCGTCACTTCCAACGGCATCGCCCGTTTCGCGCTCGCCGCCGCCAACGCTGCCGGTCATCCTCCGAAACTCGCCACCGCCGCCTGGGGCGTGATTGATCTGACAGAGCAGGGCGAGACGATAGAGGCGTGGAATGCGCGGATCACTCTTCCCCCGTAAAACGGAGGAGGGGTGAATCACCCCCATGCGACCGCCCGCCACACGTCCTGCGTCATGCGTTACAGATTGCAGCGTAACGGTGATTTGCGCGTTCCCCTCTGCGGGGCCAGAAACCGGCGATATTGTGGAG
>CAZJZQ010000063.1:10131-20208 GCA_964550535.1 uncultured Rhizobium sp.
GAGTAGCCCCATGAACTTCATCGACCTTGCCGCCCAGCGCGACCAGATCCGCCCCCAGCTCGACGCCGCCATCGCCCGCGTCCTCGGAACCTGCGGCTTCATCATGGGGCCCGAGGTCGTGAACTTCGAGAAGGCGCTCGCGGCTTTCGCCGGAGCGAAACACGCGCTCGGCTGCGCCAACGGAACCGATGCGCTGCAACTGCCGCTGATGGCGTGGGGCGTCGGTCCGGGCGATGCGGTGTTCGTGCCGTCCTTCACCTTCGTGGCCAGCGCCGAAGTCGCGCCGCTGGTGGGGGCGAGCCCCGTCTTCATCGACGTTCTGCCTGACACCTACAATATGGACCCCGCCAGCCTCGAAGCCGCCATCGAGGCGGTGAAGCGCGAAGGCAAGCTGAAGGCGAAAGTCATCATCGCCGTCGATCTCTTCGGCCAGCCTGCTGATTACCCCGCCATCTCCGCGATCGCGAAAAAGCACGGTCTCAAACTCATCGCCGACCAGGCGCAGGGCTTCGGCTGCACCCTCAACGGCAAACAGCCGCTGGACTGGGCGGACGCCGCAACCGCCAGCTTTTTCCCCGCCAAACCGCTCGGCTGCTATGGCGATGGCGGCGCGGTGCTCACCAATGACGATCATCTAGCCGGCCTCATCGATTCCGTCCGCATCCACGGCAAGGCCAGCGCCGAAGACATGGCGGCGCGCAAATACGATAACGATCCGCGCTATCTCAACATGCGCGTCGGTATGAACTCCCGCCTCGATGCGATCCAGGCCGCGATCCTGTCCGAGAAGCTGAAAATCTACGCCGGCGAACTGCAACGCCGCGACCAGGCCGCCGCGCGTTATTCCAAAGGCCTCGCCCCGCATGTGCGCAGCGTGCCGAAAGTGATCGATGGCGGTTTCTCGAACTGGGCGCAGTACACGATCGAGCATGACGACCGCGACGCGCTGGCCGCGCACCTGAAAACGCAGGGCGTGCCCACGGCGATCTACTACCCCATCCCGATCCACATGCAGGATGTCTATGCGATCTATCCCAGGGCGCCGGGCGGCCTGCCGGTGACGGAGTCGATCCGCCACCGTGTCCTCTCCCTGCCGATGCACCCCTATCTGTCGCAAGCCGACCAGGACAAGGTGATCGCCGCCGTCGCCAGCTTCGCGAAGTAGCAGTCGCGAATGGCGGATTAGGGCAGGGTGTTCTGCGTCGCCGACAGGTTTTTCGGCCCCACGGCGCGGAAGCGGATCGAGCGCACTTCCATCGCCTCCCGCGTCCCGCCCAGACCGGGGCGGATGCCGAGATAGTCATAGCCAAGGTTTGCGCCACGCGGCGGCGGCGTATAGCTGAACGTATAGGTCGCGAAATCGCGGGTCAGCGGGAACGACTTCCAGCCGCTCTCATTGCCCGGCCGCGCCATATAATTCGCCTCGAACCTTTCGGCCGGCAGGTCGCCCACGGACCGCGCCTCGATGGTGATCTCCAGCGGCCGCGTTTCGAACGTGAACTCCATGTCCTCGGCCAGTTCCAGATGCGGGCCCGAACGCGGGTCCTCGAACACCTCATCGGGCAACCGGACAATGCGCAGGATGGCCTCGCCATTCTCCGGCTTGTCGATCTGGATGGTTCCGAACTCCGCCCCGCGCAGGCGGCTCAGTTCCGGGCCGCGCACGGTGATGTCTTCCGCGCTGCGCCCGCCGCCGCTCAGCGGCCCGCTCGGCGCGCGGTCCTTGTACGGTTCCAGCGCCACGAACACCATCAATCCGGCGATGACGGCGGCGAGCAGGAAGAACAGGCGGTCTGGCATCGGACTCCCCGGAAAGCACTTCTCACTAGCCCAGTTCAGGGCGCTGGCGAACCCGGGCCCTGCGCCCCGGTCTTACGTCTGCGGCGCCGGATTTCCTTGTGGAAGACCCTGAACTGTAAGGCTCTGTCAATCATACCTCTCCAGCGTCGGCCGGAGGGAGGCGGGTTTGGGTTCTCAAACGGCAACATTTCTGGACGCGCGCGTGCTGGCCGCCGCGAACATCAATCCGGTGACCGGATTGGCGACGGATTACCTGAACCATTACAACGAAGTGGCCATGCTTATCGGCTCGCTGGCCGACATGCCGGACATGGCTGACACCATCCTCGACTGGCGGCCGGTGGACTATCCCGAGCATTTCCGCATCACCGGCTTCCGCGACAAGGACCTCGCCATCGCCGCGTGGGAGGCGGCAAGTCCTGCCGTGCGCCAGAACTTCGAATCCGCCCGCCGGGAGATCGATGTCGCCGTCGCTATCGTACAGGTGAAACTGGCCTCCAACCCTGCCGCCGCCCCCGCGCTGGTCCCCCGCGCCACGGCGATCTTCGAGCGAATCGCCCGCCTCGGCGCCGTCATCAACGGTGCGGAGGCCGCCCCCGCCAAAGCCGCTCCCTCCGCCGCCGTCGCGCCCGGCGCCATCTCGCAGGCCGAGATCGACAGCCTGTTCGATTGATCGCTTTTCGCCTGCGGAATTTTGGAGCAGGGTCGCCGCTCAACAGCAGGCCTGAACAGAAGCCGAGGGCGCCATGGACATTCCGATCATCCGCGAAGAAGGCGAAACCAGCGGCCGTTACGTCGCGCGCATACCGGGCAAGCCCGAAGCCGAGATGACCTATTCAAAGGCTGGCGAGAAAATCCTCATCATCAACCACACCGGCGTACCCAAAGAACTGGGCGGTATGGGCGTGGGCAAGGCGCTGGTTGAGTTCATGGTCCACGACGTTCGCCAACGCGCCCTGAAAGTCATCCCCCTCTGCCCCTTCACCAAGGCGACGCTGGAAAAGCATCCCGAATGGCAGGACATCCTGAAGGACCCGTTCTGAGAGCGAAACGTCCTCCCCCTGCGAAGCAGGGTGAGGTGGCGCGCCGCGTCTTCGCGGCGTGACGGAGAGGGCCGCCGCGCAGCGCCGCATAGCGCGCGCCGCCCCCACTCACGGAGTCACGCAACACCGCACCAGCGCTGGCGCAACCTCCCGCGATCCGCTAACGACGCCCCATGCACGACCTTCCATTCTGGAAAACCAAGAAGCTGGACCAGATGTCCGATGCGGAGTGGGAATCCCTCTGCGACGGCTGCGGCAAGTGCTGTCTGGTGAAGCTGGAGGACGAGGACACCGGCGACACCTACTTCACCGGCCTCCATTGCAAGCTGCTCGACGGCAAGACGTGCCAGTGCACGGACTATCCCAACCGCAAGCAATTCGTGCCGGTATGCGTAAAGCTGACGCCGAAGATCGTATCGGAGGTCGACTGGCTGCCGCAGTCCTGCGCTTATCGCCTCGTGCACGAAGGCAAGGATTTGCACGACTGGCACCACCTCATCTCCGGCGACCGCGAACTGGTTCACAAGCGCGGCTACTCGGTACGCAACCGCACCCGGACAGAAGAAGGCGTCGATGACGAGGACGCTTTCGATTATGTCATCGACTGGTTTCACGGCCCGCCGGAAAAACTGAAGCGGACGCGCAAGAAGACGCCCTGAGCGCATCGGCCGGACAGCGCAACAGCGACGCTCGCGGCAATGAATGCGCCGCGCGATTTCATCTTCCGCGCTTTGACGTCGCCATGACCGAAAATCAGAACGGCGGCTTCCCGGAAAAAATTCCCGGCTGGATATCGGGAGAAGCAGTTTCGCTTCATGCTGCGCTGCAACCGGTGCCCGCGCATCGAAAATAAAAAATCGGAAGGTTTTGGCGGCGGGGATAGCGCCGCCTGGGCGTTGGCGTTAGCGTGCGCCACCAAAAACAATCACACATGACTGAACGGGGTAGTGAAATGTCCAGAACCTTCATTCCGCTTGTCAGCGCCATCGCGCTTCTGTCCGCCTGCGGCAACGAAACCGCAACGCCAGATGCGCAGGCCACGGCGCCCGCAGCCATCGGCGCTGTTGTCCAGACCGCTTCCGGCGCCGTCAAAGGCGAGACGGTGACGGACATCGGCGTGACGGCCTACATCTATCGCGGCATTCCCTACGCGGCGCCGCCGACCGGCGACCTGCGCTGGAAAGCGCCGCAACCCGCCGCCGCCTGGGAAGGCGAGCGTGACGCCACCCAATGGCCCAACCGCTGCCCGCAAGGCGAAAGCAGCATGGGCATGAACACCGCGATCAGCGAGGATTGCCTCTATCTCAACGTCGTCACTGCGGCGGCGAGCGCGGATGAGAAGCGCCCGGTCATGGTCTTCTTCCATGGCGGCGGTCTCACCACCGGCACCGGCAGCTCGACCACCTACAACCACCCGACTCTGCCGAACAAAGGCGTAGTGCTGGTCACAGTGAACAGCCGCCTGGGGCCGATGGGCTATCTCGCGCACCCCGCGCTGTCCGCTGAATCGGGTACGGGTTCGGGCAATTACGGCACGCTGGACTTGAAGGCGTCGCTGGAATGGGTGCGCGACAACATCGCGGCCTTCGGCGGCGATCCGGCGAACGTCACCATCTTCGGTGAATCCGGCGGCGGCACCAAAGTCATCTCGCAGATGACCACGCCGCTCACGTCTGGCCTGTTCCACCGCGCCATCGTCGAAAGCGGTTCGGCGCTGATTACGCCGGAGCGCGCCACCACGCTCGCCGACGCCGAAGCGCGCGGCCAGAAACTTGTGGCCGCGCTCGGCATCGCGGAAGACGCGAACGTCCTCGCCGCCATGCGCGCCGCCCCGTGGGAACAACTGGTCGAAACCGCAGGCAAGGAAGACGTCGGCTTCCGCGCCAACATCGTTGTCGACGGCCACGTCCTGCCCGAACCGGTCAACGCCATGTTCGCCGCCGGCAAACAACACAAGGTGCCGCTCATCGTCGGCGCCAACGCCGGCGAACGTTCGCTGCAACTGGACGTGCCGATGATGGCCAATCTGCACAGCGCTTCGGGCGCGCCCACCTGGACCTACAACTTCACCCAGCTTCCCGCTGGCTGGCGTCAGGAGCCGGGCTGCGTCGCGTTTCATGGCCTCGAACTCACCTATGTTTTCGGTGCGGTGCCGGAAGGTCTGAAGTCTCCGACCACGCTCTTCCTCGCGCGCGGCGGCGGCTGCACGCAGGCGGTATCGGCTCACGATGATGAAGACATGAAGGTCGCGGACGAAGCCGCGACCGTCTGGGCGCAGTTCGCCAAGACCGGCAATCCCAGCGTCGAAGGTCTGATCGACTGGCCGCAATACAGCGAAGCGAACAATGTCTATCTCGACATCGGCGCGCCGCTGGAAGTGAAACAGAATATCCAGGGCTCCTACACCGCCCCGCCTGCGCCGCGGCAGTAGAGCGCAGCCAAAAGAAGACGCCCGCGTCGCGCCAGCGGCGCGGGCGTTTGTTTTTGCAGCCGGGAGGGCTGGCTACTCCTGCGGAGCAAATCCCCGGTCCCGCATCAGTGCGTCGCTCGTGGCGTCGCGGCCGCGAAAGGCGCGGTAGGCTTCAGCTGGATCAACCGCGTTGCGCGGGGCGAACAGGTGGCCGACCAGCTTCTTCGCGAGATCCTTGTCGTAGAAACCGCCCGGCGCCTCCGCGAATGCTTCCGCCGCATCGGAGGTCAGCACGTCGGCCCAGAGATAGCCGTAATATCCCGCCGCATATCCCTCGCTGGAGAAGATGTGCCCGAACTGGGTGGAGCGGTGGCGCATCGGGATCGTCTCCGGCATGCCCAGCTTGCCCAACTCGTCGCGCTCAAACGCCTGCACGTCGAGATTGGCGGGATCGATCATGTGGAAGCGCATGTCCATGATCGCGGACCCTAGAAACTCCACCGTCTCGAAGCCCTGATTGAACGTATCCGCGTTGCGGATCTTCTGCACCAGCGCGGCGGGGATCGGTTCACCCGTCTGGTAATGCACCAGATAGTTGTTGATCACCGGCTCAGTCAGCAGCCAGCGTTCCAGAAGCTGCGACTGGAACTCGGTATAGTCCCGCACCCCGCCATTCGATCCCGGATAGGCGACGTTCGCCGACAGGTAGTGCAGGGCGTGGCCGAATTCGTGGAAGAATGTCTCGGCGTCGTCCAGGCTGACCAGAACCGGCTCGCCCTCGGCGCCCTTGATGAAGTTGGAGTTGTTGGACGCCAGCACCGTCTCCTTGCCCTCGAACGTCGAGTGCGCGCGGTATGTGGTCGCCCACGCGCCGGAGCGTTTGCCGGTGCGCGCGAAGGGATCGAGATACCAGTATCCGACATGTGTTCCGCCGGCCTTGTCCGACACCGACCACACTTTTACATCAGGATGCCAGACGGGAATGGAGCCATCGTCCACCGGCCTGAAGTCAAAGCCGAACAGTTCGCCCGCGACGTAGAACATGCCCTCGCGCAGCCTGTCGAGCTGGAGGTATTGTTTCACCTCGTCGGAGTTGAGGTCATAGCGCGCCTTGCGCACCTTCTCGGCATAGAAGCGATAATCCCACGCCGCGATCTTGATGCCGGCGCTTTCGGAATCCGCCTGCGCCTGCATGTCGGCGACTTCCTCGGCCGATCGCGCCACCGCCGCGCGCCACACCGTCTCCATCAGGTCGATAGCCTGCTGCGGATCGGTGGCCATGTTGTCTTTCATCTGCCAGTGCGCGTATGTCTCGAAGCCCAGAAGCTTCACGCGCTCGCGCCGCAGCTGGAGGATTTTCGCGATGATGGCGTTGGTGTCGTTCGCGTCGCCATTGTTGCCGCGATTGTAGAAGTTGCGCCACACCGTCTCACGCAGCGCCCGGTTGGTGGAGTAGGTCAGAAACGGGTCAACCGAAGACCTCGTATTAGTGACCGCATATTCTCCCGGCTTGCCCAGCGCCGTCGCGGCTGCCGCAGCCGACGCTATGAAATCCGCCGGCAACCCGCCCAGCTGCGCCGGAGTCAGATACGTGACCCAGCCTTCCTCATCCGCCAGCAGCTTGTTGGAGAATTGCGTGTGCAGCTCCGCCAGCTCCTGGTTGATCGCCGCATACCGCGCCTTGCCGTCCGCATCCAGGCTCGCCCCGTTCAGCTGGAACCGGTCAAAAGTCACCTTCAGCAGGCGCGACTCTTCCGGCGTCAGCTTCGGCTTCCTCTTCAGTTCCGGGATCTGATCCCGCTTGTCATCATGCCAATGCAGTTCTGCGATCCTCGCGAACAGTTTCTCGTTCTGGATGATCTTCGTTGAATGCTCGGCCAGCTTGGGCGCCAGCGCGTTCTGCACCTCCCGGAATTCCGGCGACGACATGTTGCCCGACCACACACCATAGATCGCCATGGCCCGGTTCAACGGCTCGCCCGCGCGCTGCATCGCGCCAATGGTGTTCGCGAATGTCGGTCTCGCGGGATTGTCCGCGATGGCGGTGATCTCGGCCAGCTCCGCCGCCATCCCCGCTTCGATGGCGGGCTGCATGTCCGCGATGTTCACGCTGGCGAAGGGCGGAAACCCGCCATGCTCGCCCTGCCATTCCAGCAACAGCGGATTGCTCGCCAGAACCGCGCTCACATTCGCGTCGATCACCGCTTCCGGCGGCCGGTCGTCTCCAGATTCGGAGCAGGCGAACAACAGCCCGGCAAACAGGGAAACGCTGGACATCAGAACGGCGCGGCGCATGGGCGGACCTCCGGAAAACGTCGGAGGCCGACCTTAACCGTCTCGTTCGCGGCTTCAACGCGCATTCTGGCTGCGCCGATGGAATTGATTGCCGGAAGGCGGCTGAACCGTTCAGTCCGCGATGGACGCCTGCGCCTCGAAGGCAGGGCGCGCCATCGCCTGCAAACGGCGCTCGACGGAGGAGGTGAGAGCGCGCATGGTGTCGCGCTCCACATTGCGGCCGTCGAAGACATTGAACGGATGGCGCGATGAGGCGTCCGTATAGGCCGACAGAACCGGCAAGCCGCTGTTCACGTCGAGCAGGTGCGCTTCCCCGGTCGCCCGGTCGCGCGGGCCCAGCGCCCGCCGCAGGCTCATATAAGCCTTGCTCGCCCAGTTGTTGTAGGCGGTGTAGCTGCGCAGCCCGTCATGCGTTGAATACAGTGCGACAAAGGCAAAGCCCGCATCCGCCGCCATCTGCCGCGCCGCCCGTATGCTGCTGGCGCCGCCGTCATTTTCCGGCGCGATGACGCCCAGCATGCTCGACGGTTGCAGCATCTCGATGCGTGAGATGAGTCCGCCAAGGCGAACCTGCATCGCCTCCCATTCCGCGTGCTCTTTCGCTCCGATGTGGACAATCCCGTCCTTGCCCAGTCGCGCGAGCGCGAAGGAAGAGGGGAACGCCGCAACCGGCGTGGCGCGCGCGGCCTGAACGGTGGCGGTCTGAACGGCGATCGCCGCGCCCGCGAGCGCGAGCGCCAGTCCGCGCCGGGTGAATCTGACAGGGTGATGGGCCATGCTGCGCAGGCTCGACGCCTACGGTTTCCGGGATATTAACGCGAAGCGTTCACCTATCGTTCGAGTTCTGCAAGGGTAAGCCATGTCGCAGGTGATTCGTATTCTGGGGATCGACCCCGGCCTTCGCCACACCGGCTGGGGCGTGATCGACGTGGATGGGCCGCGCCTGTCATGGATCGCGCATGGCGTGGTCGAACCTGATCCCAAGGCCGAAATGGCGGAGCGTCTGGCGCTGCTCGCCACCGGCATCCGCGCCACGATCATCACGTACGAACCGGGCGCGGCGGCGGTGGAAGAGACATTCGTGAATATGAACCCGCGCTCCACCCTGCTGCTGGGCCAGGCGCGCGGCGTCGCGCTGGCGACGCTGGCGGCGGCGGGCCTGCCGGTGGCGGAGTTCGCAACGCGCAAGGTGAAGCAGTCTGTGGTCGGCACCGGCGCGGCGGACAAGACCCAGGTGGCGTTCATGGTGCGCCGCTTGTTGCCGAAATGCGGGGAGCTGACGGCCGACGCGGCGGACGCGCTGGCCGTCGCCATCTGCGCCGCGCATCACCGGCCGGTCGCATCCGAAAGATTGAAGGCATGATCGGAAGACTTCGCGGAACCATCGCAGCCATTGGCGAAGGCCAGGCGCTGATCGACGTCGCGGGCGTCGGCTATCTCGTGCACGCTGGCTCGCGCACCCTGCAGAAGCTTGCAGTGGGCGAGGCGGCGGAGATGTTCGTCGAAACCCAGATGTCGGAAAGCGCCATCAAGCTCTACGGCTTCACCTCCGGCGAGGAGCGCGCCTGGTTCGCGCGGTTGCAGGATGCGCCCGGCGTCGGCGCGCGCATCGCTCTCGCCATTCTCGATACCCTGCCGCCCGCGCAACTGATGGACGCCATCGCCCTGTCGGACACCGCTGGAATCTCGCGCGCGCATGGCGTCGGTAAGAAGCTGGCCGAACGCATTGTCACCGAATTCCGGGGCAAGCCGCCGCCGATGGGGCTGTTCGCGGCGAGCCCCGGAGGCGCCACGGCCACAGCGCCATTGCCGGCCGCCGGCGCGCGCGCTGATGCGGTCTCGGCATTGGTCAATCTCGGCTACGGCCAGTCGGACGCCGCCCGCGCCGTGGCGCAGGCCGCCCGCGATCTCGGCGAAGACGCCGCCGAAGCCAAACTCATCCGCGCTGCGCTCAAGGCGCTGGCGCCGGCGGTCTAACTTTTTCCTGCGTGCCTCATAAAACAAAACGGGCCGCAGGTTTCCCTGCGGCCCGTCTTCAAATCACGCGGCTGATGCGCCTTACGCTTTTTCGAGCGCTTCCTGCAGGTTGTTCGCCACTTTCTCGATGAAGCCTTCGGTGGTCAGCCAGGGCTGTTCCGGCCCGACGAGCAGCGACAGGTCTTTCGTCATGAAGCCGGCTTCCACCGTGGCGACCACGGTTTTTTCCAGCGTGTCGCAGAATTTCGCGAGATCTGCGTTGTTGTCGAGCTTGGCGCGGTGCGCGAGGCCGCGCGTCCACGCGAAGATCGAAGCCACGGAGTTGGTCGAGGTCTTCTCGCCCTTCTGGTGGGCGCGATAGTGGCGCGTCACCGTTCCGTGAGCGGCTTCGGCTTCCACCGTCTTGCCGTCCGGCGTCATCAGCACCGAGGTCATCAGGCCGAGCGAGCCATAGCCCTGCGCAACCGTGTCGGACTGCACGTCGCCATCGTAGTTCTTGCAGGCCCACACATAGCCGCCCGACCATTTCAGGCTCGAGGCCACCATGTCGTC